>CAZBSH010000067.1:0-10857 GCA_964494645.1 uncultured Christensenella sp. | reverse complement strand
TAAAGGCATGCTACGCCGTTGCCCTGATCGGCTTCCTTGATCGCATTGAAAAAGGATTTCGCCGTAGGGGAGGAGAAAATCTCCCCTACAGCAACTGCATCCAACATATTTTTTCCCACATATCCGAGGAACGCAGGCTCATGACCCGAACCTCCGCCCGTAACTACGCCGACTTTTCCGCTATTGTACTGATACTTAGACTTAATCACACGCGGGTCGTCCGTCGCCTCTACAGCGAAAGCATTTGCCTTGAGGTAGCCCTCCAGCATATCCTCAACCATTCTGTCTGCGTCTTTGAAAATTCTTTGCATATCTTACCTCATTCTACGTTTCTGTGCCGTTTTTCCATTTTCTCATAGGTGATGTCCGGATTCTCATCCACCATTTTGATACAGATCATATCAAGAACAATAAGCAAGCTTTGTTCAAACAGATTCCCCATCGGCTGTACGGACGGAGCAACATCGTCTTTTCCGCCGTATACCTGTCCGGGTATGAAGAGTACAAAATCCGCAAGCTTCACTGCGTTTCCGCTTGGTGACCCCGTAATGATCAATATCCTTGCCCCATTTTCTTTTGCGCGTTCACACACATAGCGAATATGCCCGATATCTCCACCGCCTATTGTAGCGATCAGCAAATCGCCTTTTCCAATCCCCGGCGTCGTATCATCCCAAATCCAGTGGACTTCCTTTCCCATGTGCGTCATGCGCATCGCAAAGGCGCGCGTCATCATCCCCTCGCGTCCTACGCCAATGAAAAACAATCTGTCATGCGTGTTGATCTCATTGATAAATGCATCAATCATGCTGTCATCAATCCGCGAGAAAACATCCTTATATTCTTCGATTATTTTTGAACCCAATTCATGAAAATCCATGATGCATCCCTCACTCGTTTGCCGCAGCCTGCTTTTGAAGCTGCTGATGCAAAAGCTTTTTCTGCCGCTTGATATCCATAGAGTCGACCAGCTTGTTCAGGAACAATATTCCGATAAGCATGAGACCCCAAATCATCTTCTTTGCATACGGCGTAAACTGCCACAATGTAAACGCGCTTTGCAGCACCTGTATTGAGATCAGTGCCAGAATGATACCAAGTATCTTTCCTTTACCGCCGGACGGGCTGATGCCGCCGAGTACACAAACCAGAATCGCCTGCAAAAGATATGTGTCACCATAGCCAACCTTTGCCGAATTGACGCGGGCGATGATCATAAGCCCTGCAATACCCGCCATCAGTCCTGCCATCGCATAAATGATGACCACGTCTTTTTCGTTATTGATCGCTGAGAAACGCGCAGCCGTGTGGTTTTCACCGATCATATATACTTTCTTTCCGAATCCCGTACGACCCATGATAAACATCAGTACGATGGCGGTCACAAGAAACAGGATAAATACTGCCGGAACGCCCCCCACCTCAGCCGTACCAAACGAGGTAAATTCCTTCGGAAATCCCGTCAGTCCTTTTCCTCCTGTAGACGCCATGCTGATACCGTTGTACAAAATCATTGTACCCAGCGTCGCAACGATTGGATTGACCGAGAACTTCATGATCAGCATACCATTGAACGCGCCGCATACTGTCGCTACCACAAGTGCAACAATGACTGCCAGCACAATGCAACCGTTTACGCCAAGCGAAGCCATCATGCCTTCGTTTGTCATTACGAACGCCGCACAAATACCGGCAAGGTTCGCGTTTGCAACAATGGAAAGGTCGATCCCTCCAAGAAGCATCGCCAACCCCATTCCCAGGGAAAGCACGGCGAATTCCGAAAGCTGGAACGCCATACTCGAGAGGTTTCTCTCATTATACATTTTGTCTCCCAGCACCACCGCCATCGCAATCAGGATACCCAGCGTGACAAAAATCAGGATGCTGAAATTCAAATCTTTTCTTAATAACGTTTTCAATTTAAGCATAATTTTTCCTCCCTCCTCTTATTCAGTGAAGATAAACATCTTCCTGTTTTTCTTTCTTTCCTGCCAGGATGTCATAACGATACTGAAGATCAGGATGACTCCCAAAAACAAATCGTTCCAGGAAGAGGAAAGTCCTAAGAAGATAAGAGTTGTATTCAGCAGATACATAATAATAACACCAAGTATCGTACCCAAGATCGTACCTTGTCCGCCCGAAACCCTCGCGCCGCCAATGATGACCGCAGCAACGATGGTAAGCTCCGTTCCAACCAGCGTAACCGGATTACACGCGTTGATCCCCGCGATGTAAAGGATTCCCATGATACCGCTTAAAACACCCATATAGCCATATACGAACAAATGTGTCTTCCAAATGTTAAAGCCTGCTCTGCGCGCAGCCTCCGGAGAACATCCCAGCGCAAAGATGCTTTTTCCGAGCATCGTGCGGTGCAAGATGAACCATGTCAGCAAAACGACTGCCACAATAATGATAATAAATACCGACAGTCCAACCTCACTGCCAAACTGGTCTTTGAATGAAAACAACTTCGAGTTGCCGAACTCTGTGATTGCTTTTGGAATATCCACGGAACCGATGTTTTTCGTACCGATGAATGTCAACAAAAATCCCTGATACAAACCTGATGTCGCCAGCGTAATGATGAAGGGCTCCATCTTCGTCACGTGGATAAGCACCGCGTTGATCAGCCCCAATACAAGGCCCACCGCGCAAGAGATCAAAAACGCGACCAAGATATTATTTACACCCGTTGCCATCAGCGTTGTGGTAGCCACATATCCGCCGAAGATCGCGATCGCCGTAAACGATACGTCGATACCGCCTGAAATCACGACAAGCAGAAGCCCCATTGCAACGACCATCGTCGGCGCAGCCGACTTGACCATATCGAACAACGTTGCCGCATTTAAAAACTCAGAGTTCACGATCGAAACGATGATACAGTATACGACAATGATCAAGACCAGAAATAATTCGGTCGATAATCCTTTTTTCTCTTTGATTGCTTTTGCTTTCGCCATCATACCGCTTCACTCTCCCCACTCTTATTTTGCAAATGAAGATTATTGATGACGTCCATGATCTTTGCCTCGATCTGGTCATCCTTCATTTCCTCGTCGTCAAACTCCTTGACGATCGAGCCTTCAAACATCACCGACACACGGTTACAGTTCGCTACGATCTCCTCGATCTCGTCAGAAATCAAAATGATCGCGAGTCCTTCATGCGCAAGCTGCTGGATCTGTTCGTAGATCTCCGACTTGGAACCGATATCAACACCTACCGTCGGGCTGTCCAAAATAAACAGCTTCGGCTCTGTCGCGACCCATTTCCCAAGCACAACTTTCTGCTGGTTACCGCCGGAAAGCGTTTTGATCTTCGTCTGCGCATTGGGGATCTTGACCTTAAAACGCTTGATGGACTTATCCGCAAGCGCAAGCCTGCGTCCCTCGTGCAGGATTCCCATTTTATTGGTCACCTTATCAAATGCTGCCGATGCCACATTGTCTGTAAGATCCTTATCCAGCAAGAGTCCCTGCGTGCTTCTGTCTTCCGGCAAAAGAGCGATGCCTTTTTTAACCGCATCTACAGGACTGCTGATCTTTGTTTCTTTTCCATTGAAATAAATCTGTCCCGCATCCACCGGATTAAGACCGAATATGGAAAGCGCTAACTCTGTTCTGCCCGAACCAAGAAGCCCGGTAAGCCCCATGATATCGCCCGGACGAACAGACAGATTGATATTTTCAAATTGTTTGGATTTGGAAAGCCCCCTAAGCTCCAGAAGATTATCCGTATCCGTGTTGGTACGTGAATACCGAGAATATTCGATCTCACGTCCCGTCATATAATAGATGAGTTTCATACGGTCAATATCGTCTTTTTCGATATCCGCGACTTGTTTTCCGTCGCGGAAAACGGTAATGGAATCGGCGACCGACATCACCTCGTCAAGCTTATGGCTGATAAACACGATCGCAAGTCCTTTTGCCCTCAATGTATTTACAATTTCCAATAATTTTTCGATTTCAGATTTCGTAAGTGCCGTTGTCGGCTCGTCCATGAAAAGAATCTTAGCGTCTAGCGCAAGCGCACGACAAATCGCAATAATTTGTCTGTTTGCGATGGAAACTGTCTGCAGCTTTGCATCGAGGTCCATTGTTACGCCGATCTTTTTGAGCGATTCTGTTGCAATTCTTTTGATTTCTTTTTTGTCGATCAAGCTCTTTTTTTCCTTGATCATCTTATTCAGCGCAATATTTTCCGCCACCGTCATATTCGAAAACAACGATAAATCCTGATAAATAACCTGTACGCCGGCATTGATGGCACTGATTGCGTTTGATTTTACCTGTTTTTCACCACTGATATAGATATCTCCACTATCCGCCGGCTCGATTCCTGCAATGATCTTAACAAAAGTAGATTTCCCACTTCCGTTTTCTCCGGCCAAACATTTCACTTCACCCTGTTTTATAGTAACGCTAACACCGTCGAGCGCCTGTACGCCGACATAGCTTTTACTGATGTTTTCCGCCACCAAAACTTTATTATCCACTATTAGCCCTCCTCCTTAACAAAATTGTTCTGCTGCCCCTCAAGGAGGCAGCAGAACAACCGGTCATTGGCTTATGCCAATTTTGCTTTTGGCTTAGAAATAAACCGCTTCGTCGTGAAGATTGTCTTTCGTGAATACGATAGGAGCATTTGCAACCATAGCGTTTCCATTTACAGCAACCTTTTCGTAACCAGCTTTGTCAAAAGACATACCGTCTTTGATCTCTTCGCCCTTCAGAACTTTAAGAGCGATATCGCAAGTGATGTAACCTGCATCCGCCGGTCTCCAGCACAGACCTACATCCATAGAACCATCTTCGATGTAAGCGCCTGCCTGTGAAGGAACAGCCGTGCTGACAAGAGCGATATCTTGTCTGCCTCTTTCCTGCAGTGCCTGTGCGATACCAGCGCCGGAAGCTGCGCTGTCTGTGAAGCCTTTGATGTCCGGAGTCGCTTTCAAAACTTCAAGAGCTTTGTCATAAGCGATCTGGTTGTCGTTTTTGTCTTCGTACGGCTCAGGTGTGATGCATTCGATTTCCGGATAGTTTTCTGCCAGATAATCAACTGCGCCCTGCCACCATTCCATGTGCGGAACCATTGTAAGCATACCTACGAAAGAAGCAAACTTGCCTTTGCCGTCCATCTGTTTTGCAAGGTTTTCGCCAAACAGCTTGCCCTGCTCTGCATTGTCGATCGCTTCTAAGTCATAGTCAACATGCTCAAGAATGTCCGGACCTTCGTGAGAGATAACAACGATACCAGCTTCTCTTGCTTTGTCAAGAGCCGGGATCATGGACTGTGCGTCGTTCGGAACAACACAGATTGCGTCAACGCCCTGCGCGATCAGGTCTTCAACCATCTGCAGCTGTTTTGCCGGGTCGCCGCCTTCAGGAGCGATCTGGTAAGCATTTACGCCTGTGTCCTTTGCAAACTGGTCAACACCGATTCTCATGTCGTCAAACCATGTGATACCTTCATGCTTTGCCACCATAACGATCGTGATGTCCTTGTTCTCTTTGTCCGTTTTTGCGCCAGCCGCAGCAGATTCTGCCGGAGCCGATTCGGACGCCGCCGGAGCATCTGCCGATGCGGATGCAGCAGGAGCCGCAGATTCAGATGCAGCAGGAGCTTGTGTACAGCCTGCAAAGAGCGCAACTGCCATCAACACTACTACGATGAGACTAACTACTTTTTTCATTTCTTTTCCTCCATTTTCTTTTTTTTACCTTACAGTAAAATATTAAAAACTTTCTAATTAAACATTGTCCTGTTTGCGAGCATCAATCTTCTTGACGAGCGGTACAAGCGCCTTATAGCTGTCCTTTACCTCTTCATAAAGCTCGCGGTATATTTTGTATATATCATTGTATATATCATGGTTCTTCGCGTCCGGCTCTGTTTCATCCGAAAGCTTGACCCAGTCTTTCACGACGTTGCAGTCCTTGAATACTCCGGAACCCACACCCGCGAGAATCGCGTCGCCCACCGGCGCGCCCATCGAGTTGCTCATGTAGATACCCGGGATACCAAGGCAATCAGAAATGATTTGTCTCCATATTCTGCTTTGCGCGCCGCCTTCACCCATGATGAGCGGCATATTCATTTTTACGCCGGTTTCCTTCATCAGCTCAAAATTATGCTTGATAGCAAGCGCCGAACCTTCCATAAAAGAACGGAGCATATGATATTTTGTATGAGAATATCCAAGCCCGAACAACACACCGCGCGAAATCGGATTCCAGATAGGCGTGCGTTCTCCCATATAATAAGGAAGCGTAATCAGTCCATCGCTGCCTACAGGAACCTCGCCCGCCTTGTCGCATAGGTACGTATATGTATTTTTTCCGGTCTGTCCCGCGACGATACCGTCCAGATCACCGAATTTTTCTTTGAAATACTGCAGAGAAGATCCGCAGCCGCATGTCGCCACAACCGTGGTATACATCTTTTCAGAATTTGCAGCATGGATGATCGTAACCAAATTTTTTGTAAAGGTAGGTTTTTCGTGGACAACTCCCATTACGCCCGCGCTGCCCATAACAAGCGACATATCGCCGTCGTTGAGCACTCCGCCGGCTACCCATGCCGCGTTGCAGTCCACCGTACCCGCGATAACCGGCGTACCTTTTTTCAGACCCGTACGCTCCGCCGCTTCCGCCGTGACCTCTCCCACAACCTGCTCGCATGCCGCCAGCTCCGGAAATTTATCGGGATCAAGCCCGATCGTTTCCAAGATATCCGTATCCCATTTACGATTCACGATATCAAACCCTACGCCAATCAGGCTGGCATTAGAATAATCCGTTACCATTTTTCCCGTCAGCTTCATGCGCGGATAGTCTGCCGCTGTCTGGAATTTTTTCGCCCGATTATAAATCTCAGGACGGTTGTTCTTTTCCCATAACAGCTTGACTGTCGCATAATACGGATCAGATACGTTTCCGCTTGTTTGGAATACACGTTCTTCACCGATTTTCTCGTTGATATACTCCGCTTCCGCCGTTCCACGGCGATCCATCCAAAAATGGCTCAAGTTGAGCGCGTTCAGATTTTCATCTACCAGAATAGATGCAGGAGAATGTGCGCTGATCGCCACACCGCGAATATCCTTCGCGTCGATCCTCGCTTCCTTGATCGACTCGGCGATACAATCCGCCGTTGTGCTCCAATACTGCTCCGGGTCATGCTCTGCCCAGCCCTTGCTGTTCGTCAGCGTCGGATATCCAATATATTTTTTCCCAAGGACGTTACCCTCTTCGTCGATTACTACTGCCTTGGTCTGGCTCGACCCAATGTCGCATCCTACCAAATAATTGCCCATTTTACTTTATTCCTCCAGCATTCCAGTCTATTCTTCAATCGCGTTTTGCGTCATAATGCATCATTCTGTCGATCTTTGGGGTAGACGGTCCGTCCACATATTCGTAACTTATCCACATATCCACCAATTGTTTTGCAAGTTCGCTGCCAATGACCCGCGCGCCCATGCACATGATATGCGCATTGTTGCTCTTTATGGAACGCTCTGTAGAGAAACTGTCATGACATACCGCCGCGCGAATTCCGTGGAACTTGTTTGCTGTCATCGCCATGCCAATTCCCGTTCCGCAGATCAATATGCCGCGCGTTACTTCTTTATCCAAAACCTTACCTGCCACTGCCGCAGCAACATCCGGGTACATTGCTGGGTCTGTATTATATACGCCAACATCTACGATCTCATGACCCGCTTTTTCCAAATGCTTTTTGACTTCCTCTTTTAAATAAAAGCCTGCTTCGTCACAGCCGATTGCCAGTTTCATTCTTTTTACCTCTTTTATTTTTTGATATGAAAGTGATTAAACGCCGCCGTATAGACCGGCACGTCCATCATTTGTTTCAATTCGTCGTCCAGCTTCATAACAGAGATCGAAGCCCCCATCATGTCAAGCGCCGTAAAATAATTTCCCACATAAGAGCGGTGTATCTTGATATTCTTTTCCTTCAATACGTCATAAATACGGCTGAACAAAATATGCAGCTCCATCAACATTGTATTCCCAAGCCCGGAAACAAGCACCGCAACTTGCTCACCCTCGCCAAGAGGCATATCCGCTAAAATGGAATCCAGCATAATATCCACTGTTTCATCTGCCGTGCGCAACTTACATGTATCAAGGCTCGATGTTCCATGATGACCGACCCCGATTTCCATCGTGCCGACCTCAATCAGGTAATTTGGCCTGCCCACCATAGGAATAATACATGACGCAAGCCCTACGCTGATGCTTTTCGTATTATCGACCGCCTTTTGTACCACACGGATAACATTATCAAGATCGTATCCCATCGAAGCTGCCGCGCCGCCGACCTTCCACATCAGTATTTCTCCCGCGCTGCCCCGCCGCTTGTCCGGATCAGAAAGCGCAACATCGTCTTTTGCGACCACGCATTTCACAACGATTCCTTCTTGCTTTACAATCTCAATTGCCTTTTCAACACTGGCGATATCCCGCTCATAGTTTCCGTAAAGACAAGCGACACCTTCGCCCGCGTCAGCATGCCGAAACGCGATACAATAGTCTTCTATCGAGGGCGTCATGAATATATCTCCCGCCGCCACGGTGTCCACCATGTTCTGACCGATATAACCAATAAACGCCGGATCATGTCCAAACCCGCCACCTGTCGCAATGCCCACTCTTCCTTTGCCTTGCGCTGCCGTACTCTTTAAAACGCGTTCGCTCTCTGTATATGTCACGATATCAGGATAGCATTTGACAAATCCCCTGATCGATTCATTCACCATATTGCTTGGATCATTCGCAAATTTTTGCATGTCCGCCTCCGCTTTTCCTTCCGTTCGTTGTCTTATTGTTCCGATACTGCTTTGTAGAACGAGATGTACACGTCAATCTCCCGTTCGCTGAATTTCTTGTTTTTCCGTCCAAGCAGTACGAAAGACTTCAGCGATAAATACGTATGTACCAGCGAAACACTGCTTAAAAACTCTGTTTTCCCCTCTGCCGCAGCACTAATGTGGTTAAACAGGCGACCTAGGTCAAATTCATCCTGTGTAATGAGGTCGTTTAAATCGATCTTGCTAAGTTCAAGCTCCTCATAACCATATTCTTCTTCCTTCTCAGCAATAATCTCCTGAATAGCAACATATATCTTGATGAATGTTGTCATACGAAGATCATTGCTTCGATTGTATTTTTGATTGTATCCCGCCGGGTCCCATCCAATCCGCTTACTGATTTCTGCGTTGCTGATCCCGTATTTTCCAATCAACAAATTAATCCTGTAATAGATGTTCTCAATCAGGTAATCCTTGACTATCTTTTTCAGCGCAATTTCTTCAAACTCAGTCATGAAACACCGCCTTAGGTAATAACGAACCCCGGCTCTCCAAAATCGAAGAACAGTATCAATTGCAAAAATCATACGATGAATAATTTTTGATAATTTAAAACAACTAATTGCTTTTTTCTTTACGAATAACTTTTGATGTTCTTATTCTATCCGTAAACTAATGTTTCTACAACTTGTTCATAAGCCATTTTGTTAGCTTATTCGCTCATACTTTCAGGAAATCCGGAAATTTTAATACGCTTTTTTACAACAATTCCCATAATTGTTTAAATGTTTATGTAATTTCGTTCGATCTGTAATTCTGTAATTTACTGTCCTGTGTTATAATGGAGAAAAAACAACGGAGGATCTGACTTATGCGTATTCAAGCAGAAAATTCAGTCGTTCTGGTGATTGACTATCAGGAACGTCTGGTACCCGTCATCTATGAAAATGCTTCTATTATCGAAAAAACCGTCACGCTTTTAAAAGGCGCACGCGCTTTAGGGCTGCCTTTCATCATGCCTCGCCAATATCCAAAGGGACTGGGGGATATCATCCCGGAAGTTAAAGAGGCAGTCGGTGACTTTACACCGTTTGACAAGCTTAGTTTTTCTGCCTGCGGTGAAACAGAGATCATGGATCATGTACGCTCGCTCAACAAAAAAAACATCATCGTATGCGGTATTGAAGCGCATGTATGCGTGCTCCAAAGCGTAATCGATCTAAAGGAGGCAGGTTTTACGCCTATCCTCGTATGCGACTGCATCGGATCACGTTTTCCGTATGACAAAGAAATTGCCCTGCTGCGCGCGCAGCAGGAAGGTGCGTTGCTTACTACAGCGGAGTCGATCCTGTTCGAACTGACAGAACGCGCGGGGAGCGATACGTTTAAAACCATTTCAAAATTGGTAAAATAGGAAATCAATAAAAAACGCGGAGAAAAAATATTCTCCGCGTTTTTTCATTCCATTGATATTACAGCAACACCCGCAAATCTAGATGCTTCGCAGCTCCGCCTTGCATTTCCTGCTCAGTACCGCCATCACCGCTACGCCACACGCAAACACGCCGCACATAATGCTTAACGGAAGCTGCAAACCCATTGTCTCCGCCATCAGCCCCACTGCGACAGGCGCGATCATACCACCGATATTGTACGAGAATACCGCAAGCGAGCTTGCCGATGCTTTGCGCGTTGGGAACAGCTCCGTTGCGATCATGATCACACACACAATATTTAAGGACTGGAATGCGCCGCCTACAGTCGTAAAAACCATTGCCGCCGAAACGGATGGCGTATTGATTGCAACAAGCATCAACGCAATGCTGATGATGCTGAACAGCACAAATACCTTTTGTGGCTGTATCTTTTTAAAAATCAACGGGCTTACGATACGCATCACCAGTATCCCAACATAAAAAAGCGTAAGTATCAGCGCCGCGCCTTCCGTATCCATCCCTCAATCAAAGCATCTATTCTTGCTTTATCTTTATCAACTTGTTGCTGTAATTCAA
>CAZBSH010000066.1:0-11604 GCA_964494645.1 uncultured Christensenella sp. | reverse complement strand
TTACCTATTCCTTCGCAGGCGCTGCCCCGGAAGCGCTCTTTACCGGTTTTGCTTTCAGTTTATCCGGACTCAGTACATTCTGCATCAGTACCGCCAAAATGATGACCAACCCCTTTACCAGTATGATGACAGGTGTCTGCGCACCAAGGATGCTCATACCGCTGTTGAGAGCGCCCATGATCAATACGCCACCCAGCGTTCCCCAAACAGTACCGTACCCGCCCGCGATGATCGTTCCACCCAGCACTACCGCCGCAATTGCGTCAAGCGCCAAATCCTCGCCGATGTTTGGCAGACCGGAGTTCATGAGCGCCGCAAGGATCAATCCCGCCATCCATGCATATACGCCATTGAGCGTATATGCAATCATTTTGATACCACCTACGTTGATACCCGCTACGCGCGCCGCTTCAGGATTCCCGCCAATGCAGCGTACATAGAAACCGAATTTTGTGCGTTTATATAGGAACAGTGTAAGTACAAAGAATATAACGATAATAATAACAGGCGTAGGAATAAAGTCCGCAATCAGACCATTTCCAAAAACATCCGCAAACCCTTCGGCAGTGATCGGTATAGGCTTGCCGCCCGTCATCGTAAGCGCAATCCCACGGTATATATTCATCGTGGCCAATGTTACCAGAAACGGCTCGATCTTCCCTTTTACAGACACGAAACCATTGATAAAGCCCAGTCCCAAAGCGATCCCCAGTGTGATAATGATCGCCAATACCAGCGGAACACCCGCGCCCAGCATCATTGCGAGCGAAGCGCCCACAATCGCGCAGACCGACCCGACAGACAAGTCAAGACCTGCCAGCGTAATAATAAATGTCATGCCGAATCCGGCGAGCGCCACATAGCTCATGCGCTTTAACATGTTCATCAGGTTGACCGGTGCAATAAAGATCGGTTTGATCAACGTAAATATCACGATGATAGCAATCAGGATGATGACCGTTTTGTATTTGATCAGAAATCCCATCAAGCTTTTGTTTTTATCCAGTGTTTCCATCGTTTCCCCTCCTATTATGCTTCCATTGTCGCAAGGCTCATAACAAGTTCCTGCGTAGCTTCTTCACGTTCGATAACGCCTTTCATAACGCCCTCACGCATAACCATGATCTTATCTGTGACGCTGATCAATTCCGGCAGCTCGGACGAAACCATGACAACAGCAACGCCCTTTTCCACCAAATCGCTCATGATGCCGTATATCTCCGTTTTCGCACCGATATCGACCCCTCTCGTCGGCTCATCAAACAATACGACATCCGGTTCAAAATCCATCCACTTCGCAAGCACGATCTTTTGCTGATTTCCTCCCGAGAGCGTATCCGCTCGCTGGTTAATATCGTAAAGCTTGATCGCCAAACGTTCTTTCTGACTTCGCGCGATCTTTGTCATCTTCTTCCAGTCGATGTAGCCAAGCGTCGATTTTTTCTGTACATTGACCATGTTGATGTTTTCCATCACCGGCAGACACAAAACCAACCCTGATTTTTTTCGATCCTCCGTCACGAACGCGATCTTATTTTTAATCGCATCCCGAGGTTCACTCGGCTTAAACTCCTTGCCCTTCAGATACATTTTCCCGCTTGTGATCTTGCGCATCCCGAAGATCGCTTCCAATATCTCTGTCCGCTTTGCCCCCACGATACCACCGATACCAAAAATCTCGCCGGCGCGAACTTCTAAGGATACTTCCTCAAACACGCCTTCACACTTGATCCTGTCAAGTTTTAACACAACGTCACCAAACTCCACCTCTTTTTTGGGATATATATTGGTGATATCGCGCCCGACCATCATATTGATCAAGTCTTTATCTGTGATATCCTTTTGCTCGACCGTCTTTACCAGGCTGCCATCGCGCAAAACCGTAATTCTGTCCGCGATCTGACCGATCTCCTGTAAGCGATGCGAAATATAGATTATCGTCACGCCATCATCGCGCAAATTACGAACGATTTGCAGAAGTTTATCCGCGTCTTTTTGCGAAATCGAGGAGGTCGGCTCGTCCATCAGCACAATTTTTGCTTCTGCCGAAATCGCTTTTGCGATTTCAACGACCTGCTGCTGCGCGATGGACAGATCCCTCACAAGCATGTCCGGATGGATATCCGTTTGACCCAGTTTTTTGAGCGCGTTTTCCGCTATCTTATTGAATTCCGCCTTTTGCAGCGTACTCCCCTCAAAATGATCCTGCTTATCTATCACGATATTTTCCGCAACCGTCATATATGGGCATAACGTCAATTCCTGATAAATCGTATGGATCGAAGCATCAATTGCGTCTTTGGGTCGCTTAAAAGAAACTTCCTGCCCGTCTACCTTTATGCTCCCGCCTTTGTCCTGTTTGTGGTAACCGGAAATAATTTTAATCAACGTTGACTTTCCCGCGCCGTTTTCACCCAGTAACACATGAACTTCGCCTTTTTTGAGTTGTAAGTCGACACCGCGCAGTACATTCACACCCGCAAACGTTTTACCGATGTTGGAAAGTTCCAGTACATAATTCAAACTCAGCTCCCCCTTTTTATAAGATACCTACCCTGCTATAGCCATCAAAAGCCATTACCACCGGCTCTTCACAAAGCTGTATCGCTTTTTTCACCGAGCATACATAAATTCCATGGTCACATCCGCCCACGACCTCATCAAGTTCTAAGCTGAACGCAACTCCCGTTCCTTCGGGTACAGGAACATCGAATCCTTCTAACGCCAAAAGCGAAATATCGAATTCCTTGATTTTATCAGTAGTCCGTCCGCTTGTCGTGCAACATTTGAATACCTTGTCCGCGATCTTCTCCGTAACAAAACACAGGCTCGCTTTTCCTGTTGCCTGAACGATCCCGCCCGTATAGCCGGAATTAGAAATACAGAATATCATTTTTGCATCCCGCAACGACGCGAATGTGATCCATGAGGCACCCATGATATTGACTTTGCCCGTATCATCTTTTGTCACGATTGCCGCAAAAAGATGGGGCGATGTCAGTTTGGCGCTTGCTCCGAGAGTCAATTCTTTCATTTTTTTCTTCTCCTTTTCTGATGATTTGATATTATAAATTCGTTTTTTGGCTATTTTAAGTAACAACAAATACAGAGCTCCTGTTTGGGCATTCTTTTTTGGTTGTTCTTTTTTAGAAGTCTGAATAAAATGAAAGCTGTTAAGCTTGTTTTTTCCGTTCGAATTGATGCATTTGCTGTGACAACATTTCGTAGTTTTGATACGCCGCATCAAAGCGTTGTACTGCTTCTTTGTTTGGCAGGAATACTTTCCCTTGCTTTTTGATTTTATAAAATGCTTGCGCGGGATTTTTGATATTCCCCATTGCAACAGCTGCATAAGCTGCCGCTCCCATAGCGGATGACTCGCTTACTACACCTTGTTCTATCGTCAAACCTGTGATATTGGCCTTTAATTGCAGTTGCTTTTCTACGCGCGCACCGCCACCCACAGCGTACAACCTGTCGATATGCAGTCCCGCCTTATCAAACGCCTGCGTATGTTGCTTTAGCTCATAGCACAACCCCTCAACGATCGCGCGCCCGATGTCTTCCTTCTTGGTGTCAAGATTCAGCCCATAGAGCATTCCTTGCGCCGCCGGATCAAAATGCGGGTTGCCGCTTCCTGAAAAATGTGGGATCAACGTCAGCCTTCCCGGGTTTTCCGGATCCGCTTCCCGCTGAAAAAACTCATAAAAGTTCTCCCCATACTTACGGCACGTCTCCCACTCGTCGCGGTCTATCACATCACGATACCAGCGCACGACACATCCGGCTGTCACATTGACGCTAAACGTCACATAGCCTGTGAATCCGGGATAACACGGCAAAAGATTTTGCAGCATTTCTTCCGACGTATTCGCGTCCGGCATCGCGGCGACGATCCCTTCGATCGTCCCCGCAATATCAACTGCGGTCGCGCTCTCCTCTTCATTGAGTCCGGCCCCTACCGCCGCACACACCATATCATGTCCGCCGCTCGCAATTTGTACCGGTCCCGCAAATCCTAACCGCTTCGCCAGCGCATCATCCATAAAGCCAAGCTTTGCCGCCGACGGAACAGGCTGTGGTAATTGCGACGCTTTTATAGGTATCTGCGACAATACCTTACGCGACCAGTCTTTTTTACGAATATCCAGAAGCATCGTACGCGCCGCTTCGCTATAGCTGACTGCCGGAGCCAATCCGAACCTCTCCACGAGAAAGTCCTCGTAAGTTGCCCATCTTACAACCTGCTCAAACACATCTTTTTCTTGTTCCTTTATCCACAGCATTTTGGAAAGGCTTCCAAGATACAGCGGCGGCATTCCCGTTATTTCAAAGAATGCTTTCGCTCCACCAAACTCTTCTACAAACGCATCAATCTCTTTCTTGCCGCGCACGTCAAAATCAATAATAGAGTAACGAAGCGCTTTTCCGTCTTTTCCAAGAGGAATGATCACATCGCCGATTGCGGAAACTGCCAGTGCGTCCACCGGCTTCTTACAGATTGCGTTCGCTTCAGTGATCACCTCGCAAATATTTTCCCATACTGTTTCCGGATCAAGCTCAAGGGCGCCGCCGCCCGGAAAATGAAGTTGATACTCGCGATATGCCTGTGCAATTATGTTCCATTCTTCATCGAATATCACGGCCTTACAGCCGGATGTTCCCATATCGACGCCCATCAACAGCATGGCTCGTTCCCCCTGTCAGTTATTATTTTTAAACATTTCTGTTCCAAAACTCTCCCGTGGCGCGAAATTCCTTATTTTCCGCCGGAAGAGACGGATATCTCGGACCGGGGTCTGTCACGACGGGCGCGGCTTGTACAACAGCAGCTCCCCCGCCAAACGAAGCGCTCACCGGCTGCCTGTTGATCTCCGGCGCTTGAACCGTCGAAAAATTATTTTCCCCTCTGCCGATCTTGCCCACGCTCATAAACCAGCGCATACTTTCTTCAGCAGCATCCGCAAATCCGTTATCAATTGCGCCAATCAAATCAGGAATATCATAATTACCGGTATATTCAGGGTGCTCTTCCACATATTTGATCGCGTTCCGTTTTCCTACATGGCACATTTCCGTATAGATACAGATCTTTACGATCCCCATCTCGATGCTGCGCTTAATGTGATCTTCCGGAATACCCGTACCACCATGCAGCGTCAGATAGCAATTTTTTGCCATCAGCGCATACCTTATCTCTTCCAAACGCTTAAAATCGAGGCTGGGCGTTCCCTTATAAAATCCATGCGCATTCCCAATCGCTACCGCAAGGATATCTACGCCTGTTTTTTCGACGAAATCTTTCGCCATCGCCGGATCGGTCATTGATTCGGCCACATTGGCAAACGAGCTTCCAAGCGCACCGAGTTCTCCCTCTACGGCACAGCCATACTTATGTCCGATTTCCACCGCGATGCGTGTATTCGCTACATTTTCTTCATATGGGAACTTGGAACCGTCATACATCACCGACGTAAAACCCGCTTTGCAAGCACGCTCAAACTGTTCCAGATCAAGACCATGACTCAAATGGATGCCCACAGGAATATCCGCATCACGCGCGGCGCGCGCTGTCACATTGACATAGTCCTCAAAATTCACATATTTTTCGATCACGCCGGGCACGACCATTAAAATCGGGGAACGCAACTCCTGCGCGCGCTTGACAAGCGCCGCCGGCTGGTCAAGTCCGTTGATATTGAACGCGCCTACCGCGTATTTTAGCTCTTCACAATCTTTCAAAATATCCAATGTCTTTACAAGAGGCATTTTGTTCACCTTCCAATCTTATCAAACACTTCGGGGTTAACGACCGGCTTTGGTTTTCCGCCTGCAAAATATAACATCAGGTCGTTCACCAGCATAACGGATTGCAAATAGATCACGTCACGACCGGAGCCCGCAATGTGCGGCGTCAGAACCACATTATCGTAGTCAAAATATTCGTCGTTGCTTTTGATGGGTTCCTGATGGAATACATCAAGCGCGAGTCCGCCCAGCTTTCCGGAGCGGAGCGCGGACCGCAGCGCAGCTTCATCCATGAGTCCCGCACGCGCGTTATTTATGATATACACACCATCCTTCATCATCGCAAACTGTTTCTCACCGATCATACCTTTGTTATCGTCAGTAATCTTTGCGTGAAACGATATGATATCCGACGATTGCAGCAACTGTTCAAGCTCCGCTTTTTGCGCGCCGCCCTGCTCAATACGTGCCGCATCCTGATAAGGATCATAAACGATGACCTTCATCCCAAAGCTCTTTGCGCGCTTGGCTACCTCGCGGCCTACTGTACCAAAGCCGATCAGACCAATGGTTTTGCCTTGCATCTCTATCCCCTTACGCGCCTGCCACGGTCCTTCGGGTGTCATATCCCAAATCACGTCCTTGTCGCTGCCGTAATCCATGTCCGGTGCAGCAAACACACCGCGTCGAAGCTCTCGGTCTGAACGCGCGATCTTTCTTGTGACCGCCAATATCTGCCCCATCGTAAAGTCCGCCACCGGAATCGCTTCGCGTCCGAATGTATAAAACACCGGAATCCCCCGTTCCGTCGCATAATCTACGTCGATATTCGCCCTCGGACCGCCGCGAATAGATGAGATCGCTTTCAAATTAGTATTTTCAAGCACCTTACGCGATACTTCCTCATATCCGACGATCAAAACGTCGGCATTTCCGATTTGCTGAATCAACTGATCCTCTGTCAAGATATGTTCTTCAAACCCCCAACCGCCTGTACGCACAGTGTGCCCTGCAACTTTAAGCATTTCAATTCCATCTTGGCTAAAATCAGCACAAATGTATATCTCCAAATGGCTCGCCTCCAAACTTATACTGTAATTCTGTTGTTTTCGTTAATCTTCGGGATATAAAATGACTTTAATCGCTTCTCTGGAGCGCAGCAAATCAAGCGCTGTGTGAAATTGGGAAATTTTTAGTTTATGCGTGATTGCTGTATTAAGAGTAAATTTACCGGCAACGACCAGATTCATCACGTTTCTCCACGATATCCAGTCGTATCCAAAATGTCCTTTCAATTGTATGGCACGTCCGACGATGTCGTCCAAAGAGAATCCGAGCGGTTTTTCGTCATAACCGATTTTAATGATTACGCCGGCCGTGCGTACCATTTCAATCGCCTGTTTCAAAACCACCGCAACGCCTGCGCAATCTACAACAGTCGAAACCCCTTCACCGTTCGTGATACGCTTTACTTCCGCGATCGCGTCCACCTGATCAGAAATAACAATGTCTGTAGCGCCGTGCTGCCTTGCCAGCTCAAAGCGATCCTTATCCTGCGAAAGCCCGATCACGATGATTTTTGCAGCGCCCGCCGCCCTTGCGGCTTGAATCGAGAACTGACCAAGCGCGCCTACACCGAACACCGCCACGTATTCGCCGGGCATCACTTTCGCTTCCTGTACCACCGCCATATAAGCGTTACACGCAGGATCCAGTACCGCTGCCTCCTCAAATGAAATGCTGTCCGGCAGCCTCATCAGAGAATTTGGAAACACCTTAAGCGTTTCTCCGTATATCTTGCAATATTTGGCAAACCCTCCATCAAGACCATATCCCAGCCCCAGCCTTTCAGGACAAGACAGGTAGTCTGCCGTGGAGCACGCATAGCATTCGCCGCACACCTTTCCGGTGTTGTCCGAAACCACACGGTCTCCTATTTTCCATTTTGTAACATTCTTCCCAACCTTGGCCACAACGCCCGAAAACTCGTGTCCCAGTATCACGGGCGGAAAAAGGATATCTGCATGATGCCCCTGCGCAAACGCAAGATCCGACCCACACAATCCCGCAGCCTTGATTTCCAGTAAAACATCGTCGTCCCCGATCTCAGGGACAGGTACGTCTCGTAATTCGATCCCGTCTTTTCCCTGCTGATATTTTACAACCGCTTTCAAATTTCTACCTCCATCTATGAATCAGGAATTTGAAGCTGTCGACCCGTAAATATTCATTGGAGTAGATCAGTGGTGTTCCATATGCGTCGTTTACCATCATCTTGAACTTCAGCAATACATCGCCTTCATTCAGTTCAAGCATTTTGGCAACGTCCCCTTCTGCTTTGATGGGTACGATCTCCGCAATACAAAGCCCCATCTCAATGCCGGCCTGATTTTCGATGAACTTGTACAAAGAAACATTTTCGTCTGTTACAGATAAGAAATCTTCCACCAGCCGCGGCGCTAAATAATCCTCCGAATAAACCACCGGACGACCGTCCGCCGTGCGGATACGCGCGCACATTACAAGCGTTGTTCCCTCGTTTACATTGAGCTTATCCGCGATCTCGCCTTCCGCGCGAACCAGTTCTTTTTTAAAAGACTGTACCCCCGCCGTATAACCGCTGATCTCAATCATCTCTGTGACACTCAAGTTATTATTCAGCGTATCTGCGATCTGATCCATATTGCAAGATACAAACGTCCCCTTGCCCTGAACGGAATAGACCACCCCTTCATTTTTCAAAGCGTTGATCGCTTCGCGCAGCGTCAGGCGGCTCACGCCGAGCAGCTCTGACAGCTGGTTTTCTGAAGGAAGCTTGTCCCCCACACTCAGCTTATTCGCCTTGATATACTTGAATAATTTGTTCTTTGTGTCAACATATGCCAACATTATTTTTCTCCATTTCAGTTTTTTACTGAGCCGGCTCTGTTCCGATTCATGTCACATAACTTGACATAACCCTCGTTGCATCCTGCGGTAATGCAGTGATACCACCGCCCAATACAGCCACATCCGCCTTGCCCGCACAAGCGGCGATCACATCCGTGATCACACCGGAATCAGCCTTTGCATTGCTCATAACAAATGATAATACAATATGTTTGATTCCGCAATCACAAATCATTTTTACAGCCTGCGCCAGCGCCGGACTTGTCACCACATCCGCTTCCAAAAGCGCTTTCACGCTCACACCTTCTGTCGCCGCCGCCGTGATCATCGCGGTTTCCAAATCGTTGCGCGCGTCGCTCAACCGGTTTTGCTTGATCAAATCCATATTGACAGGAATCGTGATCTCATTTGCGCCGTTCTTGACCGCCTCATTGACCTCCGCATATTTTGCGTAAGTAGAAGTCGTTCCACCCGGCAGGCTTATGATCGTATTGACCTTGACACTGCCGCCGAGCTTTTGTGCCGCCTGATCCACAAACCACTGTGGAACGCACAGCGCCGCATACCCTTTGCTTTTCGCCGCCGCGCACGCTTCGTCAATATCGCGCAGACTCGCGTGCGGATCCATTTTCACAAGCTCGTATGCACTTCCTAAGACACTTTGTCCTTGTCTTCCTGTCGCCGGTATCGATCCTTGTGCCGCGGAAAGGTTTCTATATACTTCTTCGGTAATTTTCTTGATGATGTCTTCCATTTCCAATTTCAATCACTCGCTTTCCGTAAACCTTTTAAATTCCTATCGTTATCAATAGGCAATTATTTTCCCGGCAGAATCTTTTCCACATCATCATGCGGACGGGGAATGATATGCATCCCAAACAGTTCTCCAACACGTTTTGCCGCCGAAGCTCCCGCCTCCACCGCAGCACGCACCGCGCCTACATCACCACGAACAATGACCGTTACAAGACCGGAACCGATCTGTTCCTTGCCCGTCAGTTCCACATTCGCCGCTTTGACCATTGCGTCCGCCGCTTCGATCGCGCCTATCAGACCTTTGGTCTCAACCATTCCCAGAGCTTGTTTTTCCATTTCTGTACCCTCCGTATTATCTAATTATAGTTGTATGATGTATTATATTAGAATAATATCATCTGATGACTTTGGTGTCAATACTTTTCCGTGCTTTTTTAAATGAGATCATGTCGTTTTTATCGTCTGCCCATCAATCGTAATACTGTCGAGAACACCGCACACTGTGAGGTCTCCGATCATGTCGTTGTCATCGAACATCAACTTGGCTGCATCCCCTTCCGAATTGACAAGTACGATATCCCCAACGCCCGCTCCCGCAGCGTCAAATGCAATGATGCGCGAGCCTTTTTTTTGCAGCTTATCATCGATCCACTCGATGATAACCAGCTTTTTAGCCGTAAAAAGTTCGTCTTTTACTGTGGACACGACGTTTCCCACCACTCTGGCGATCTTCATTTTGTCCTCCGCTACATCATTTCGTTATAAGAATCAATAAATCCGCAAATAGATGCGTCCGCCGGTATATACTCACTGCGCAGCAGCAATCCTGCCTCTTTTGATTCCATAATAAATACATAATCGCCCGTTCCGGCTTGTCTGGTCGCGTCAGCCGCTATGATCGCCTCTGCCGGTACGCCATCGTTTATGATTTGTACAACCAACAGCTTTATTCCCGTCAGATTCTGATTTTTTATAGTGGAAACAACGCTGCCTACGACTTTTCCCGTACGCATTGCTTATTCTGCTGACGGTAAAATGGTTTCTGTATCGTTATGCGGACGCGGTATGACATGTACGCCATACAATTCTCCAACACGTTTTGCCGCCGCCGCTCCTGCGTCTACAGCCGCTTTTACCGCACCTACGTCTCCGCGTACCATTACTGTAACAAGACCACTGCCGATACGTTCTTTCCCGACCAGCTTAACATTCGCTGCTTTGACCATTGCGTCTGCCGCTTCAATCGAGCCGATCAGCCCTTTTGTTTCCACCATTCCCAACGCTTCTTTTTCCATTTTTATTTCCCCTTTCTTGGTGCGGACATTGCCGCTCTCTTTATGGGTGGGTGTTGCCACGCCTCCCTGCGCCTTTTTAAGCGGCGCTTGTACTGCCGGACGTTCAATGTTGACGGCAGTTACATTTTTCGATGATCCTTTTTGCTGTGTTCTTCCCTTCGGCTTACTCATAGCAATGACCCAACCATATCCTGATGCGGAGAAGGGATCACAACACATTGTGAAAGCAGCCCCTGTGTCTCTTCCAGCGTCCCTGCCGCTGCCACAGCGGATTGTGCCGCCGCCACGTCTCCCGTCAATATTACGAATGATTTCCCTCCGAGTCCTCTTCCCAGACGTACTTCGATCAAATCAATATTTGCGGTTTTTACCGCTGTATCCGCCGCCACGACTGCTGCGCACAGCGAAAACGTTTCAATGATTCCTACCGCATCCACTTTGCCTATTTCACTTGCCGCCCCGACCGCGCATAAAACCTGTTCGTGTACGTTCGGTATCACCAGACTATCCACCAGCTTATCCGCCGCGTTTTCGCATCCTGCCTGTACGGACGACCGTACCGCCATCACATCTCCCGCCACGATCGCGATATATTTCCCTGCGCATACCGGTTGTGCGCTCAACAACCTTACATCTGCCGTCTTGAGCATTGCGTCCGCAGATTCTATCCCCACCGGTATATTGTTAAGTTCTATCATTCCAAGTGCATTCACTGCTTTTCCCTCCGTATCCGCTATCTTGTAATTTCTATACAATCGTCTATCGCGCACACCGTACCCGTTATGCTCGCGTGGATCCGTGAACCGAGCGCATTTTCTTTGATCTCCGCGATCAACTCGCCTGCCTGTATCTTGTCGCCTACCGAAACCACGGGTACAGAGGGCGCGCCTATGCTCATCTTCAGCGGTATCCTGAC
>CAZBSH010000065.1:0-11638 GCA_964494645.1 uncultured Christensenella sp. | reverse complement strand
ATCATTGGCGATATGGACTCTGTAGATGCGATCTTGCTGGAGCGTTATAGCGCGATGCATATCCCATGCATCAAAGCCCCCGCCGAAAAGGATGAAACAGATGGGATGCTGGCGCTTGACGAAGCAATGGATCGCGGAGCAAAGGAGATCGTCCTTCTTGGAGCGACTGGCGGCAGAATCGACCATCTGTTATCTAATTTGATGTTGTTAAGGCGTGCCTATGAAAAAGATGTTAGATTGCGGATTTGCGACGAAATACAGGAAATCGTATTAGAAAAAGGTGCTTTTGAAATTTGTGGCAATGTGGGGCAGACTGTATCCATATTACCTACGAACGAACAGGCTTGCGTTCATGGAATGAATGGTCTGTACTATCCGCTCGATCACCTTTTGCTGACAAGCGATAATCCGCGCGGGGTAAGCAACGTATTGACTAAGGAATGCGCAAAACTTACCAGTGATGATTATGTAATGATCATCAAAAATAAGCAATAAAACAGGGCAGACAAGCGTCTGCCCTGCGTTTTCAGCTTTCCTGATTATACGTGACGTTCCACATTACCCGAACGCAAACAACGCGTGCAAACATACTGTCTGGTAGGAGTACCGTTCTCGATTACTCTTACGCGCTGCACATTGGGAGCCCAAATTCTCTTGGATGTTCTGTGCGAATGACTGATTTTGTTGCCGGAAGAAACACCCTTAGAACAGATTTCACAATATTTTGCCATTAGAAAACACCTCCCTCTTGGTGTATACATTTCAAACAGCGTTAATTTTATCATTTATAGGAAGGTTTTGCAAGTGTTTTGATAAATAAATTTCGCGCGCTATTCAAAAAAAGCGTGCTTAACCGTTTGATATTGCTGAAAAGATGGTATATAATATGAAATAACAAACCAATGGGAGGTTTTACCTATGAGCGCAGCATTAAAAAATGATTTGGGAACCATTACTTATACAGAAGATTATATCGCCTCTATTGCCGGTGTCAGCGCAATGGAATGTTATGGTCTGGTTGGAATGTCCCAAAAAAATATTACAGAAGCGATTACCAATCTTTTTAAGGGAGACAACCTGAAAAAAGGCGTAAAGGTCAAGACCGATGGCTCTGAGAACGTTATAGTTGAGCTATATATTACTGTAAAATATGGCGTTTCTTTATCGGCAGTTGCGGAAAACATTATTGACAAAGTAAAATATTCGATCGAAAAGGAGACGGGGCTGAATGTCAGCAGCGTAGATATCATTGTACAAGGAATTCAGTTCTAAGGGGGAAGCTTAGGTTGATAAAAACGCTTGACGGTAAGCTTCTGAAGGAGATGATCCTTGGCGCTGCCGCAATACTCGAGAAAAACAAGGAAACTTTGGATTCCTTGAATGTATTTCCTGTACCGGATGGCGACACCGGTACCAATATGTCGCTTACGATGATCTCTTCTGCTAAAGAAGTTGCGGCGGTGGAGCAGGAAGATGACGTAACCAAAATCGTCCAGGCAATGAGTCTTGGAGCTTTAAAGGGCGCACGAGGAAACTCGGGCGTCATTTTATCGCAGATATTTGCGGGTTTTGCTGATGCTGTTGTAAAAGAAAAACAGGAAATGACAACGCAGCTTATGGCCGCGGCGCTTAGAAACGGCGTAGATTTTGCCTATAAAGCAGTCATGAAGCCAAAGGAAGGGACAATCTTAACTGTCACGGCAAGTATTGCCGCTGCTGCAGAAGAGATCGCCACCAAAACAAATGATTTGTATGAACAACTTACATACAGCATTAAAGAAGGCGAAAAAACGTTAAAGCAAACGCCCGAAATGCTTCCCGTACTAAAGGAAGCCGGTGTTGTAGATGCCGGAGGCGCGGGATTCTTGGTCATTATGATGGGCTTTAAGTCTGTGCTTGACGGGGAAACGATAGATAGCGGAGAGCTTCTTTCCAGCAGCGAGCCGCTGGTTGATTTTTCCAATCTTGCTCCGCAGGATAATGATATCAAATATGCATATTGTACAGAATTTTTTATCAAAAATATTTTCCCGGAAACCAAAGAACGAGATATTGATGCTTACAGGAACAATCTTTCAAAAATCGGTGATTGCGTGTTGGTTGTCGGAGATTTGAATTTGGTAAAAACGCATGTGCATACTAACGAGCCGGGACTCGCATTGCAATATGCCCAGATTCTTGGAGAATTGAGCAAAATAAAGATCGATAATATGCGCGAACAACATAGAGAGCTTTCTGAGATGACGGATGTTCCCGCACTGAATGAACGAGAACAAAAAGAGATCGCAGTTGTAACTGTTGTCGCCGGGAATGGGATACAAACGATTTTTGAAGACTGTCAGATAGATATGTTTGTGCAAGGCGGTCAATCTATGAACCCCTCTACCGAAGATATTCTTCGCGCGATAGAAAGTGCGCCGTCTGAAAATATTATCGTTCTTCCAAACAACAAAAATATCATACTTGCCGCAGATCAAGCAGCGGATCTGAGTAAAAAAAATGTTGTGGTATTAAAATCAAAAACGATACCACAGGGAATCGCGGCTGCAATCGTTTATGATCCGGAGGCTGATATTGAATCAAATACAAAACGTATGCAGCGGGCGATCGAGTCCATCAAAACGGGTTCTGTCACAACCGCGGTACGCGACACCAAGGTCAACGGTACAAGTATCAAACAGGGTGAGCTGCTGGGTATTAAAGAAAGTGAGATCGTTGCAAGCGGACCTGTTTTGAGTGAAGTATATCAGCGCCTGATGGACAAGATGGTGGATGATGAGTCTGAAATGATCAGTATCTATTACGGAGACGGCGTCAACGCGAAGACGGCTGAGGAACTGCAAAAGCTGACTGAAGACAGATTTCCGCAGTGCGATGTGGAGCTTCATTACGGCGGTCAACCGGTGTATCCCTATATTATCTCTGTAGAATAATGACATGCGAACAGGAAACCGGCATGAAACATGTCGGTTTTTTCTTACATAAGGACCGTTGAAGGAAAAACTTTATGGAGATTTCGAGTCCAATCACCCTAATTGGTGGCATTGGCGAAAAAACAGCAAAAACACTGCAAAAAATTGATATCGCTACAGTAAAGGATTTACTGTATTATTTGCCGCGGACTTATAAAGATTTATCAACAATCAAAAAGATCAATCAAGTAAAATTGGGAGAAATCGCATTTTTAGAAGTAAAGATATTCTCTCAACCACAAATAAAACGTATTCGCCGCGGACTGGAAATCACCTCCTTTACGGTAACAGATGCAACAGGAATGGCAAATATTGATATATTTAATCAGATTTACATCAAGAATAATCTTATTGTCGGGCAAACCATCTATCTATATGGTAAATTGGAATATAAATTTGGTAAAATGGTAATATCAGCGCCCGAGATTTACTTCAAAAAACCTGAAAATCCTTTTTTGCCTATCTATCCTCTTACAGCGGGGCTCAATCAAAACATGATGCGCAAATTTATAAAAGACGCGTTATACAAAGCTGAGCTATCCGAATATTATTCAGGTGGATTTTTGCAAGAGTTTTCGTTGCCGGATATCAAGAAAGCATTAAATGATGTGCATTTTCCGGCAGATTTGGACACGGCTTCGATTGCGCGCGCGCGTATTGTGTTCGACGAACTGCTTGTTTTTAATCGCATGATGGAATTATTGGGCGAGGAAAAACGACAGCAAAGCGCGGCACAACTCGCCGACATACCTATTGACAGGCAGAAGTTTTTATCAAAGCTTTCATTTGCGCCGACCAATGCTCAACTAAGGGTCATGCAGGAAATGGAAATGGATTTCGCAAAAGATATGGCCATGAACAGGCTTGTGCAAGGCGATGTTGGAAGCGGAAAAACCGTCATTGCTTTTTACGCGATGCATTGTATGTACGAGGCAGGATTTCAAAGCGTTTTGATGGCGCCGACTGAAATCCTCGCACAACAGCACTACAAAACGGCAAAGGAACTATTTGATGAATCGAACATCGTATGTGTAACAGGCGCGCTGCGCGCAAAAAAGCGTAAAGAAATCAATCAACGAATTGCGCAGGGAGAGGCAAAAATCATTGTTGGTACGCATGCACTTTTGTACGGCAGTGTACAGTTCTCAAAGCTGGGATTGATCGTTACGGATGAACAACATCGCTTTGGTGTAAAACAACGCGCAGCTCTTTCCGGAGATAAAGGCGATATCCATACGCTTATCATGTCCGCAACACCCATTCCTCGATCGTTGCAGCTGGTCCTTTTTGGTAGCACGGATATTTCGGTTGTGGATGAGCTTCCACCCGGACGTAAATTAGTCAAAACTTACTTGATTCATCAAAATAAATATCAGGATATGATCGTTTTTATCAAAAACGAGCTGGAACGCAAGCAACAAGCATATATCGTTTGTCCGCTAATCGAGGATAGCGAAAACATGGAAGCAAAATCGGCAAAACAAATGTTTGACGAGTTGAAGCAGCATTACAAGGGATTTCGCATGGCACTCATTCACGGAAAAATGAAAAACGCTGAAAAGCAGCGGATCATGGAAGAATTTTCTGCAGGAAAGATCGATATTCTTGTTTCCACTACAGTGATAGAAGTTGGAATCAACGTTCCTAATGCCACAACTATAGTTGTGATCAACGCAGAGCGGTTTGGATTGGCACAGCTCCATCAGCTTCGCGGACGCGTGGGGCGGGGCAGTGCGCAATCGTATTGTTTCCTTGTATCCGACAATCAAAATGCATATGAGCGCCTTCGCGTACTCACCGGCACCAATGATGGCTTTGAAATTGCCGAGCAGGACATGCAGCTGCGTGGTACAGGTGATATATTGGGAACGCGCCAGCACGGCACAAGCACGTTAAAGGTTGCCAATCTGATCTCAGATATCCATCAACTTGAGCAAACGCGCGATGTTCTAAAGCTGATGAAAAAAAACAAACAATTTACGCAAGAGTATCGCGCCATTACGCGCGCTGCGCGCGAACAATTAAAGCATAAACTCATCGAAATCGCATTGAACTGATTCTTAAACAAGCCGTGGAATGGGATTGACAAATAAAACCAATTGTAATAATATATTATCATGGTAGTGATTTACTACGATAAATTATTGGATTGAGGCATAAAATGAATAATTTGAAATTACAGGTTCCCTCCGGCGCATGGGACTATTTGCCGCAAGAATGCGCGGCAAAACGCAGAACCGAAAATATTGTCAGAGACGAATTTTTAAAGAGCGGCTATGAAGAAATAGAAACACCGTCCTTTGAGCATTATGAAGTATTTATGCATGATGCTGTTCCTTATGTGCAGGAAAATATGATCAAATTTTTTGATCTGCGCGGCAGGATTTTAGCGTTGCGTCCGGACAGTACCGGACCAATCGCGCGTCTGGCGGCGACCAAATTGCTTGCCCAACGTGATGTTCTGCGTCTTTGCTATGTGCAAAACGCATATGGTTTTTTTAATCATGGCATCGCCGGAAAGACTGAGTTTACGCAAGCCGGTGTAGAGTTGATCGGAAAGTGTGGGGCAGAAGCGGATGCGGAGGTGATCGCTTTAGCGATCCGCGCATTGCAAGCAGCAGGCGTAAGAGATTTCAAGATTGATATAGGGCAGGTCGCATATTTCAAGGGATTGATCGAAAGCGCCTCACTTGATGAGGAGCAGGCAGAAAAAATTCGACTGTTGATCGACACCAAAAACAGCGTGGAGCTGGAATATGAACTGTCACGTTTCAATATCACGGATGATCTGAAACAGGCGCTTTTAGAGCTTGTAAGCTTGTTTGGCGGGGCAGAGGTCTTAGAGCGGGCAAAAATGCTTGCGCGGAATGAGGCTTGTATGAAGGCGGTGGATAATATCAAAGAAGTATACGACATTTTGTGCGATTTTGGCTACGAAAAATATATTTCAATTGATTTTGGTATTCTTAACAACTTTAATTATTATTCCGGCATCCTGTTTCGCGGTATTTCCGGGGCAATCGGTACGCCTATTCTTTCAGGAGGGCGCTATGACGACCTGCTGAATGAGTTTGGGGTCAATACTCCCGCAACCGGATTTGCAATGGGCATTAAAGAAGTTTTGCTTGTGTTGGAACGCACAGGCAGTCTCACGAATAGCGAAGTACCGGTTACTGTTGTGCGGTGCAATCAATACAACAGAAAAGAAGCTTATCTGTTTGTACAGGATCTACGCGCGCAAGGCAAGTGTGCTGTTTTGGAAATGAACGGAAACTGTTATGATGAAACAAAATATACAATGATCGAATTTGATGAGAGGTAATAAAATGGAATTAACGATTGCGCTTGCCAAGGGACGCTTGGCAAAGTTTGCGATAAACCTTTTCTCACGCTGTGGGATCGATACATCAGAGCTTGAGGAAGACAGCAGAAAGCTGGTCGTATACGACAAAAAAAACGAATTGCGTTTTATACTGGTAAAACCTGCCGACGTACCTGTTTACGTGTATCGCGGCGTCGCGGACATCGGCATTGCCGGAAAAGACACGCTTTTAGAGGCCGGCTTGCCGCTCTATGAGATGCTTGATTTAAAATGCGGAAAATGTAAGATGTGTGTAGCAGGATATGCACAAAAGCAGAATGATAAAATTACTTCTACCATTACGCGCGTTGCCACAAAATATCCCCGTGTCGCAAAAATGTATTATGACGAAAAGGGCGAGGACATTGAAATCATCAAACTGAATGGAAGCATTGAGCTTGCGCCTATTCTTGATTTAAGCGACGTCATCGTTGATATCGTGGAAAGTGGTACAACAATCCGCGAAAACGGTTTGGCGATCTTAGAGGATGTATGCGAAATCAGCGCGCGCCTGGTCGTTAATCAAGTCAGTCTTAAAACAAAAGCGGAAAAGATACAACCATTGATCGGTAAACTCGGTCGTGCATTGGAGGACATGTGATATGCTGCCTATTCTTTTTGCGAAAGACGCGGAAAAGCTCAAAGAACGTTTGCTTTTGCGTAATGAAACCGACTATACAAAAGAGCAGAAGATTGTCGATGAAGTTCTGATGCAGGTGCGCCTGAATGGAGACGAATCCTTATTTGATTATATCGCAAAATTTGACGGATTCGAGGGAGTGACAAGCGATAATATAGTGGTGACCAAGCAAGAGATCGAGGATGCGTTTTGCAGTGTTGACGCTCAGTTGCTTGATGTGATGCGCGAGGCAGCGGCCAATATAGAAGCGTTTCACAATCATCAAAAACGTGATAACTGGTTTGTTGAATCAAATGGTAAGTTGATCGGTCAGTTGTATATTCCCATCGAAAACGCGGGGGTATATGTACCGGGCGGAAAAGCAACCTATCCATCAAGCGTATTGATGAATATCATTCCGGCAAAATGCGCGGGTGTCAAAAATATTTCTGTTGCAACGCCCGCAAAAAACGGATGTGTAAATCCTGTAACGATTGCTGCAGCGAGGATCGCGGGAGCGGATAAAATTTATAAAATGGGCGGTGCGCAAGCCATAGCAGCTTTTGCGTATGGCACAAAGACGATACCTAAGATGGATAAAATTACCGGTCCGGGTAATATTTATGTCGCATTGGCAAAAAAAAGCATATATGGTACCGCCGGCATCGACATGATCGCGGGACCTTCTGAAGTTTTGGTGATTGCGGACGATCAGGCAAACGAACGTTATATTGCTGCCGATTTTCTTTCGCAGGCGGAACATGATGAAATGGCGGCATGCATCCTTGTCACTGTTTCAGAAGAAAAAGCCCAACGTGTACGCAAAGAGATATTACGCCAGGCAGAGTTGCTTCCTAAAAAAGAGATCGTTCTGGAATCGCTTGAGCAATATGGGACGATCATCGTTGCGGATGATATTGAGCGCGCAATTGAAGTTTCGAATCTGATTGCTCCGGAACACCTTGAAATATGCGTACAGGAACCTAAGCGTTTCCTTGAAAAAATCAAACATGCCGGTTCCATCTTTTTGGGAGAATATTCACCTGAACCGCTTGGAGATTATTTCGCGGGTACCAATCACGTGCTGCCGACCAATGGTACGGCACGGTTTTCATCCCCGCTTAATGTTGACGATTTTCAAAAGAAATCCAGTGTGATATACTACACAAAAGAAGAATTTAAGCGGGACTATAAAAAGGTGGTTGCGTTTGCAAGGGCAGAGGGGCTTGAGGCGCACGCGCGTTCCGCTGCCATACGCTTTGAAGATTGAGAGGAGAGGGCAAACAATGCGGGAAAGTGTGATTGAAAGAAAAACTACGGAAACAAATATACAACTTAAGTTAAATCTTGATGGTACAGGTCAATACCGTATCAATACCGGGGTCGGTTTTTTGGACCACATGCTGGAATTGTTTGCCAAACATGCGCAAATAGACCTTGTATTGCATTGTGACGGTGATATCCGTGTGGATGCGCATCACACAGTCGAAGATTGCGGAATCGTATTGGGAGAAGCCATAAACGCCGCGCTGGGCAGCAAGGCGCAGATCCGCCGTTATTCCACAAAATTCGTACCGATGGATGAGACACTTATGGCGGTTAGTCTTGATATTAGCGGCAGACCGTATCTAGCATATAATGTGACGTTTTTGCAAGGTAAGACAGGAGATTTTGACGCAGAGCTTAGCGAAGAGTTTTTCCGCGCGGTCGCTTTTAACGCAGGGATCACACTGCATATCAACCTGCAATACGGGAATAACACACATCATATCATTGAAGCTGCCTTCAAGGCCTTTGGACAAGCACTGCGCGAGGCGTCGTCTGTGGATCCTTGCCTGCAAGGCGTTCTTTCTACCAAAGGAGTATTATGATAGCGGTTATCGATTATGGTATGGGTAACTTAAGAAGTGTGGAAAAAGCATTTTCTTTTTTGGGATATGATGTCTGCGTGACGAATGACATATGTAAATTAAGGGATGCAAGCCATTTGGTATTGCCGGGCGTGGGTGCGATCGCCGATGCGCTCAAACATCTGAGTAAACATAATCTTACACAGGAAATACTTTCCCAATGCAAATCGGGAAAGCCGTTTCTTGGAATATGCCTCGGTATGCAATTATTGTTTGACAAAAGCCTTGAAAACGGGAATCATGAAGCTCTGGGGCTCATACCGGGCGTTGTAAAGCCGTTTGCCGCAAGTGATCTGCGTGTACCGCATATGGGCTGGAATACGCTTAAAACCATCAGCAGTCCGTTATTTGAACAAGACGAACCGTGTGTATATTTTGTGCATTCTTATCATGCGGCTGATGTTCCCGAAGAATATGTAAGCGCAACGACGGAATATGGGTATGATTTTGTATCAGCGGTACAAAAAGACAATATTTACGGGCTGCAGTTTCACCCTGAAAAAAGCGGAAACACAGGCCTGGCTATGTTAAATCTATTTGGAGGACTGAAAGCATGAAAATTTATCCTGCGATCGATATTAAAAACGGAAAATGTGTGCGCTTGCAGCAAGGCGTGATGGACAGCTCCACAGAGTATGGTAATCCGGTTGAGATGGCAAAAAAATGGGCGGATGGCGGTGCTTATTATTTGCATGTTGTAGATCTTGATGCTGCGTTTGCCGGAGAATTTGTTAACAGAGAAATCATTACCCGGATCGTACAATCTCTTAAAATTCCTGTACAGGTAGGCGGCGGTATCCGTACGAGAGAAGATATCCGCGTGCGACTCGACGAGGTGGGAATTTCCCGCGTGATATTGGGCACTGTCGCGGTCGAGGACCCTGATCTTGTAAAATGGGCAGTCTCAAAGTATAAAGACAGAATCGCGGTAGGCATCGACGCGAAAGACGGTAAGGTAGCAATCAAGGGCTGGGCCGACGAAACAGACGTAGACGCGGGTGAGCTTGCACAACAGATGCGCAAACTTGGTGTGAGAACGATTATTTACACTGATATCTCAAAAGATGGAATGATGAAAGGTCCGGACGTAGAAACAACGGAAACGATTGTAAAAAAGACGTGGGTCAATCTGATCGCCTCAGGCGGCGTTAGCAGTCTGGAAGATCTTCAGAAGATCAAGGGTACGGGCGCGTGTGGATGTATCATCGGTAAAGCTCTCTATGACGGCGCGTTTACATTGGAAGAAGCGCTGAAGGCGGCAAAATAATGTTGACCAGGCGGATCATACCATGCCTTGACGTACATGCGGGGCGCGTGGTGAAAGGCATAAACTTTGTCGATTTAAAAGACGCCGGCGATCCGGTGGAGATTGCAAAGGCATATAATGAGCAGGGCGCAGATGAACTGGTGTTTTTGGATATCACCGCATCTTCAGACGGGCGGGGCATCATGGCGGATGTAGTATCCAGAACGGCAGAGCAGGTATTCATCCCGCTTACGGTGGGCGGTGGTATCCGTAGTGTGGAAGATTTTCGGCGGATTTTGAAATGCGGCGCAGATAAAATATCTATCAATTCTCCTGCTGTTAAAAACCCTGCGTTGATCACTGAAGCTGCTATGAGGTTTGGCAGCCAGTGCGTCGTCGTCGCGATTGATGCAAAACGCAGGGAGGACGGTAAATTTGAAGTATACTTAAACGGCGGGCGCGTAAACACGGGAATGGATGCGATCGAATGGGCAAAAAAAGCGACGCAGCTTGGTGCCGGAGAGATATTGCTTACCAGTATGGACGCAGATGGTACCAAGAACGGATATGATATCGAGCTGACACAAGCGATCAGCAACTTGGTGAATGTGCCGGTCATTGCTTCCGGCGGCGCAGGGAAGCTTGAAGACTTTGCGCAAGTTATTTTAGAAGCGGATGCAAGCGCAGTGCTTGCGGCGTCGTTGTTCCATTACAAAGAGTTGACCATCCGCGAAGTAAAGGAATATTTAAAAAGCAAAAATATCGCTGTAAGGAGCATATAACGATGGATATGAAGATCAATTTCGGAGAAAACGGGCTTGTGCCTGCAATCGCGCAGGAGGCGAATACAGGCGTTGTGTTGATGCAGGCATATATGAACCGGGAGGCGTTCGACAAAACGCTTGAAACGGGTTATGCACACTATTATTCACGCTCGAGGCAACAGCTCTGGAAAAAGGGCGAAACCTCCGGCAATGTACAGGAGGTTGTGCGTATAAGCCTTGATTGTGATTGCGATTGTGTACTTCTGCAAGTGAAGCAGACAGGACCTGCTTGCCACACCGGCAAATATTCCTGTTTTTACAATCAAGTACAGGAAAATGAAGCAATCGCGAATTCTTCCATGTTATACGAGTTGTATGATTTGATCGCCGACAGAAAGATGAACCCTAAGGAAGGTTCTTATACCAATTATTTGTTTGAAAAAGGAATCGATAAAATCTTAAAAAAAGTAGGGGAAGAGAGCGCGGAAGTGATTATTGCTTCCAAAAACCCGGGAACGGACGAGCTTCGTTACGAGGCGGCAGACCTTATTTATCATTTGCTTGTGCTGATGAACGAGAAGGGACTTAGCCTTATCGAGTTGTTTGAAGAATTACAAAAAAGAAGATAGCATTTTTTTCATAAAATGTGTTGACAGGAGATACCTTTTATAATAAAATAATACATGCGCTGTGCAGAACATGTGCGGCATAAATGTGTGGGAGTATAGCTCAGCTGGGAGAGCATCTGCCTTACAAGCAGAGGGTC
>CAZBSH010000064.1:0-11661 GCA_964494645.1 uncultured Christensenella sp. | reverse complement strand
GCCGATCGCCTCTGTTATCGTCTTCATTCCCTCAATGATATATTTCCCTGCCTCGTCGCGTGCCTTTTTTCTCTTCAACGAACGCAGCGTCTTGATATATTCATTGGAATGGCTTTTGATTTCTTTCATGGCATATCTCCCATGTCAACAAAAAAGGGGAGTAAGCAGTGTTGATACCAGCTTATCCCCCAAATTCCTTTTCGATTACGCCTGCACTTTTTTCTTTGCCGTTTCTGCCAATTCTTTGAACGCAGGTTTGTCGTTAACCGCCATATCAGCCAGTACTTTTCTGTTCAGATCGATCCCGCTTTTCTTGAGACCGTTCATAAACTTAGAATAGCTGAGACCGTTCTGCCGCGCTTCTGCATTGATACGCACGATCCACAAGCTGCGCATATCACGCTTTTTGAGCTTCCTGCCTGTATAGGCATACTTCATGGATTTCATGACTGCCTGTTTTGCAGACTTATATTGCTTCGACTTCGCTCCGAAATAACCTTTAGCGAGTTTAAATACTTTTCTACGTTTCTTATGTGAGCTTACCGCTCTTTTTACTCTAGCCATTGTTGTAAACCTCCCTTACTTCCTCTCGATATTATTTGTACGGAATCAGAACTTTGATGTTCTTTTCTTCTGCCGCACAAATATAAGTACCCTTGCGGAGATTTCTCTTCCTCTTCGAGCTCTTCTTATTTAATATGTGGCTTTTGTACGCTTTACTTCTTTTGACTCTACCTGATTTCGTGATGCTAAATCTCTTCGCCGCACCTCTGTGTGTCTTCATCTTAGGCATCTTAACGCCCTCCTTTGTATCTCAAACTTTTTATTGGCAACTTCTTAAAGCCCTGCCCTTATGCTTTTGGGGCAAGGATCATAAACATGCTTCTGCCTTCCATCTTGGCATTTTTTTCGACCGCCGCGCTGTCTCCGAGCATTTCTAAAAACATCTGCATCACAACCCTGCCCTGATCTGTATGGGCAAGCTGCCGCCCGCGAAAACGAATGGATATCTTGACCTTATCGCCCGCTTCCAAAAACTTACGGACATTCTTAGCCTTTACTTCCATATCGTGTTTGTCGATTGTAGCAGAAAGACGCATTTCTTTTAACGTAACGATCTTCTGGTTTTTCTTTGCTTCCTTCTGCCGTTTATTCTGTTCAAAGCGGTATTTGCCGTAGTCCATGATCTTGCATACCGGCGGATTCGCCTTTGGCGAAATATTGACCAGATCAAGATCCGCCTCATCGGCGAGCCTTTGTGCTTCCTGCGAAGACATCACGCCAAGCTGACTGCCGTCCTCGGCTACCACTCTTACTTCCGGTTCCCTGATTTGTTCATTGATGAACGGTTCGTTTGCGATTGTTCGTTCCTCCTGCATATAGCGCTTGCTTTTTACACACATTTTTTTTGGCATATAAAAAGCGGATAGTGATACTACCCGCTCATAAAAACAACTGTAACAGTTTGCTTATTTGACCCATACGACATTGCCCATAGGTGAGAAGCGGGTAGCTTCTGCTTTGTTTTACAAAAATAATCTTACCACAGCGGCATGCGCTGTGTCAAGGCATCCTTAAAAAATCACTTTTTCCCTGTCCTGCGTGACGATCAGCTCAAGCAGCGCGTCACCCGGCATATTACCGATCTCGCCTTCGCCCCTGCGGCGCACCGCGAACGTTTTATCCGCTACCTCTTTTTCGCCCGCTACCAACATATACGGAATGCGTTCGTTTCTTGCTTCGCGGATCTTGTAGCCGATCTTCTCCTGCCTGTCGTCCACGCTGACGCGAATCCCTGCGTCACGCAGCCTGCGCGCGAAAGCATGGCAATACTCCGCCGCCTCGTCCGTGATGCTCATAAGCCGCACCTCTTCGCTCATCATCCACATAGGCAACGCACCCGCGTACTTTTCAATAAGCATCGCAAGCGTACGCTCATAACACCCGATCGACGAACGGTGGATGATATACGGCGCTTTCTTCTGTCCGTCGCTATCCACATACGTCATAGAGAAACGCTCCGCAAGCGCAAAATCGATTTGCACCGTAAACAACGTATCTTCCTTGCCAAACACATTTTTGAACTGGATATCAAGCTTCGGTCCGTAAAACGCAGCTTCTCCCTCCGCTTCGTAATACGTAAGACCGGTATGATCCAGTATCGTGCGCATGGCGCCTTGTACGCGCTCCCATTCCTGCGCATCGCCAATGTATTTTTCCTTGTCATTCGGATCCCATTTTGAAAAACGGTATGTCACATCGTTTTCGATGCCAAGCACCTTCATATTGTATTGGATCAAATCCAGCACGCTCAAAAATTCCTCTTCCAACTGTCCGGGCGTACAAATGATATGCCCCTCGGCAAGCGTAAACTGCCGCACACGAATCAATCCGTGCATCTCACCGGAAGCCTCGTTGCGAAACAACGTAGAGGTCTCTCCGTAACGAATGGGCAGATCTTTATAGGAATGATGCTCCGCATTATAAATCATATATTGGAACGGGCACGTCATCGGTCTAAGCGCCAGCACCTCGTCATCCTTCTCCTCATCACCTAGCACAAACATCCCATCCTGATAATGATCCCAATGTCCGGAAATTTTGTACAAGTCGCTTTTTGCCATAAACGGCGTTTTGGTAAGCACATACCCCCTGCGTTCTTCCTCGTCTTCCACAAAACGCTGCAAAATCTGGATCGTCTTTGCGCCCTTTGGCATCAACAGCGGCAACCCCTGCCCCACCAGAGGGTTGGTGGTAAAATAATGCAACTCACGCCCTAATTTATTATGATCGCGCTCCTCTGCTTCCTTAAGCCGCTTTAAATAATCGTCCAATTCCTGCTGCGATGGATATGCCGTCCCGTAAATACGGTGCAGCATCTTGTTGTTCTCGTTTCCGCGCCAATACGCCCCTGCCGTACGCAGCAGCTTGGGAACCTTCACCTTTCCCGTAGAAATCACGTGCGGTCCCGCACACAAATCTGTAAAATCACCCTGCTCGTAAAAACTGATGACCGCGTCGTCCGCCAAATCCTCGATCAGCTCAACCTTATAGGGTTCACCCGCCGCCTTCATTTTTTCGATCGCTTGTTCACGCGGCAACGTATATTTCGTGAGCGGAATGTTTTCCGTCACGATCTTCTTCATTTCTTTCTCAATTTTTGCCAGATCCTCATTTGTAAATGGCCGCTCCATATCGAAATCGTAATAAAATCCGCTGTCGGTCGCCGGTCCGATCGCCAGCTTCGCCTCCGGAAAAAGCCGCTTTACCGCCTGCGCCAGCACATGCGACGCCGTATGCCAAACCGCCTTTTTCCCGTCCTCGTCCAAAAAAGTAAGGATCTCGAGTGTCGCGCCATCCGGCACTGTCGCGGTCAGGTCTTGCACCGTACCGTCGATCTTTGCCGCAACCGCGGATTTCCCAAGCTTTTGACTCAGCTCTTTTGCGATCTCAAGAGCATTCATCCCGTCCTTACATTCCCTGACGCTGCCGTCAGCCAGTTTGATTTTCATAATTTTGCCTCATTCTTTATAAATTTATAAAACGCAATTTTTATTTTACGCCAATTCCCTCACGCCGTCAATCAAGCGCCTCTACGCTGACACTGTTGTTTAAATATAGCAAATAGATAGATTTTTCCTTGTTCCAGTCCGGCTTGTCCTTAATAATATTCTCCACCGTCTTTTTAAGAGCGCGAGTCAGCTCCTTGATCCCACCGCTGTACAAAAGCGCGATATCCGCGTTGCGGCGGAACACATAGCCCATCTCCCCAATCAAGTCCGCTTTGATCTTTTGCGCGGTCTCTTTAGGGAACACCTCTTCTAAACGATAAAGCTCCGCATTCGCGGTGAGTCTTCCTTTATAATAACGCAGGAATGTCTCCAAATCATCAACATTGCTGCCCCGTTCCAACTCAAATAAGATCATACAATACAAATGCCAGTTAAAATCCACATTCATCAGCTTCTGAATGGTTGTACCTACCGTATCCACAAATACATCGCCCGTTTCAAATCCGTGCTCCAGCTCCAGCGACTCACGAAAATCCATCTCTTCGCCCGTCATATTGCTGGTGATGTAAAATATGTCCGTCAGGATACGTCCGTAATCTTCCATCTGCGCGGCATTGTTCACAATAAAAAGATAGTCTATAATACTGTCGCAGCTTTCCTTGAACTGCACCACAAACCCCAAGTCATTTTTCATCTTGCGCGCGATCGTATCATGCACCAGCTTAGAGACGATGTTTTCGATCGTTTCCTTGCGGTAATGCAGCTTCGAGCTGTTGTCGCGTTTATACCTCTTGTAAAGATCATGCAGCTGATGGTCAACCAGATTCAGATTTTCCTTGATGGAAACGAGATTCTCGATCACCTGCTGCTCCACCATGAAGTACGATGGATTCTTATAAATAATCTTGTGCTCGATCTCACCCCAAAACATATTGATCATAGACTTGATCTGTATTTCGAAATTCACGCGGATCTCGTCTTCCTGCCCCTTGTTGTCCTCATAACGCGCGTCAATCTTATAAATATCAAACCCGTTTTTCTGCTTGGACGGTTGTTTTTCGTTGAGCTTAAAGCGCATCTTCGGAAATTTTGAATTGTAAAAGAAAATTTGGTCATCCGTCTTATCGAACATTTTAAGCATCAGCTTATACACATACTGCTCATCCTCGTTGAATTTACATTCTATGCGTATCCCGATAATATCCTGAATATTGGCGACAATTTCCTCTTTTGAGGTATGCATTCTGTAATAGCTGTTACGGATCAGCTTTTCACGCACGCTGTCGAGTTCTTTGACGCGATATGAAATATTGAGCGTATATTCTGAATTTTTAACAATCACGTCCTCCAGCATATGCTTTAGGTCGTGCGCAATATTCTTGTATCGATACTGGACTGTTTCATAATAATCGACTACTTCGTCCACGTATTTGAAAATATCCATTCCCTTTTTTCCCTTTTCTTATGTGCGTCATACACTTATTTTTTGATTCTGGTCAGGCAATCCTTTAACAGCGTTACTTCAAAGCCGTTGTGCATCAGCCAGACCACCACATTGGAAAGCACCGTCCCCACCTCGCCCGATACAACGACGCGCCGCACCAGATCACGCTTCAGGCAATCCGTTAGATTCCCGAATGTATCGTTTCGTACTTCGCCGTCTTTTACACAAAACATATTATAATGCGCGATCGGCGTGTTGACCGTCTTGATGATCTCATCATAAAACGCCTGCTCCGGCGCATATTCGCCGATATACAAAACAATCTGCTCCGGGTGCGCGTTGATATCCGCTATTGTCGTCCTCAAAATACGTTGGTCACCGATCTGTCCGATGTGGATATGTACCGTCGGTTTTTTCTCGCAGTATTCATCCTTTAAAGAAGCAGGCAGCGCACGCTTATGCGCGGAACGGTCGTATATCCCTTCCAACTTTTCGCGCACCCCGTCCGCGATCTTATAACCCTTTAAATAGGCACAAATATCGTCATAGCGAATACCCAGCTCTTCCTCGTCCGTTGCCGAGATACCGAGCCCTGCGGCAGGCTGCTTTTCAAGCACCGCTTCCGGCGCCAAAAACGCCCGCGACATCGCGTAAATATCGTCCTTCACAAGCTCCTGTATAGGGTTTAGATCACTGCCGCCGTCGCCGTATTTGGTGTAAAACCCGGTAATAGACTCCGTCGCATGATCCGTCCCCGCGACAAGCATCCCTTTCGCAAGCGCATACTGGTACATCATGCGCAGGCGCGGTTGCAAATTTCCCAGCGTATACACATCATTTAAAAAGCCCTGCGCCCCCTTCAAATCTTTCAGTGCTCCGGCATAGCCGTTCGCAATGGACACCGTGTCGCACATCGCCTGCGGATTGATTTTCATGATTTGCGCAGCACACGCGCGCGCGTCATCAATATCTGCCTGTTGTCCGTTTGGCAGCAACACAAGCGCAAGCTTTTTGTCCGTGTTTTTACACGCTGCCGCACATAACGCCCCTACGAGAAAGCTGTCCACACCACCTGATATGCCAAGCACAATCCCCTGCGCACACGCACGCGCAAGATACCGTTCGACAAAACCAATGATCTGGTTTTTCTTCTTTTCAATATATTCTTCTTTTGTTTGTGTATCGCGTTTAAAATCCGGCGATAGTTCGTTTAAAATGAGTCGTTGCTTCATTTTTCCACCGCCTTGTATGTCTGTGTCATTTGCGCGATCTCGCGCTGTATTGCCTCTTTTAATGCAGGCGGGAAAAGCACTTCCGCCTGTGCCCCAAACGACAATATCCAAGCCTTTAAGTCGGGCGTCACCGCCGCTTTCTTATAAAAGAGCACCGCATCGTTCTCTTCTTTCAATTGATCCGCCTTATGCGCGTGAAACTCTTTTACCAGGCGCGCCGCGTCACCCCAAAAACGCACCTGTACATCATATGCCGTATCCCCCGCCAGCTTATCGAAGCGTGTTTTCTGGTATTCCTCATAAAACCGCTTTGGAACGCTGAATGTATCCGTCAGTATCTTCGCGTCTTCCATACGCGACAACCGCAGATCGCGCACCGCCCCCCGCAGGTGGCAATGCCCGATCGTGTGCCAGCAGCCTTCACGCACCTCAAGCACATACGGATCGAACGTACGCGTCATCGTCTCTCCTGTGGAAAAAGAGCTGTATACAATCTGTAAACTGTGCGATTCCTGCACCGCGGTCTGCACCGCCTCCAATATCTCTTCGTCCGTTTCCTCGTTCGTTGCGGAAGCAGGTACGATCTTGATCATTTTTTCCACGTTTTCCATTGCGCTTCTGGAAAGCTCTGGCATTTTGCCAAGTATCTTATCAAGAATTTTAAGCGCATTCTTTGCAATATCGAGCGCAGCGTAAGATTCAAGCACTTCGCGTGTAAAATAAAGCGACAACACTTCCGCGATCGAAAAATCCATATCCGAAAGCGCATATTTATCGGCTTTATACACCGTTTTGCCGCCTACCTCTTCTTCATACACAAAAAAATTCTGCGAGATATAGTCCATATCCCGCACCACCATACGCCGTGTTGCGTCAATATCCGCCATACGTTTCAACGAATCGATGATCTCGCTGATCGTATAACCGCTCTTTTTTTGTGCGAGCAGTGACAAAATAAACAATTGCCGCTCCGTACTGGTGGTTTTATTCATCATGGCTTCTGGCCTGTTTCCTTTCGGTGTGCTTATCAATCAGGTATTCGTTCATTTCCGCGTCTGTATTCAGACGCATCGTATAAAACGCCATTTCCGCAACATATTCGAGCGCCGCCGCATTATCTACCGTATGTGCGATATCCTTGCCCCACACGAACGGACCGTGGTTTTTTACCAGCACCGCAGGCGTAGTCATCGGGTTTTTCAGTGTGAACGCATCCACGATGACCTTACCTGTGTTTTTTTCATAATCTTTTGTGATCTCCTCCGGCTTCATCGTCCGCGTAACCGGAATATCGTGTTTAAAATAGTCCGTATGCGTTGTCCCAAGGTTGGGAATGCTCTTTCCCGCCTGTGCAAATACGGTCGCCCATTTCGAGTGTGTGTGCGCTACGCTGCGCACTTCGCCAAACGCCTTATATATCTCCAGATGTGTAAACAGGTCAGAGGACGGCGTATGTGCTCCCTCGATAATCTTTCCTTCGATGTCACACACGATCATGTCGTCCGGTTTGATCTTAGAATACGGGATGCGACTGGGTTTGATGACGATATATCCCGTGTGTTCGTCCATTGCAGAAATATTACCCCACCGCAGCATCACAAGACCATATTTTTCCAGCTCCATATTCGCCTTGTATACCTCGATCTTAATCCCCTCAAGCATGTCTGCCCTACCTCAACTTATGTTCAATTTAACGAGACGGAACGGTTCCCCGTCCTTCTTTTCCTATTTTACATCCTGCCTGCTTTTTTCTCAAGTATTGCGTTGATTTTTCCATAAAAATCGTATATCATTACGCTAGCATGCTAAACGGCGTGACTAGATGATATTTTGGAGGTGCCCCTATTTTGAAATCTCAAAACAAATTTCTGCCGCTTTTTGCCGGCGCAATCATCCAGCTTTGTATCGGTATCATTTATATCTGGAGTATCTTCCAGCCGTCGGTCATGGAATACTATTCATGGAGCGCGGCGGACGCATCCGTTACTTTTTCCATCATGCTCGCCACCTTTGTTTTAGGTATCGTTTTAGGCGGGCGTCTAAACGATAAAAAAGGTCCGCGCCCTGTCGTGTTTTTGGGCGGCGCGATGTTTGTTGCCGGTATTTTGCTCTCTTCCTTCGTACCGCAAAACATGCCGTGGCTGATCTATGTTTTTTACGGCGGCATGGCCGGATTCGGCGTAGGCGCAGCTTATACATCCACGATCTCTTGCGCGCAAAAGTGGTTTCTCGATAAAAAAGGGTTTGCAACGGGCATCATTGTGTGTACCTTTGGCGCATCCACCGTTGTTTTCACCCCCATCGTCAATACCCTGCTAAAAGCGGTCGGTGTGTCCCAGACATTTTTGATTCTCGCAGCGATTTTTGCCGTAATCATTCTGATTTTCGGCTGGTTTGTCAAAAATCCATCCAAGGAATATATGGACGCCTTCCATGTGGCGCTTCCTGATCTTTCCAAGCAAAAGCAGTTTACGCCGCTTGAAATGGTCAAAACAAAATATTACTATTTCATTTTTCTTGCCATGATGCTGATCACTCCCGCGTATTTCATCATCAACCCGCTGCTCAAATCGTTAGGCGAGCTGCGTAACTTAAGTGAAGCTGCTGCGCTTGCGGGCGTCATGGTTACAGGGATCGCGTCAGCCGCCGGTCGTCTGCTTGCCCCGTGGATGTCAGATAAAATCGGTCGCAGAAACGTAATTTTTGTGCTGTATTTGATCACCATCGTATGCATCCTGCTGCTGACCTTTGCGCAAAGCTATCTGTTCATCGTGCTGATTGCCCTTGTAGCATTCGCATTCGGCGGGAGCGCGGGCGTGTTCCCGGCCGTCACAGCCGATTACTTTGGTATCAAGAACAACGGCGTCAACTATGGTCTGATCATGATCGCTTTCGCTGTCTCCGGTCTGCTGTTCCCCGCCATCGCAAAGATCGTCACCATTGATGGTATCCCTACGCCATGGACTTTCATCATTCCTGCGGCGGCCTGTGTAATAGGCATTATCGTGACAGCGCTGCTAAAAAAAGATTCTGTAAAAAAACAAAAACAAGCTTAATCGATTGGTAAAAAAAGCAGGATGATCACTCATCCTGCTTTTTATTTTTGCTTTCCATTGTCCGCACCGCTTCTCAGCCCTGCTGATCATCCCATAACACCGTCTTTTTTTGCCGCAAAGATTCTTGTACCAAAATCGTCCGCTGGTTTTCAGACCCCTTAAAGCGAAGATTGATATTTTTCAATTTCTCCACAAACGGTCCATCCACCAACACATCAATATACGAAAGGAACTCCTCCACCTCCGGCTCGCCGCCCCATTTACCCAGCACATCCGCCTCAAAATCGTATCCGGTAAAGCACCAGAGATCCTTACCCGGATACGCTTCCTTTACGCGCCGCAAAAAGGGAAGCAAAGCCTTGATATTCGATCGCTCCATCGGGTCTCCCCCCAAAAGCGTCAACCCCTTCACATGCCCCGGCTCAAGATAGGCAAGAAGCGCTTGTTCCGTTTCAGCGGTAAATTCCTCACCGTATGCAAAATCCCACGTCTCCGGGTTAAAACAGCCCTCACAACGGTGAGAACAACCGCTCACAAACAACGATACCCGCACCCCGGGTCCATTTGCTACATCAAACCGCTTGATATCCGCGTAATGCATGGCTTACAGGTGCAGTACGCGGGCCTTGATCTCTTTTGTTTTGCCCACATTCCAAAAGTTTTCGCCAAGATATCCACATGTACGGCGCGTCACATTCATTTTTGCGTGATCCTTGTTGCCGCAGTTGGGGCATTCCCACTCCCCCGCGTCATTGATGATGATCTCCCCGTCAAACCCGCATTCGTGACAGTAATCGGATTTGGTGTTGAATTCCGCATATTGGATATTGTCATAAATATATTTTACGACCTCTTCCATCGCCTCCAGATTGTGGCGCATATTCGGAATCTCCACATACGAAATCGCGCCACCCGAAGAAATCGTCTGGAACTGGCTTTCAAAGTCAAATTTGCTGAACGCGTCGATCTTTTCGCGCACGTCCACATGATAAGAGTTTGTATAGTATCCTTTATCCGTCACATCCTCGATGGTTCCAAAGCGTTCCTTGTCGATACGCGCAAATCGGTAACAGAGCGACTCTGCCGGACTTCCGTAAAGACCGAAGCCGATCCCCGACTCTTTCTTCCAGCCCTCGCACGCAGCGCGCAGGCGGTTCATGATCTGCATGGCAAACTCTTTGCCGCGCACCGTTGTATGGCTTTCCCCCTTCATCAGCTTTGTCACCTCGTAAAGACCGATATAACCAAGAGATATGGTGGAATACCCGTCTTTTAAAAAGCGATCTATCTTCTCGCCCGGCTCAAGCCGCGCGATCGCGCCGTATTGCCAATGCACGGGGCTTGCGTCAGAAGTCGTCCCCAACAGCGCACGATGACGGCACAACAACGCCTCATGACACAGCTCCAAACGTTCGTCAAGCAGCTCCCAAAACTTCTTTTCGTCGCCCTTTGCAACAATACCGATCTGCGGCAAATTGAGACTGACCACACCCTGATTGAAACGCCCTTCAAATTTATACTTCCCGCGTTCATCCTTCCATGCCGTCAAAAAGCTGCGGCATCCCATTGGGCTAAACACATTTCCCTCATAATGCTCGCGCATCTTTTTTGCGGAGATATAATCCGGATACAGCCTCTTAGAAGAACACTTGACCGCCAGCTCTGTAATATAATCATACTCTCCGCCCTTTAGGCAGTTGTGCTCGTCAAGCACATACACAAGTTTCGGGAACGCAGGCGTTACATATACGCCCTTTACGTTCTTGATACCCTCCAGTCGTTGACGCAGTATCTCTTCGACGATCATCGCGTTTTCTTCCAGATATTCGTCATCCTTATCCAAATTCAAAAACAGCGTGACAAACGGCGACTGCCCGTTTGTGGTCATCAGCGTGTTGATCTGGTATTGTATCGTCTGCACCCCGCCGCGAAGCTCTGTGCGCAGTCTCTCGTTCGTCAGCTTGCCGATCATTTCCTCTGAGGCGTCCGTCCCCAATATCTCGCGGAAGCGTTTTTCAAATTTTTCCTTGCTGCGGCGCAAATATTTCCCCAAATGCCGCACGTCCACCGACTGTCCGCCATACTGGCTACTCGCTACCGAAGCGATGATCTGCGTCATAACCGTGCACGCCACCTGAAAGCTCTTGGGGCTTTCGATAAGCTTCGCGTTCATGACCGTACCGTTATCGAGCATGTCTCCGACATTGATCAGGCAGCAGTTAAAAATGGGTTGCAAAAAATAATCCGCATCGTGGAAATGCAATACGCCCTCGTCGTGCGCCTTAGAAATTTTTTCAGGCAGCAATACCCTGCGTGTTAAGTCTTTTGATACTTCCCCCGCGATCAGGTCACGCTGTGTTGCCGCAACAACGGCATTTTTATTGGAGTTTTCCTCCATCACGTCCTTGTTGCTGTTT
>CAZBSH010000063.1:0-11934 GCA_964494645.1 uncultured Christensenella sp. | reverse complement strand
CATTGTTCCATAACGGTCCAGATGATCTTCCGTGATATTTAAAATAGCACTTTCCTTCGGACGGTATGTATCAATCGTATCAAGCTGTAAGGCGGCTGTTTCCGCCACAACTACATCTCCGGGCTGTGTTTTGAGCGCCTCCTGCGTGATCGGCACGCCAATATTACCCAAAACATGTGTATGTATCCCCGCATTTTTAAATATCTCGCCAGTCAATGCCGTTGTTGTCGTTTTACCATTCGTACCTGTTATTGCAATAAAGTCTGCCTGAGATACATCAAACCCAAGCTCTATCTCGGCAATAACCTTTTTATTCAGCTCATAAGCACGTTTAATAAAAGGCAATCCCAACGGTACACCGGGGCTTAATACCAGCAAATCCATTTCGTCGATCCGGTCTGTGGGATCGACTCCCAGCATATCGTGATATTGATATTGATCCAGTTCCTTTAACATATCCTCTGGGAGATCAGATTTTCTCTTCACATCATAGATCGTTACGTCCGCGCCCAGCTTACACAGCAATACAGCGGATGAAACACCGCTTTTCGCCATCCCTATTACTAAAACTTTCTTATTTTTGTATTCCATCTTTTGCCTCCGAAAGTTATGCAAAGAACAACAACAAACTACCTACGCTCAAAAGCATCGTCGCAATCATATAGCCCGACACGACCTTTGTTTCCGACGCGCCACCAAGCTCAAAATGATGATGCAGCGGGGCCATGCGGAACACACGCTTTCCGCGCAGCTTAAACGACCCCACCTGAATGATCACCGAGATCGCGGATAAAACAAACATAAATCCCATGATTGGAAGGAAAAGTTGCATTTCCGTGGCAATACCCATAACGCTCAGTGCCGCCCCCAAAAGGAATGAACCTGTATCTCCCATAAAAACCTTCGCGGGATAGGCATTAAAGCACAGAAAAGCAATACACGTCCCCATCACAGCCGCAGCAAACATCGTCATGTTAGACATATCTGCCAGTATTTCCGGACTGATCAGCGCCGCGCCCAACACGCTGAAGATAAAGATCAGCGCAAACGTTGCGGAGTTGATCAGCGTCAAACCTGTCGCAAGCCCATCCAATCCATCTGTTAAGTTTACGCTGTTTACCATCGCGATGAGCACAAACATTGTAAACGGGATAAATCCTGCTCCAAGCTGCCATTCCGTCCCCGCAACAGGAATCAGCACCGTTTTAATATCCAACCAAAAATACGCGAGACACGCTACTGCCGCGGCAGCTACAAATTGCAACACGATCTTTTGCCACGCGCGCAAGCCAAGCGACCGCTTTTTAAACAGCTTTAGCCCATCATCCAAAAAACCGATGACGGAAAACGCCAACACCGTAATAACAGCAAAAACAGTATACCTTATATCCCCCGAAGAAAAAATAAAGCTCGACGCCACAATACCAATCAGCATAATAATACCACCCATGGTAGGCGTTCCTTCTTTTACCAGATGCGTCTGCGGTCCGTCATCCCGCACATGCTGACCCGCTTTTGCTTTTCTTAAAAGCGGTATAATGATCTTTGCCGCAACAAACGTTATCCCAAACGCGATCAGTATTGTGAATAACATATTTGTCATAAAGTCCATAAAGCCTTATTCCTCTTCGTCTTCTTCTTTTTTATTTGCGAACCCCAGTTCATTCAATATCTCTTCAATAACCACTTTTTCGTCAAAATCGTGCTTCACGCCTTTGATTTCCTGATAATCCTCATGCCCTTTTCCGGCTAACAGAATAATATCCTTAGGTCTGGCATTGCGAATCGCCCATTTCATTGCCTCTCGGCGATCTTCAATGCGTTTATATTCCCCTCCGGTTTCCTTCATTCCTTCTTCGATCTGATCAAGAATCGCCGCAGGCTCTTCAAATCGCGGATTATCGGATGTCAGAATGGTGAAATCAGAATTTTCTCCTGCGATTCTACCCATAATCGGACGTTTTGTCGTATCTCGGTTTCCGCCACAGCCTATAATCGTCACTACGCGCCCGGGCGCAAATCCCCGCACTGTAGAAAGCGCATTCTTCAAGCTGTCAGGCGTATGCGCGTAATCCAATATAATGCCAAAATCCTGTCCATGTGTATCAAGCGGCTGAAACCGTCCCGCAACAGGATGCATTGCCTTGAGTCCCTGTTCAATATAATGCGCATTGATCCCCAATGCGTGTGCCGCCACAATCGCTCCAAGAGCGTTATACACCGTGAACTGACCGGGAATGCCCACTTCGATTTCAAGCGTATTGGCACCCATATCAACCGTGAATTTTGTTCCCTCATGCGTCATTTCAATATTCTTGGCCATATACTGCACCGGCTGCATCACGCTATATTTGACGACCTCGCTTTTCGCTGCTGCCATCATATTTGCGGCACTGTCGTCATCAATATTAATGATGGATTTCTGCGACTGCTCAAACAACAGACTCTTCGCATGAATATAATTATCCCACGTTTTGTGAAAATCCATATGGTCTTGTGTGAGGTTGGTAAAAACACCAATGTCAAACGCAATACCATACACTCGCTTTAATTCAAGCGAATGGGAAGATACTTCCATCACAACCATCTCACAATTGTTATCCGCCATCTTTTTCAGCAAGCGCTGCAAATCTACGGATTCAGGGGTAGTGCGCTCAGTATGAATCTCTCTATCCCCAATCATATTAACGATCGTGCCGATCAACCCCACCTTGTATCCGGCTTGCTCCGCAATGGACTTGAGCATATAAGTCGTCGTCGTTTTCCCGTTTGTCCCGGTTACGCCCACCATTGCCATCCGTTTTGCCGGATTTCCAAAAAAGTTGCGCGCCGCAAGCGCCATCGCCGCTCTGTCATCCTTTACAATGATCTGCGGGATATCCAGCTCCAGCTGATATTCCGTCACAGCGATCGCCGCAGCACCTTTTCTAAGCGCGTCGGGAGCATATTTATGCCCATCCTCCGCAAAACCGGATATACAAAAAAACAAATCGCCGCGTTTGACGCTGCGGGAATCATATTTCAGATCCTTGATTTCAATATCTTCGGTGCTTCTTATGTCACATCTGATCCCGCGAAATATTTCTGACAGTCTCATTTTTTGTGACCTCCTCCGTAAACAAAAGTATTATACCACAAAATATTGTATCCCGCTACTGCGCCGTGTCTATTTGTAGTTGAACTGCACTGTTACTGTCGTTCCCTTTTCCACTTGTAAATTTGCCGCTGGTTTTTGTCCTTGCGCAACGCCGTCGCCAAGAGCCACAAATTTCAACCCGGCAGCAATTGCCGCATCACGAGCCGTTATCATATCCATTCCCGTAAAGTCCGGAACAGTTGTCATCTCGACTGCCGATGTAACTGCAGATTTGGTCTCCATCGAAAGCGTTACCGTCGATCCCGCGTATACCTCTTCTTCTGCCACAGGCATCTGACTCAAAACCGTTCCGCTGCCATCCAGCTTCGTCGAAAGACCCGCACTTGCGAGGACATCCTTTGCTGTCTGCATATCCATTCCAACTACATTCGGTACTGCAATTTTTTGTGCACTGCGCGCCGCTTCATCATCCGGTGCGACATTATTATTTTTCAGGATATCCTCCAGCACTTTCTTTGCATATGGCGCACATACCGTATCATTGCTTTCACCGGTTGCTATTCCGCTCGCGGTTACCATCACCAAATATCTCGGATTCTCGACTGGCGCAAAGGCAAAGAATGACGAAACCATCTTGTTTTGCACCGGCGTATCCCCATCATAAAATACGGATGCCCCGCTTAAGCCACCCACCGAATATCCGGCGATCTGCGCCTGTGTACCGTCGCCATTCTGTACATAATCCAACATCATAGCCTTAAGCTGTGAAGATACATCCTGCGAAACCGTTTGCCCTTTTACTTCCGCATCATATTTTTCTACAACAGTCCCGCTGCTATCCGCAAGACCAAGTACCAGCCGCGGTGTGTAAAGTGTACCGCCGTTAAGAATAGACGAAAGCGCGTTTGCCATTTGTATCTGCGACACTTTCATATTCTCGCCGGCGCCCATCAATGCGACATCTGCCTGGCGCGCATATTTTTTTTCCATTACGTCGCCCGGCGTATCTGTTGAAAAATCTATTCCCGTCTTTGCCCCAAACCCAAACGATTTTAGGTATTGGTAGAATTTGTCTTTTCCCAGAGCATCCGATTGCAGAGCCTCTGCAACACTGCAATGGTCCTGTACCGCCTGCAGCATATTTAGCGTACCGTGTGCGCCGACGCAAGAAATTTTTTCCCCATCTACTACGACAGTTCCTGTGCACGAATATTCACCTGCCACATTCTCATTCATCGCCGCCGCAGTCGTAAAAATTCCAAAAATACTGCCCGGTTCATATGGCGCTGCCGTAATGGCATTGACAGATAACGCGGTCAATGCCGCCGCATCATCACGCGGCGGATTGTTTAAATCAAACTGCGGAATATTAGCCATCGCCAATACTTCACCTGTCGCTACATCCATCACAATTCCCTGTACGCTGTCAGGCGAGTGGTCTGTATAAAGCGTACTGCACGCGTCTTCTAAAATACTCTGCGCCATTTCGTCGATTGTCAACACAACGCTTTGTCCGTCTTGCGGCGCAATCAACATCTCCTGTCCGTTCGGTACTCCGCTGCCGTCTTTTGCGGTTTCGGTTACCTGTCTGCCCTGTCGACCTTCAAGAATGCTATTATAGCGCTTCTCGATCCCCGTCTGACCTACGCCGTCTTGTGTCGTATAACCAATCACCTGCGACGCAAAGTCTTTATTGAGATAAAAGCGCTTCACATCTTCAATCAAGCTGACACCCTTTAATTTCAAATTACCTATTTCCTGAGATTGCTCAGGCGTAATTTGCCGCTTCAGCCATATTTCTTTTTTCTCAGTATTGGTTGCTTTTGTATACACCTCTTCCCGCGGTATTTCCAAAATACGGGAAAGTTCATCCGCTATCTGATCGGCGTTTTCTGCTTTGGCTATCTTTTCAGGCTGTAGCGCCACTGTATCTGCAGCTGCACTCTGCGCTAAAACATACATGTTCCGATCAAAAATCGCCCCTCGTTTTGCATCAACCTCCACATCACGCGTCCATTGCTTTTGTGCTTTTTCCTGTAACCATTCTCCCTTGAATAAAGACCAATATCCCACTCGCGACATGAGTAGGATAATGAGTACAGACAATATAATCAATATGACCAGCAACCGCTTTCTGGTTACCAAAACCCGTGACGTTGACAATGTTTACTCCTGTTTAATTTTGGAACCATCCTTTAATTGTATCCAAAATTGTATTGATAAAGCCTGCAAATCCGCTTGCAGCATCACTACCGTTTATATCTGCGGCTTGCGATAGGTCTGTGTTTCCTTCCGCAGAAACCATGTCCTGCATATCCGTTGTATCTGAAACGTTTTGAACTTCTGCCTCCGGCTGCACGAATACGATTTGACTGTCCTTAGGTTCGGACATTCCCATTGCGGCTGCCTGTTGACGGATACTGCTCAAATCCTCACGCAAAGAAACTTCCATCTTTGCCTTGTCGAGATCCTGCGAAAGACTGGATATGCGTGATTCGATCTGCGCATTCTGATAATTCAAATTGCTGATCTGCGAATAACGGATCAATATCCCTGCCAGTACCGCGAACACTACCGCAATCAGGATTAACGTGGAAACAACCCCTTTTCTCTTGGGTGCTTCATACTCTACCGCGATGGGTTTCACCCCTTGATATGCTGACGCATCTGTTGTTTCCACCATATCAAAACCGTGGATCGGCTTACGGCGCGGCTGCGCTGTTCTTTGTACCGGACGACCGTATGCCCTTTCATAAGAAGGCTCATACGAATGCGAAGCGTACGACCGTTGTTGTACCTGTTCATTTCTTGTACGAGGCGTACGCTCATAAGATGAGCGTCCATAGCTGTATCCGCCTGCCGGCGCACTTACTTCATAAGCCGGCGTCAGCTTTCTTCCGCCAACAATATTTTTAACGCCCGACTGCCGAATCGTTTCACGCGTTTCGTATCCCTCACGCCTTTGCTGCTGAGTCTGCTGCTGTCTCTGTTGCTGTTGCCTTTGCCGCTGCGCGCTACGCGCTGCTTTTTGGCGCTGCTCTTGTTGTCTTGCGCGCTCATACTCTATCCGCTCTTCATATGCTTTTTGACGCTGCATCGCAATCTTGCGCATATTATAAGCCTGCATGTCAGTGATCCTGCCCATGCGCTGCTGTGCATTTATATTCGCCGTATTGTCGCGCGGTATCCTTATTCTTTCGTAGTTATGCGCTTTTTGTGGTATTGCATTCATATATTGTCCCTCTTTACTTATCTCTTCTCCACCACACGCAGCTTCGCGCTGCGCGCTCTCGGGTTATCTTCCAATTCCTGTTCCCCCGGAATGATCGGTTTCCTTGTAACCAATTTGACTTGACTTGTCTTTCCGCATACACATATCGGAAAATCCTTGGGACATTCACATGGGTCAAACAATTTTTTAAACGTCTGTTTCACAATCCTGTCTTCTAAGGAATGGAACGTGATCACCGCAAGCCTTGCGCCGCTTTTCAGCGCTTGCACATAAGATTCTAGTGCTTTTCCCAAATCCGAAAGCTCACTGTTTACTTCAATGCGTATCGCCTGAAAACTTCTCTTCGCAGGATGTGGTCCTTCGCGGCGTGCCGCAGCAGGAATCGCATTTTTGATAAGCTGCGTCAATTCCTCTGTTGTCTCTATCTCCTTTTGCGAACGAGCATCCACAATAAACTTTGCAATGCGAGCCGCCCATTTTTCTTCGCCATACTCCCGCAATATCCGCGTTAGTTCGTTTTGTGAATATTCATTTACAACAGTCTTGGCACACAGTGCGCTGTGCCTATTCATTCTCATATCCAACGGCGCCTCTTGTTGATAAGAGAATCCTCGCTCTCCTTCATCGAGCTGATAAGAGGAAACTCCCAAATCAAGCACAGCCCCGTCTATTTTACCGATTCCATTCTCCTTAAGAATTTCTTCGATATGTTTAAAATCGTCGTGGACAAACAGTATATTGTCTTCAAAGCTCTCCAGCCTTTTTTTGCATCGTTCGATTGCGGCCGTATCTTTATCGATCCCAATCAACCGCCCCCCCGGCAATATCCTCTCAAGGATACCTTGCGAATGTCCGCCGCCGCCCATTGTCCCATCGACCACCGTCTGTCCGTTTTTAAGATTCAATGCGTCCAGCGTTTCTTCATACAGGACGGGGATATGTCCCCCTTGTGTCGTCATATCCCAAGCTCCGCAAGTTTTGCGAGCGTCTCTTCATAATCTTTGTATGCGCTATCGTTATATTCTGCCCAGCCTTCCTTCGACCAAATTTCCGCTCTCGTCATCACACCGATGATCACTGTTTCTTTCAACGCGCCAATATGGTCACGCAAACGCTGCGGCAACAATATTCTGCCCTGCTTATCTCCCTCACATTCGCATGCGCTTGCAAACAACATACGCGTAAAGCTTTGTGCCGCAACATCTGACACCGGCAGATCTTTGAGTTTACCGGCAAAATTTTCCCATTCTGTCTTGGAGAACACAAACAAGCATTTTCCCACGCCTTTCGTCACGATAAAGCTTTCGCCCAAATCGTCGCGAAATTTCGCAGGCATAAACACCCTGCCTTTGGCATCCAGATTGTGTGAATATTCTCCAATCAGCATCGCCGCTGCAAACTCCTTTCACCACTTTTAACCACTTTACACCACTTTTAATCAAATTCTAACACTATCCCACCCATTATGCAAGTATTTTCGAATCAAAATAACAAAAAAACGCAAAATGCATATTTTGCGTTTTTGCTCATTCCTATCGCATTTTTTATACTTGCATCAAATGATTTGCTTTAGTTTGAAATGAAGGTAATCTGCCGATACCAAATTGTAGTTTGCCGAGCCAATTTTCAAATCCGTCAAACGGATATTTTTTAATATTTCCCCATGCAGATGTCCAAATACCACTTCGCTCACACCATGTTCTTGCAGGATGGCGTTAAATTCCGTATCCCTTACTCCTTCATAAACAGGCGGGAAATGCATCATGACGATTTTTTTCTTTTCTCCATATTTTTTTGCGCTGTCAAGCGACATTTTTAATCGCATTTTTTCGCGCTCATATATTTTGCGGTCATTTTCACTAAAACTGTTGTCCTGCGGAAACGTCCAACCACGCGTACCGCAAAAAACAAACGCTCCTATTTCTATACTGTTGTTTTGTACGAGGAACGTATTGTTTGTCAGCAAAGCGCTGATTTGCGTCATGGAACTCCACCAGTAATCGTGATTCCCTCTTAACAGAAGCTTTATTCCCGGCAGCGCACAAATTTCATCGAGATCAGGCTTTGCATCATCCAACTTCATCGCCCAACTGATATCCCCCGGAATCAACACAACGTCTTCTTCTTTTACCCGCGCTTTCCAATCGTCGCTGATCTTCTCAAAATGATTGACCCAATGCTCTCCGAATATGTCCATTGCTTTTGGCTGTGCATTGGATAAATGCAAATCTCCGATTGCGTAAACGTTCATTCAGTCGCGTCCTCCGCGGTCATTTTTTCCATATATGCCACGATATCTTCTTTTCCTTTTTTGTCTGTAGAACTGACAGGCACGATGTCAATATCAATATCAATCATACTGCTGATATACTTTGCCATTTGCATCACATAATGAAAGCGCTTGGATTTTGCGATCTTGTCCGCTTTTGTTGCGGCGATCATAAACGGCACTTTAAAATGCGCCGCCCATTCAATCATCTGCAAATCATCCTCTGTAGGATTGTGTCGGATATCAACAAGGATAACCAGCGCCTTCAGCTTTTGCGCCACCGCAAAATAATCCTGCATCATCTCCGACCACGATTCCTTCTCCGATTTTGAAACACGCGCAAAACCATACCCCGGCAGATCTACAAGATAAAAAGAATCATTGATCAAAAAATAATTGATCAAACGGGTCTTTCCCGGCTGTTTGCTGACATATGCGAGCTTTGAGTTGTTTGCAAGATAATTGATCAACGAAGACTTCCCTACATTGGATTTCCCCGCAAAAGCAATCTCCGGCAACTCACCCCCCGGATAATCCACGCTCTTCTTCATGCTCTTATAAAATACCGCTTTTTTGATGTCCACTATTTCTTCTCCGGCACGATCGCATGTTTTAGTACATCGTCTATTTTTGTCGCAAAGACAAAATTGAGCTGGTCTCTTACAGACTGCGGCAGCTCTTCCAGGTCACCCTGGTTGTCTTTTGGAAGAATGATCGTATGGATTCCCGCGCGCAAGGCAGCCAATGCCTTTTCCTTGATCCCGCCGATCTTTAGCACGCGTCCCGTAAGCGTGATCTCTCCCGTCATCGCAACATCATGCCGCACCGGACGTTTTGTAAGCGCCGAAACAAGCGCCGTTACCATCGTAACCCCCGCAGAAGGTCCATCCTTTGGAATTGCGCCTTCGGGTACATGGATATGCAAATCGGTCTTTTCATTGATATCGATAGGAAGCTTGAACTTTTTCATCATAGCGCGCACAACGGATATCCCGGTTTTTGCGGATTCCTTCATTACATCACCAAGCTGTCCTGTCAATTCAACCTTACCTGTTCCCGGAATAACGGAAACCTCAACCGGCATCGTTTGCCCGCCGACTGCCGTCCAGGCAAGACCCGTTACTACACCAACCGTATCCTGCTTGATCATATCGTTTTCGCTGCGTTTCGGATGTCCTAAAAATTCTTTTAGGTTCTTCTGTGAAACAGATATCCTTTGTGCATCCGTTTCCACAATCTGCACCGCCACCTTACGCATGATGGTCGCAATCTCACGTTCCAGACTGCGCACACCGCTTTCGGCGGTGTATAAATGAATGATATCCATGATCGCCGCATCCGATATTTTAATGGTCGACGGTTTTAGCCCATGCGCCTTTGCTTGTTTGCTCATCAAGTGCTTTTTTGCAATATTAAGCTTTTCCACATCCGTATAACTGTCGATCTGTATAATCTCCATCCTATCATACAGCGGGCGCGGGATCGTACTGATATCATTTGCTGTCGTAATAAACATCACCTTCGATAAATCAAAATCAATGTCCAGATAATGATCGCGAAACGTATTGTTGATTTCCGGATCCAGCACCTCAAGCATCGCAGACGCGGGATCTCCCCTGAAATCATTCGACATTTTGTCGATCTCGTCGAGCAGAAAGAGCGGATTCATACTGTCCGCCTGCTTGATAGAAGAAATAATCCGTCCGGGGATCGCCCCAATATAAGTTCTTCTATGTCCGCGGATCTCCGCTTCGTCGCGTACGCCCCCTAGCGACATTCGCACAAATTTCTTATCAAGCGCACGCGCAATCGAATGGGCAATGGACGTTTTTCCCACGCCGGGAGGTCCCGCCAGACATAAAATCGGTCCTCGCATATCGTTTTTCAACTTGCGCACCGCAAGAAACTCGATGATCCTGTCTTTGACCTTATCAAGTCCATAATGATCTTCGTCCAATATCTTCCGCGCATTTTTCAAATCCAGATTATCTACCGTATATTTCCCCCACGGCAAACTTACGATCCAATCGATATAACTCCGCAGAACACTAACCTCCGGCGAACCCGATGACATCTTAACCATACGCGCCAGTTCTTTTTCCGCCTTGGTGCGCGCCTCATCATTTAACGGCAATTCCTTGATTTTTTTCCTAAGCTCCTCGACTTCGTCCTGATCGTTTTCCGACTCTCCCAGCTCTTTTTGGATCACTTTTAACTGTTCGCGCAAAAAGTACTCTCTCTGAGATTTATCGATTTGCTGCTTTACAGACGAAGCAATTTCTTTGTCTATCTCCAAAATGTCGATTTCTTTCTTAAGAATATTCACCACCAATTGCAGCCGGTCAAGCTCGTCGATACAGTCAAGCACACGTTGTTTGTCATCCAGTTTAATTGCAACGTTAGAAGCGATCATATCGGCAAACTTACCCGGATCTTCTATCTCGCTGATCGTAAACAACGTCTCTCCGGGAACGCGCGCACCAAGCGAAGCAAACCGCTCAAACAAATCCGTAATGCGGCGCATATACGCCTCCTTTAATATTTCCTGCGCCTTATCCGTTGTTTTCTCATCCCAAATCGGCTGTACCTCGGCCTGAATGTATGGTTCTCGCTCCGCATATGAAAGGATGCGCGCCCTGCGTTCTCCTTCTACCAGTACGCGTAACGTATCTCCCGGTAATTTCAGCACTTGCTTCACCTTCGCGATCGTACCGATTTCATGCACATCCGCCATCTCCGGCGATTCGATTTTCATATCCTTTTGCGTCACCAAAAAAATATCGCGTCCCTGCACAACACACTCTTCCACCGCCGCAACCGAAGCTTCCCTTCCAACGTCAAAGTGAAGTACCATATATGGGAAAATGACCAATCCCCTTAAAGCCACCATAGGCATAACTACTTTTTCCAACTTGTTCTTATACTCCTTTGTTCTTTGTTGTTCAATAAATTATACATGAAATCCGTCTTCATTTCAAACGTATTGCATTTACTTCATATGTTTTCTTCTGAGGCCCCTCATCACAATAACCAAACAAGCAATCATGTTCACAAGAGCAGCGATATACAAAAAGATCACATGGATGTCCCAGCACATGCTGCGCCTACTGTACATTGTGAGTACCAACACTATCGCCCATACCGCCAAGTCGACGTACATCGTTGCCCATTCTAACAGTTAACTATATATAATATACCCCCATCGTAAAAATATTACACAAAAAAGACGCGCCGCTAAAACAGCGCGTCTTTTATTTTAGCTACTTTTAACTTATTTGGACTTCACAACCGCATGCGCCGCAGCCAATCTCGCAATCGGTACGCGGAAGGGCGAGC
>CAZBSH010000062.1:0-11968 GCA_964494645.1 uncultured Christensenella sp. | reverse complement strand
CGCTGCTTGTCGATATTTACAGCACATAAAAAAACCGATGGGTGAGATCGGTTTTTAAAAAGTCTTATTCAAATGGGGTATCAAAATTACTCAGCTTGACTGTTTAATTTTTTTGCCAATTGTGCTTTTACGCGGTTTGCTTTATTTTTATGGATCGTGCCCTTTAAAGCGGCCTTATCGACTGCGCTTACAGCTGTTGTATAGAGCTCCTTCGCATTTGCATCCGAAGCGACTACTGCAGCGTCAAACTTTTTAAGGTCTGTCTTAAGTGCGGACTTGATCATTTTGTTACGCAACGTCTTTGTCGCAATAACTTTTACGCGTTTTTTAGCAGATTTGATATTAGGCAATTCATTCACCCCCATATTTCTAAATTCAACAAATGATATATTATCATATCCATGCGCTCTTTGCAAGTAATTTTTATACTTTTATCGCATCTTTACTATAATTGCGCATTGTACTATAATAAATAACAGACAAAATGAATTTAAAACAGTTTTTAGGATGATTACATGAAAAAAAATGATCTGCCAATTGGCGTATATGATTCCGGTGTGGGCGGTGTAAGCGTTCTTTGCGAAGCAATGAAGTGTTTGCCGCAAGAAGATTTCCTATATTACGGTGACAGCAAAAACGCTCCCTATGGCACCAAAACCGAAGAAGAGATCAAAGAGCTTTCGCTTCAATGCGGCGAGTTTCTTTTTAAGCAGGGCGTAAAGATGATCGTAATCGCCTGCAATACGGCAACAAGCATCGTCGTGCAAACGATGCGTGAACGCTATAATATTCCAATTATCAGTATAGAACCGGCAGTAAAGCCTGCTCTATCGGAACGTAAACAGGGAAAGGTCATTGTACTGGCTACTCCGGCAACACTAAAACAGAAGCGCTATCATACCTTGCTTGTAAATCTCGGCGCGCAAGAATTGATTCTGAATGTGCCTTGCGCAGAGCTAGCTGACCTGATCGAAAAAGGAAATGTAGCCGATCCGCATATCAAAGCATATATTCATGATAAATTGATACCCTATCGCGGACAAGATATTGATAGCTTAGTCATTGGCTGTACGCATTACTCTTTTGTGGCAGATAAAATTGGGGATATCGCTACAAAAATATTTCCTGCTTTTCGCAGGATTTATGATGGCAGATACGGTACGGCAAAGCATATCGCACGGACGCTTGAGACAGAAAACTTATGTAATATGCAGAGCGTTGGGGGAACCGTAAACTTTTTTACGTCGGGCAAGGACAGTTCTTTATTGATTTATCGCGATTTTCTATCCATACTTTAAAAATATTTTAAAAAAGCATGAAAAAGGGCTGGCATTTTCATTACCCTCGGTGTACTATATATAGTGTTCAGGACTCATTCTGGCACTAAATATATTATTCGGAGGATATTTCCCTATGTTTAGCAAAAATGCGGTAACTGTTCTTGAAAGGCGTTACCTGAAGAAAGACAAAGACGGCAATCCCATCGAAAAACCGGAGGATTTACTTGCGCGTGTAGCGTGCGCGATCGCCGAAGCGGACAAGGAATTCGATCGGAACGCCGACGTTACTTCGACGCGGGATGTATTTTATCAGATGATGTCTGATTTACGCTTCATGCCGAATTCTCCTACACTCATGAATGCCGGAAGAGAGCTAGGTCAGCTTTCCGCTTGCTTTGTTCTGCCTGTTGCTGACAGTATGGAAGATATTTTTGACGCATTAAAAAACGCTGCACTCATTCACAAAAGCGGCGGCGGCACCGGCTTTTCATTTACGCGCTTGCGTGGTACGGGTTCTTCCGTGAACTCCACGGGCGGCGTGGCGAGCGGACCTGTAAGCTTCATGAAGGTTTTTAATGCGGCGACAGAGGCCGTAAAACAGGGGGGCACGCGTCGCGGTGCGAATATGGGCATTTTGCGTATCGATCATCCTGATATCCTTGAATTTATCCAATGTAAAAAGAATACCTCCGAAATAACAAACTTTAATATCAGTGTCGGCGTTACGGAAGAATTTATGAAGGCGGTAAGCGAAAACCGCGAGTATGCATTGATCGATCCCCATACCGGGCAGGATGCCGGGAAGCTTTTTGCGCCTGATGTATATGCAATGATCGTAAAAATGGCATGGACAAATGGCGAACCGGGTATCGTATTCTTAGACCGCATCAACCGTGATAATCCCGTTCCTAAACTAGGGGAGGTAGAAAGTACAAACCCCTGTGGCGAACAGCCTTTGCTGCCGTATGAAAGCTGTAACCTCGGCTCCATCAACTTAAATGCGTTGATGAAAAAAAGCGGCGATGCTTATGAGCTGGATTATGACCTTTTTAAACAGACAATCAGGGATGCCGTGCATTTCTTAGATAATGTCATTACCGTTAATAATTATCCTCTGGATAAGATTCGTGATATGACGCTTTCTACACGCAAGATCGGTCTTGGGCTGATGGGCTTTGCGGATATCTTATACAAATTGAAGATCCCCTATAATTCTGAAAAAGCTATCGAGCTGGCAGAACATATTATGAAATTTTTACGTGACAACGCACGTGAAATGTCCTGTGAGCTTGCAAAACAACGCGGCACGTTCCCTACATATGATGAAAGCATTTTCAAGGGTCAAGGACTTGTGCAGCGCAATGCGACAGTAACAACGATCGCTCCGACAGGAACGATCTCCATCATTTGTAATTCGTCTTCAGGGATCGAGCCTGTCTTTGGTCTTTCCTATATCCGCAACGTAATGGATAACGATGAACTTTTAGAGGTGCATCCATATTTCGAAGAAGTAATGAAAGAGCGCGGGCTGTATTCAAAAGACTTGATGTCGCGCATCGCTTCTGAAGGTACGATCGCGCACATTGACGAGATCCCTCAGGATATCAAAGATGTATTTGTGACCGCGCATGACATCAATCCGGAATCGCATGTACGTATGCAGGCGGCATTCCAAAAATATACAGATAATGCTGTTTCAAAGACGGTCAATTTTCCACGAGAGGCGACACAAGAAGATGTGCGTAAAGTATACGACCTTGCATATAAACTCGGGCTTAAGGGCGTCACCATTTACCGCGACGGTTCACGCGACGCGCAAGTCCTCAATATCGGCAAGGTGAACAAGAAGGAGGAGGGCGATTTTGCTGCTACCGGAACGTTCGAAGATGTGTCGAATGCTGTTGCGCCAAGAGACCGTCCCGAGGTTACGCAGGGTATTACGCAAAAGGTGAAAATCGGTTGTGGCAACCTTTATATTACAGTAAACTACGATGAAAACGGTATTTGTGAAGTATTTACAAACCTTGGACGCGCGGGCGGCTGTCCATCGCAGTCTGAGGCAACCAGCAGATTGATTTCCACAGCACTGCGTTCGGGTATGGATGTGGATTCAATTGTCGAGCAACTTCGTGGTATTCGTTGTCATTCAACGCTTAGGAAAGGTGGAGATGTCAAAGTTCTCTCTTGTCCTGACGCAATCGGTCGCGTGTTGCAAACGGTCGCACAAATGCAGGATGTCAAAATCGCTCCATTAATGCAAGAGGAAAGCGAGCAGCAAGACGATACAAAATGTCCTGAATGTGGTAAAACACTCGAGTTCGAAGGCGGATGCAATATCTGTCGCTCATGCGGATATTCCAAATGTGGTTAAGAAGCGCATAAATCGAAAGGGCAGACAACCGTGCTGCCCTTTTTCTATGGATTTTGTAACGTTTTTGCATTATAATCTTAAGTATGGAAAACGAACAGTATTTAACGGAATACATTAAAAGCAATGGTCTGAAATACCATATCATTACATATGGATGCCAAATGAACGAGCATGAATCCGAAAAGATCGCAGGTATTTTAGAATCCCTTGGATTTTTGTCATGCGAAAGCAAAGAAGAGGCCGATTTCATTTTGTTCAACACATGCTGCGTACGCGAAAACGCCGAACACAAAACGTTTGGAAACGTTGGCGCACTGCGCAAATTAAAGGATGAGAATCGTTCCCTGATGATCGCTGTATGCGGATGTATGATGCAGCAAGAGGAGGTGGCGCGCAAGCTTTCCAAAACCTTCCCGTTCATCGACATCATTTTCGGTACGCACAACATCCACACGCTCGCCGGACTGATCGGCGAATGTATATTAGAAAAAAAACGCGTACTCGCCATACAAAACGGGGATATGGAAATCCACGAGAACGTTCCTGTGGCACGTCATACATGGCCGCTCGCTTCGGTTAATATTATGTATGGCTGCAATAACTTTTGTACATATTGCATCGTTCCTTATGTACGCGGACGCGAAAAGTCGCGTGATGCCCAAGATATTATACAGGAAATCAATTCTCTTGAAGATTATAAGGAAATCATGCTGCTTGGACAAAACGTTAATTCGTATAACGGAGAAGGGCTCGACTTTGCGGGTCTTCTGACAGAAATATGCGTAAAAACCTGCGTTCCACGCATTCGCTTCATGACGTCTCACCCCAAAGACTTGTCTGACAGATTGATTGAAGTAATCGCCGCACACCCGCGGATTTGTCGTCATATCCATCTTCCTGTACAATCAGGGAGTACGCATATCCTGAATGCAATGAACCGCGGCTACACGCGCGAGCAATACCTTACGCTTGTACAAAAAATAAGGGCAAACATACCTGATATCGCGATTACAACAGATGTGATCGTTGGTTTCCCCGGGGAAACGGACGCTGATTTTGAAGATACAATGTCTTTGTTGAGGCAGGTACGGTACGATTCTGCTTTTACGTTTGTATATTCCAAGCGCGAGGGAACAAAAGCCGCCAAAATGAAGAACGAAGTTACTGAAGCTGTTCAAAAGGAGCGCATTATGAAGATTGTAGCGCTGCAAAATGCCATCACAGAAGAAAAAAACAAGGAATACGAAGGGCGAACTGTTCGTGTTTTGGTAGAAAGCATCAGTACGCGCGACGCAAACCATATATGCGGACGTACTGACAGCGGAAAAATGGTAAATTTTGCGGGCAGCAAAGATATGATCGGCAAGTTATGCGATGTGAATATCGTGCAAGGTAAAAAAACAACATTATTTGGGCGTATGACGCAGGAGTAGGGATAATTTATGGCGCAGCTGACACCAATGATGCAACAATATCTGGATTTGAAAGAGGAATATAAAGATTGTATCCTTATGTTCCGTCTGGGAGATTTCTATGAGATGTTTTTTGACGACGCTACGCTTGTGTCAAGAGAACTTGAACTGACGCTTACAGGCCGGGATTGCGGTCTTGAAGAACGCGCGCCCATGTGCGGCGTACCGCATCACGCTGTAGACACCTATATTGCGCGCTTGGTCACCAACGGACACAAAGTTGCCATTTGTGATCAGCTCGAAGACCCGCGCGCAACAAAGGGAATTGTGAAACGCGGCATTACTCGCGTGATTACCCCCGGTACTATTGTAGAAACAGCTATGCTGCAGGAAAAAGAAAATAACTATATCTTAAGTATCTTCTTTGGCGAAAATGCGATTGGTCTTGGTTATTGCGATGTTTCTACCGGTGAATTTTCTATATTACAGACAGAAGATGAGACTGCGCTTCTCAATGAAATGACACGTTTGAGTCCGCAAGAGGTCATTGTTGCTGACGTAAGCGTTGGACATTTATTGAAATTAACTGAAAAATCCCGTTTCAAGAATGCTTTTATCAATCCATATTTTGATTGGGCTTATGAAAAATCCATCGCAAAAAAGGCACTGCAATCACATTTCAATGTGAAATCACTGGATGGCTTTGGTTGTACGGATATGGATGACGCAATTTGTGCCGCCGGTGCGCTGATGCAATACTTGAAGGATACGCAGAAAAACGCATTGCTGCATATCACCAACTTAAAGGCTCTTAAGGAAACCGCATATATGGTTCTTGACCCAAATACGAGGCGAAATTTAGAGCTGACACAAACCTTGATAGAAGGCTCTAAAAAAGGTTCTCTGTTATGGCTTCTTGATAAGACCAAAACCGCGATGGGTGGCAGGTTATTAAAAAAATTTATTTTGCAGCCGCTCAAGAAGATAAGCCATATCGACGCGAGGCTCGATGCGGTGCAAGAGATAAAAGATGATCTCTACCTGCGTAATTCTCTTTCTGATTATCTTGGCGGAATTTTCGATTTAGAGCGCATCATCACGCGCATTTCATATGGAACAATCGACGCAAAGGACTGTCTGTCGCTGAAAAGCTCCATTGCCGCTTTCCCTTATCTGAAAGGTGTTTTGCAGGATGCAACAAGCCCTTTGCTTGCCGATTTGTGCGAAAATCTTGATGATCTGTCAGATATCCATGCGCTGCTAGAGCAGGCAATCAACGAAGATGCGTCCAACGGAATCATGGATGGCAATATCATCAAACGCGGATATCATCAGGAGATTGATAGCTTGATTGAAGCTTCTTCCAACGGAAAAAACTGGCTGATAGAGCTGGAAGCAAAAGAAAAAGAAGAAACAGGTATCAAAAACCTGAAAATCCGCTACAACAGAGTGTTTGGTTACTATATTGAAGTTACCAAATCCAATCTTGCGCAAGTGCCATACCGCTATTTACGTAAGCAGACTCTTGCTAACTGTGAACGCTATATCACCGAAGAGCTAAAAGAAATGGAAGATACGATTTTAGGAGCGGAGGAAAAACGCAATGCACTTGAGTATCAGGTATTTCTTGCGATCCGCGATCAACTTGCGCAAAACGTAGAGCGTATGCAGGGCTGTGCACAGCGCATCGCACTGCTCGATGTACTGCAATCAATGGCGGCTGTTGCGTATGACAACAATTATGTTCGTCCGCACATGAGCGAAAATGGCGTATTGAATATCAGAAACGGCAGACATCCTGTGGTAGAAAGCATTTTGAAGCAGGGATTTGTTCCAAACGATGCTTCGCTTGATCATTCCGATAATAATATGCTGCTTATCACCGGTCCAAACATGGCGGGGAAAAGCACATATATGCGGCAAGTCGGGCTGATTGTCTTAATGGCACATATGGGTAGTTTTGTGCCCGCGGACGAGGCGTATATCTGTCTTGTGGATCGCGTGTTTACGAGGGTTGGCGCGTCCGACGATTTGGCATCAGGACAAAGCACCTTTATGGTCGAAATGAACGAACTTGCCAATATTTTGAACAACGCGACAAAGAATAGTTTGTTGATTTTAGATGAGATCGGTCGCGGTACCAGCACAACGGACGGATTATCTATCGCATGGGCAAGCGTGGAGTATATCCTTCAAAAACTACAGGCAAAAACACTTTTTGCAACGCATTATCATGAACTTGTAGAGCTGGAAAGCATGTTTCACGGAATCAAAAACTATTCCGTAGCCGTAAAAGAATTGGGCAACGACATTGTTTTTCTTCATAAGATCGTTGAAGGCGGTACAGACCGCAGCTTTGGTATTGAGGTAGCAAAGCTTGCCGGATTGCCACCGCAGGTGGTTTCTCGTGCGAATGTATTTCTAAACCGGCTTCAAAAGTATGAAATGTCTATCACCGGCGATTCGTCCGGCGCAGTAGAACCCGCAAATACGGTTATCACGGTTTTGCCTGATGGCATGAAACGCATAAAGGAAATGAATATTGATACCTTAACGCCCATCGAGGCATTGAATTTGGTTTATACCATCAGAAAAGAGTTGGACAATGAATAACAGGATACATGTGCTGGACGAAAACGTATATGCGCGGATCGCTGCGGGTGAAGTTGTTGTCAGTCCTGCGGCAGTTGTCAAGGAATTAATGGAAAACTCCATAGACGCGGGAGCAACCGCTGTTACCGTTGAGGTTACAGACGGGGGAAAATCGCTGATACGCGTCACAGACAACGGTTATGGCATTGTTGCGGAAGATGTACCGCTGGCCGTACAAAAGCATGCCACCAGTAAAATCAGCAATTTAGGTGATCTTGGCAATATCGGTACGCTCGGGTTTCGCGGCGAAGCTTTGTGCAGCATGGCGGCTGTGTCTCACCTGGCAATCGAGACTCGTACATCACAGAGCACCGAGGGGACGATCCTTACGGTGAGTGGCGAAAACAAACCGGAAATTCATGCCGCAGGCTTGCCGGAGGGAACCACGGTGCGCGTAGAAAATTTGTTTTACAACATTCCCGCGCGTCAGAAATTTCTAAAAAACACCGCGCGGGAAACAACAAATATTACTTCTGTTGTTACGAAATTGATTTTTTCTCAACCAAATATTTCTGTAAAATATATCAGCAATAAAAAAGTTGTGTATCATAGCCCCGGCAATGGGAAACTGCTTGACGCGCTCATGAGTGTCTACGGAAAGGACATTGCACACAAGGTGCGTCCGATCGCTTATAAAGAAGATGATATTAGCATTGATGGATATCTTTCTCATCCAACATCTCTTTATAAAAGCACACAGCATATCTGCATGTACCTAAACGGTCGCTTCATCCGTTCAAAGGATTTACAGGCGGCTCTTATGCGCGGGTATGGGGAACGGTTGCTGCGTGGACACTATCCATTTGCCGTTCTTCATATTGATATCCCGCTGCAAAAGGCGGATGTGAACGTACATCCGAACAAATTGCAGGTCATGCTTTATGAAGAGGTAAAAATGTTGGAAACAATGGAGCGGGCAGTAAGAAGCGCCCTTCGTTCGTCTGTTCCGCCTTTGATTGACAACATCGGAGCGAATCCGGCTGTCAGAAATACCTATCAATCAACGGACAAAAAAGCGGACTATCCGTCGTTTCGCCCAGCTGAAAGGCTTTATCATAAGCCTGCCGGAATGGCGGCGCAAACTCCGGATCACATCCTAAGCCCGAAATACGAACAGGCTGAACCGTTTGAGAAGCTAATCAAGGAGGTACAATCTTTTCATCAGGAAACACAGCAACAATTAGAAATTGAAGACGTCAGAGATCTTTGTGATTATCATATCATCGGGCAGGCGTGGAATACATATTTGATTGTAGAAAGCGGTCAAAACCTTTATTTGATCGACCAGCACGCGGCACATGAACGCATCAATTTTGAGAGAATGAAACGTGAAGCAATGGACGGTGCAGCTACATCGCAAACACTAATGATGCCGTATGCAATGAATCTTGCTCCTGAAGATCATGCATTGCTTCTTAAAAACGAGGAGGCTCTTTGCTCAATAGGCTTTGTATTCGAAGAGTTTGGAGCTATGACGCTTAAATTTACCGCTTTTCCCGCGCAAGTGAACCGCAGCAGCGCAGAGGGGTTGTTAGAAGATATTTTATTCGAACTACGCAATTCGCCGAAAGATATTCTTTTACTGCGTGAACAGATCATTCGAGCTTCGTGCCGTTACAGCATCAAGGCGGGATATGCGCTCTCTGATGAGCAGATAGCGGATTTAATGACAGAGATCACAGAGCTTGATGCGATACCGCATTGTCCGCACGGACGCCCGATCGCCGTTGTACTTACGAAAACCGACCTGCAAAAAGGGTTTAAGAGGATTGTATGAAAAAAGACGTATACATCATACTCGGTCCTACCGCATCCGGCAAAACCGCCGTCGGGATCGAGCTTGCAAAACAAACCAATGGAGAAATTATATCTGCCGACTCCATGCAAATATATTGTGGCATGGATATCGGTACGGCAAAACCATCCATGCAAGAAAGACAGGGAATCGCGCATCATCTGATCGACATTGTGCAACCGGACGAAATGTATTCTGTGGCAATGTTTCAAAAAGCTGCAACCGCGTACATCGAGGATATCCTCAGCCGGGGGAAGACGCCCGTGGTCGTCGGTGGTACAGGCTTATATTTGAATGCGCTGACTTACGAACTCGATTTCACAGAAACATCACATAATTCTGTCTTGCGGGAAGAGCTCATGCAAAAGGATACGGCGGAACTTCATCAAATGCTGTTTGAATTGGACAAAGATGCTGCCGGGCGTATCCATCCGAATGACAAAAAGCGGATTATACGCAGGTTGGAAATACTGAAAGGTGAGGGAAATAGCGCATCTTATGAATTTCGAAAGCCTAATGAGGCGTACCGCTTTATAATGGCGGGTCTTACAACAGACCGTGCCGTATTATATGAACGCATCAACAACCGCGTTGATCAAATGATAGGGCAGGGGCTAGTCAGCGAGGTAACAACGCTTGCGCGACAATATACTTCCGCGTCCACCTCCATGCAAGCGATCGGTTATAAAGAGCTTATTTCTTATTTGCAAGGCGAAATCACGTTAGAACGCGCCATATATGAGATCAAGCGTAATTCTCGCCGTTATGCAAAGCGTCAATGGGTATGGTTTAAGCGTGACGAGCGTATTGTATGGTACGATACCGCGGATTATGATAATAATGCTTTGCGGATCGCGCAGGAAATATTGCGGCAAAATCAATAATTTTTTATTTGGAGTATGTTTATGGATCTGAAAGAATATATTTGCAAAAATTTTAAGATTGAGGCTTCGCTGGTCGATTTTTTGAATGATTGCGAGCGTGATATACGTCCTGTTTTTCATACCTTTGAAGAAATCGCGCAGGCAAATCAGTTTAAGGTGTTGGATGCCTTTCAGAAAAACAATGTATCCGCACGGCATTTTTACGCCTCTACCGGCTATGGTTACGGTGACGAAGGCAGGGAAAAGCTCGCACAGGTTTTTGCTGAAACTTTCGGCGCAGAAAGTGCGATTGTTTCTCCTATGCTTATGAGCGGTACGCATGCGATTTCTACCGCATTGTTCGGACTGCTTCGTCCGGGAGACACCCTTTTTTCGTTAACAGGCGAACCATATGATACACTGCTTTGTACACTGCGCGGTGCAAGCGGATCGCTCAGTGACTATAATATCAAATTCGACAGTATTGCGTTAAAGCCAAACGGCATGATCGATACGCAAACCGCCATACAGCGGTTAAAAGGTGATCCATCCGTTAAAGTTATTTATCTCCAGCGTTCCACCGGATACGAAATACGTCCGGCATTTACCACAGATTATTTGGCGAATGTTATGACGCATGTAAAAGAAGTGTTTCCTGAGAAGATTATTATGGTCGATAATTGTTATGGTGAGTTTGTATGCTTAGATGAGCCTGTCTCGCGCGGAGCAGACGTTATGGCAGGTTCACTGATCAAGAATCCCGGCGGCGGTATCGCGCCCACCGGCGGCTATATCGCAGGGACGCAACAACTGATAGAAAAGATCGCCGGACGATTTTCCGCGCCGGGGATTGGCACGGAAATCGGTTCTTACGCCTTCGGTTATCAGCAATTTTTTCAAGGCTTTTTCATGGCTCCGCACACAGTTTGTCAGGCATTAAAAGGCGTATGCCTTGCCGCACGCGTATTCGAGCGGTTGGGGTATTCCTCTCAACCCTCCTTTGACGCAGTAAGAGGCGATATCACACAATCCATCGTTTTTGGCAGTGAACAGCCCTTAACCGACTTTGTGCGAGGCATACAGCGCGCCTCCGCTATTGATGGAAACGTTGTACCATATGCATGGGACATGCCCGGCTATGATGACAAAGTGATCATGGCTGCCGGAACCTTTGTTCAGGGAGCATCGGTAGAATTGACGGCAGATGCGCCCATACGCGAACCATATGCCGCTTATTTGCAAGGTGCGCTTACTTATGAACACGCAAAAATGGGTATACTATATGCCCTTCAGAATATGAACATTAAGCTATAAGTGATCTATTTCCGCAATTTTACGACCCTTGACGCACGTTTGCGGTTATTTTCAGACATTGCGGCATAATGCTTACGCGTCGTATTTACGTCTTTATGCCCGAGAACCTCCGCGACCAGATAAATATCACCCGTTTCATCGTATAGCATCGTTCCATACGTACTACGCAGCTTATGGGGCGATATTCTTTTTAGCGGACTGATAATACGCGCATATTTTTTGACCATCAGTTCCACACTGCGAACAGACATCCGTTTTCCCTGCATTGACAAGAAGAGAGG
>CAZBSH010000061.1:0-12018 GCA_964494645.1 uncultured Christensenella sp. | reverse complement strand
AAAACCCTATTCTAATCATGTTTTTTGCAAAAGTCCTACAAGACCCCCGCAACCAACGATAAAACCGCTTGTACAGAGGATTACAAGCGGTTTTTGTTTGCCGCCGCTTTGCCACATTGATAGGCGTATGAGCATTTGTGGCTGGATTATCCACGTCGTACCCCTCCAAGAGATTGGTCTCCCATCATACGTCGGGAACGATAATGAAAGGCTCTCAGTGACATTTTGGGCACTTCATGATATATTTTAAACAGAGATAATGCGGCAAAAATACGCCGGACAAATTGGGATTTGTTTGGGGAAAGTAGCGAATATGAAAAGATATATTGCATTCTTGCGCGGTATCAATGTAGGCGGCAGAAACAAGATTCTAATGGCAGAATTAAAAAAAGGATTTGAAGAACTTGGGTTCAGCGAAGTCAAAACGCATCTGAACAGCGGCAATGTGATTTTTTCAAATAACGAGGATGACCTAAAGCATCTTACCGGTCAGATTGAAACAATGATCAAAAAACAATTTGATTTGAACATCCCTGTTCTTGTCTTATCAAAAGAAGAACTTGAGGACATTCTGCTCAGCGCACCGAGTTGGTGGGGCAATGAAGAAAAGGAAATTTATCATAACCTGATTTTTATTATGCCTCCGATTACATTTGTTGAAGTATATAGCGAAATTGGCGAACCCAAGGAAGAATTTGAAAAAATAGAAAGCTACAAAAAAGCGATATTCTGGTCTTTCCGCCGAAAAGATTATCAAAAAACGAACTGGTGGTCAAAGACAGCCGGTGCAAATATCAGTAAAAAGCTGACAATACGGACGGCAAACACCGTCAGAAAGTTAGTTGGAATGTAATGATTTCTCAAATTTCAATTAAGATGGATAACAATGGAAAATACATTTATTGCGAAAATTGAATTGTTCGAACGCGAAAAGGGTTGGCACTATGTTGCCGTGCCAACAGAATTAAGCAAGCCGCTTGAATATCTTGCAGACCGCGGATTGATTGCAATAACCGCTAAGATTGGCAACTCAAATTGGGCTACATCATTGCTGCCAATGGGTGATGGCACGCATTTTATTGCCCTGCCCGCAAAAGTGCGTTCAAAGGAAAAACTATCTCTCGGCACGGAAATCGAGGTATCATTTACCACAAGACAAAAAAACAAGTAAGGGTATTTCCGTTCCTTTCATGTAAACGCTTCGGAATCATCTACATCATTATCATTGAGAATATCGTAAGCTTTTTCAATAAATGTTCGTTTTCCGATTCTTTTATGAAACGATTTTTTTATGATATTATCTCGTTTATTCTATACCATAATAGGGTAATAATAGATTTCGGCAATAAAATACAGAGGTGAGAGTTTGAAAGTAAAATATAGATTGCCGCTTCTTATCGTTTTGATAGCGGTACTACCCATCATTATACTTACTACGGTTGGCTTTCAGCTTATTAAAAATATGTCTGAAGAATACTATCGCAATCTTATATACAATCAATCTGCCGCCTCTGCAAAGCATGTAGATGATTTTTATACAGAGCAGAGCGATGCGATAAGTTACAGTTCTAATATCGACACTTATAAAAGTTATCTTCTTGCGGCAGAAAGCAAACAAATCCCACCGGAGCTCAAGAAGCAGGCCGCGAAGTTATTATATTTGGCACAGCAGGTAAATCCGGACGTAAGCAAGACATACATAGCCGACAAATATGGTAATGTAAGTTTATCGTCTAATGAACAGGATACCGAAAAAAACATTGCAGACGACACTGCCTTTCGTTCCGCCATAGAGAAAAATCAAATCTCGTACAGGGTAAACAAAACGGGCAACGGTATCCTCTTGGCATGTCCCATCACAGACACTGCCGGCAATGCGCTGGGAGTATTGATGCGAGAGATCAATATGGACTATTTGAACCGCTATGTCAAGGATCTTAAAATCGGGGACAGCGGCTACTTGTATATTCTGGATCGCGAAGGGTGCACGCTTTCCCATTACTACAAGAACCGTGTCGATATGTTTGAAAACAGCTGGGATCCCGGCGCGTCAAATCTGCTGGCGTTGAGCCAAAGCATGAAAGATGATACCATTACGCAGAAAAACGGATTTTTTGAATATAGCCTAAACGGAAAAGAGCTTCTCGCAAGTTACACTATCGTTCCCAGCACCGATTGGGCTGTTGTAGCAGTGGTACCTCTTGATGAAATCACCGCAAGCGCACGAAATTTCAATGCAAGCATGCTAAAGACGGGGATCGCCGTCGTTCTGGGCGCGATCCTCATTGGATTGATAAGCGCCGGACGCATCGTCAAACCCCTTGAAAAAATCAGGGACACGGTATCCAACATAGCTGACGGCAAGTTAAATACGCCGATACATTACTCCGGCAGGGATGAATTCGCTGAATTATTTGCAGATGTTAAAATTATGGCGCACAAGCTGAACACAAGTTATCAAGAGCTGACAAATTCTGCGCGAACAGATGTTCTGACGGGTCTGTCTAACCGTCTGGCCATCTATGAAGTGATGGACGATCTATTCGACAACAGTCAAAAACAAGCTGCTATTATGCTGGATCTGGACGGGTTCAAGCAAGTAAACGATACGCTGGGGCATGATTTTGGCGATTGCTTGTTGATGATGGTTGGAAAAATAATACAGGATATTTCTACGCCGAATATCATTGGCGCGCGGTTGGGCGGAGATGAGTTTTTCGTTTTCATCAGTGAATACAAGCATAAAAAAGATATCATTGCGCTTGGAGAAAAATTGCTGCATGAAATATGCTCCATCAAAGAGGTGAATGGAAAAGCCGTAATGATATCTGCAAGCGTGGGGATATCGTACGTAAATAAAAACGATATGGATAAATCTTACCTGATGAAGAAAGCCGATATTGCAATGTATACTGCTAAAAAGAGCGGCAAGAGCAGTTGCATCATATACGACAACACGATTGCGATAGATCAGGATTTTGACAGGCGCTAAATTTTTACGTTAAGAATATATAATTTTTAGGTGGATGCGAATGAAAACAGGAATTTATCGTCACTTTAAAGGTAATAAATACAGGCTCATATATATAGCGAAACATTCGGAAACCTTGGAGGATATGGTTGTGTATCAGGCACTTTATGGAGAAAACGGCATCTGGGTACGCCCTCTTTCTATGTGGAATGAACTCGTGGAGTATAACGACCGGAAGGTAACGAGATTCGAATATGTTGGAGAAGATGCTCAATGATGACAGAAAAAAAGATCATGCGATTAACGATCCCTCTGGTTCTGATTGCTCTACTGCTTTGTTCCTGTGCACCACAAGAGCATCGCGCTCCATCAGGGAGTATAAACGCAACCGAACCGGATGTTAAAGCAGAATATATAAAAATAAGCGGTATTGAAGCGGCAGAAATGATGTCCGGCGATGTTGTGATCATTGATGCACGGACACAGGAAGAATATGCCGCGGGGCATATCCCCAATGCCGTCCTTTTACCCTACGATGCCATAACGGCGGATACCGCCGCTGCAGCAGTACCCAATAAGGATCAAACGATCCTCGTCTATTGCCGCACGGGTCGACGCAGCGAAGCCGCCGCAAAAGCGTTAATCGAGTTGGGATATACCGCCGTATACGATTTTGGAGGGATCTCTACCGATTGGAACGGTGATATTGCAACCTAAGTCACTCGCAAAGAAACACCATAACACTATGATTGTTATTTTCCTTGCAGCGGCACGCCGCGCTTAACTTCGCAATTCCTCATCATGGTTATTTTGCTCCTTCAACGCATGGCGAATCTTCCTATATTCTATGATCGGAGAATCCCCCGGAAACAAGTTTTCTTTCATATCTAATTCAGTCTTTTTAGGAACTTGTGTCTTGACCACATTTTTATCCTGACGTAATATCACCTTACTGAAAACTTTTCCTGAAAAATTCACCAGTGCGCGCACGAGCGGGATTTTAACCATCCCTTGATAATATCTTACATACACAACAGAATTTTCTTCATCCACAGGAACAAACGCGGCAAAAACACGCATTTGAGGCGCAATCAAATTCTGCCATATATTCGGAAATCGAAACTGCAAAGAAAACCAATCCTTATATTGCAAAATCTCCGCGGGCTTCATCGCAACAATTTCGCCATCATCCTCATGACTTCTGATATAAAAGGTCAACGTTTCATCGTCGAAGATAACCTTCGGACCATCAATCACCGTTTTGTTTCCACGACCGATCGTTGTCTTGTGTACAAACGGTACGTGAGGTGCGTCCAATTGGTTTTCAATGCAGCGCGAATAATGCACCGGCCATGGATCTTTGATCTCTGAATAACTCATTTGATCCAGCTCTTCGAAAAAACGGATCGACGGCAACGGTTTCCGATCGTCGCCATACCAAAGCCAGATAAAATCATGTGCCTCGCTGACAACATACTTTTTGACTTTAAAGTAATCCGGAACAGGCGTCGCCCGCCCATTTGCCGGAATCACGACCGCTTTGCCATCTCCATTATATTCGATACCATGAAAAGGACAGGCTATCGTATCGCCGCAATGATGTCCGATCGAAAGGGATGCTCCCCTATGGCAGCACCGATCTGCAATACACCGAACCTGCCCCGAACAATCCCTGAAAAAAATCATTTTTTCGCCTAAACGCTTTACGCCTATGATCTTTCCCTTTTTTACTTCCTTGCTGGATAAAACAGCATACCACTGATTATATATCATAATTTTCCCAATCCTTTCATCAATTCGTCATAAAATATACAACAGACTACCGCTTACACCCTTCCCATCCATGCAGGCATACTACGTTTGAGATTACCCCTGCGCAACCGTTCATGCGATTCCCGCAAAGGTATAACTGTCTCCTATATTATATCCCGTTGGCGCGTTTTTAATCCGCTTTTCAGCAAATTTCGTTTTTGTTGCAAATGCAACGTATTTGGCGCTGCTTTTTGGGTATATTATACCTATAGAAAACAAAGGAGTAACCGTTATGGAAAAATATATGAAAAACCTTACCTACGAAAGTGTACTGTCGTTTTCTGAGCAGGTTTCCTATTTGAATGGACAGGTCGCCAGTAAAACCATCGCGCAAAACGAAGCATTGAGCCTCACATTGTTTGCCTTTGACAAAGGCGAAGAGATCAGCACGCACGAATCCGAAGGCGACGCGCTTGTAATCGTTCTTGACGGCACGGGCGAAGTCACCATTGACGACAACAAATATATTCTGCATGCAGGCGAATCCATCGTGATGCCCGCGCGACATCCTCACGCAATTTTGGCAAACGAGCGGTTTAAAATGTTCCTTGTGGTCGTATTTCCTAAGAAAGGAGACTGATCTTATGAAAGCAATCGTCAATAAAGAGGCGTGCATCGGCTGCGGTCTGTGTGAAGGGCTGTGTCCGGAGGTGTTTTGTATGTCAGACGACGGTCTCGCAGAAGTATACGCGGAGCCGGACACACCGGAACTTAAAGTTTCGGCACAAGAAGCTGCGGATAGCTGCCCCACCAACGCAATCGAAATCAAAGAATAAAGAGAACCGCTTCTTACAGAAGCGGTTCTCTTTTTCAGGCTACAGGCTCCAATACAAGGCTTACACGCACCGGCTGATGGTCTGAGTAGGTAAAGCCCGTATCAATGGTTTGTACCTCTTTTACTTGTATATTAGGTGACAAAATGAATCCGTCGATCACAAACACCTGCGATGTTTCATACGCCCCTGTATACGGCGCATTCAGCAGCCTGCACGTGGGCAAACGATCGTCAAATACAAACCGGAATCCATCCGGCAGCACATCTGCCCCAATCACACCGGGTTTCCAGTTTTTTTCATCTACCACGGGATATTCCCGCACACCGGGGAACGTCTGATTAAAATCCCCGCCCGCGATCACATAATTGCCTTTTTCATATTCGCTGCGCATGATGTCCGCAAGTACTTTTGTCTGCGCTGCTTTTCCTTCCCCGTCATCATACGCCTCCAAATGCAAGTTGATCAGCACAAGCTGCGCGTCCGTTCCTTCAATCGGAATATGCTCCACAAGCAAGCAACGCTTTAAATTGCAGGTACGGATGGGCCAACTGAACGGTACAGGAAGCGATATCCTCCGCGCGCTTTGTGTCTTGAGTTCGCTCATCGTGAGAAGACCGCTTTCTACCTGCCCAATCATTGGCAACGGATAAGGAACAAAATTACATTTATAGTTATAGGCAAACGCTCCCGGCAAGCCAAGCGCACTTTCATAATATTCCGCTTCATTGATCTGAAACGTCCGCCCTGCGTTAACATCTGTTTCTTGTAGAAAATAAACATCCGCCGGATATTCCTTTAGCGTATCCGCAATTCCCTCTAAGTTGTTCTCCACCTGCTCACGGTTTTTGGGATTTACACCGCTGCCACCATCCATGAAGAAATCCGCTCCTTTATCCAGTCCCGCATATCCGGTATTAAAAGTCAAAATCGAGAGTTCGTCTCCTGCCTCAATCCCTTGCGTCCCCTGCGGAGTACTAAGCTCCTCCACCTCCTGCGGATTATATTCCGTCACTGTTAAAAATATGAGCAACGCTGCCAACACAATAACAATCGCGCTTATCACGATCAAAAGTACTTTTCCAATTTTTTTCAGCGTTTTTTTCATATCCATCCTCTTTTTTATAGAGCGCGCATTGTTTCCCTCTTATATACCGCATTGCCCTCAAGTGCCGCCCGCAGCTTTTCCATCATCGTTTCCTTGTCTTGATTAAGTGTGCCGCGCAACGAAATATAATTAGACGCATGATTGCTGCGAAACATACTGCCCTCGCAATCCATATTTTCCAACATCACCAGCGTTTCAAGCGCGATTCCCTCCGGGCTGAGGAGCTCGAATTTCCCCGCCTTATATTCCCGCTCCAGCGGCACGTCATCTTCTAAAAGCAACGTCAGCAATCCAATATAATCAGGTTTCATCAATGTAAACGCCCTGCCGGTCGCTTCAGCATGTTCGCGCCACAATGCTTTTCCACCAAGCCCGTTCACAGCAGTCACAGATAGCGGGATACCCGCCTCCTTTACCTTACATCCGGCTTTGATGATCTCTCCCGCTGTCTCTCCCTTGTTGATTCTATTTAATATCTCGTCACTGCCTGACTCCAATCCAAGATATATCATGCCCAGACCAAGCTCGCGCAGGGTATACAGTTCTTTTTCAGATTTTTGTAAAATACTGCGCGGTGAACCATATATCCCGACGCGTTCGCAATGCGCAAACTTTTTCCGGATGAGCGTCAATATCGCTTCCAGTCGCTCCATAGGCAAAATAAGCGCGTCACCGTCCGCCAAAAAGATACGTCGCACATCAAAATAGCGCTCCGCCATTTCCTCGAGATCCGCAAGTACCGCCTGCACATCGCGCATATGGAACTGCTTTTCTTTATACATACTGCAAAACGTACATTGATTGTGCGAACATCCCACCGTTGCCTGCACGATCAGGCTATGTGCCTCGCTCGGCGGACGGAATATCCTTCCTTCATACTGCATCAGCAGCCTTCCTCTCCCGAGCCAAACAGATACCGCAAATGCGGATCGCGCGCCGCCTTCACCTCGTCCGGTCGTCCGATGGGCGTTGTAATGGGCGCGGCGTGCAACCCTTCCGGATCTGTTTTTGCACGCTCAAATATCATATCGAGCGCCGCAAGCGCTTTATCCAGCGTTTCTACGCTCTCTGTCTCCGTCGGTTCAAACATCAATGCCTCATCCACGATCAGCGGAAAATACATAGTCGGAGGATGTATCCCCACATCAATCATCGCCTTTGCTATGTCAAGGGCAGAAATCCCCGTTTCCTTTTTCAGGCTCTTTAGGGACAACACAAACTCGTGCATGCAAGGCGACGAATATACATAATCGGAGTACTTCTCCAAAGCGCGCAGCATATAGTTCGCGTTGAGCACAGCATGCATAGACGCATCCTTTAGTCCCTTTTTCCCCAGCGCCCGCATATAGCAAAACGCCTTGACGATCACCAAAAAGTTTCCGTAAAACATTTTGACTTGTCCGATGGAATGTGGTCGATCAAAATCAAGCGTATACCGATCCCCGTCTTTTTTGACCACCGGCACAGGCAGATATTTTTCCAAAAACGCTTTGCACCCGACAGGACCACTCCCCGGTCCGCCGCCGCCATGCGGTGTGGAAAGCGTCTTATGAAGATTCCAGTGTACCACGTCAAAGCCCATATCCCCCGGACGCGTCACACCCATAATGGCGTTCATATTTGCGCCGTCATAATACAAAAGTCCGCCTGCCTTGTGTATAATATCGCTCAACTCACAAATATTCTTTTCAAATTTACCCAACGTGTTGGGGTTTGTGAGCATCAACCCCGCGATCGTATCGTCCGCAAGGGCAGCAAGCGCTTGCGTATCTACATACCCCTCCCGGTCAGACGGTACGCTCACCACATCAAAGCCACACATCGCCGCGCTAGCAGGATTTGTGCCGTGCGCAGAATCGGGCACAATAATCTTGCGGCGTTTTTCATCTCCGCGCTCTAAGTGATACGCCCGTATCAGCTGCAAACCTGTCCATTCCCCATGCGCACCCGCAGCAGGCTGCATACTCGTCGCATCCATCCCCGCGATCTCATTCAACATTTGCTGCGTATGATATAACACCGCCAGGCACCCTTGCGTCGTTTTCTGCGGCTGCAACGGGTGTATTTCCATAAACCCCGGCAGCGCCGCCACCTTTTCGTTTACTTTGGGATTATACTTCATGGTACATGAGCCAAGCGGATAAAACCCGTTGTCCACACCATGAGCGCGCTTAGAAAGAGCAATATAATGACGCACAACGTCCACCTCTGCTATTTCAGGCAGTTGTGCCGGTCTTTCGCGCAGCAGCGAAGCATCCGGACGATAAGTTTGCTTCAACGCATTTTCACCGAGCAGGCAAGTGGCGCGCCCCGCTTTACTTTTCTCAAAAATCAATTCCATTAGGCACACGCCCCTTTCACCGCTTCTATCAGCTGATCGATCTCCTTTTTGGCGGTAAGCTCCGTCGCACACCATAGCATCTTCCCATCACCCAAATCAAGCCCACCAAGAATCCCCCGCCGATCAAGTTTTTCTTGAAGCACCACAGGGTCTACAGGACTTTTCACGACAAATTCATGAAAAAATTCTCCGTCATACACCACCGAAAACCCAATCTTCTGCAGTTCATCCTTTAGGTAGTGGGCGTTTGCATAACACTGCTCCGCCACATCACGCAGTCCCTCTCTTCCCATAACACTCATATAAATCGCGCTGCGCAATGCACACCATGCCTGATTAGAACAAATATTACTCCCCGCTTTCTCCCTGCGGATATGCTGCTCGCGCGCCTGTAACGTAAGTACAAACGCACGATTTCCCTCGTGATCCACCGTCTCACCTACGATTCTACCCGGCATTTTGCGCATGTTGGTTTTGGTACACGCCATAAATCCAAGATACGGTCCGCCGTATCCAAGCGGCAACCCCAGTGGCTGTCCCTCTCCTACGGCAACATCCGCGCCAAGCTCCGCTGCTGTTTTCAATAGACCTGCGGCAATAGGATTAACGCCTAATATCAGCTTAGCGCCCGCTTCGTGTACTATATTCGCAATTTCCGCAACATTTTCAATCAATCCAAAATAGTTGGGCGACGCAAGGTATACCCCTGCTACCGTTTCATCCACCCTATTTTTGATATCCAATACGTCCGTACAACCATCCTTTGCACCAATCACCTCGCATTGCATCCCCGTCGGAACGACATAGGTACGAATCGTCTCTATGATCTGCGGATGCGCGCATGCGGACACCAAAATTTTACAACGCTTTCGATCACGCGTCATCAAACACGCTTCGCCCGCAGCCGACGCGCCATCATATACGGAAGCGTTCGAAACCTCCATTCCCGTAAGCTCACAGATCATTGTCTGGAATTCAAAAATACTCTGCAATATCCCCTGACTCATTTCCGCCTGATAAGGGGTATACGCCGTCACAAATTCATTCCGCACCGACAAATTTTCTACTGCCGCAGGAATAAAGTGCCGATATGCTCCCGCGCCTAAAAAGACCGTATCATAAATCTTATTACGCGCGGCGATTTCTGACATCTCCTTCATGAGCGCCATTTCACCAAGCCCCTCGCCCACGTCCGATTCCCTTTTTAAGCATACAGCTTCGGGTACATCAGTATACAGAGCTTGCATATCATCAAGACCTATTTTGTGGAGCATTGCCAAACTTTCATCCGAAGTATTCGGAATATATGCCATTTTATTCCTCCTCTTCGAGTACTTTCTCATACTCTTCGGAAGACAGCAGCTCCGCACCATCCATATCCACATGGTCTAGCTCCACAAACCATGCGCCATAACTATCATCATTGATCATTTCCGGGCTATCTGTAAGCGCTTCATTTACCGCTGTAACCGTACCCGCAATCGGCGCATAAACATCTGAAGACGCTTTGACCGATTCCACTACCGCAAGATTATCACCCATCTCAAACACGTCCCCCTCCTGCGGGAGTTCCGCATAGACAAGATTGCCCAGCGTTTCCTGCGCATAGTCCGTAATACCGATCCGTACTTTTTCGTCGGGCATGACCTCGACCCACTCATGAGATTTTGTGTACTTCAAATTTTTGGGAACATTCATTTTCCGATCCTCCGTTTTATTTGTTTGCTTTATAAAATGGAAGCTTTACCACTTCCGCTTTCAGTTTTTTCCCGCGCACCTCTACCAAAAGTCCCTCTTCCTCAAGACCTGACGGCACAAGCGCAAGAGCGATTGCCGCCCCTAATGTTGGGGACATCGTACCCGACGTGACTCTGCCGACTTCTGCGCTCCCCGCGAATACCTTCGCTCCTTCACGTACGATACCACGGTCAATCAGCCTTAAACCGATTCTTTTTCTTAGACGCGCCGGTGTCAACGCTTCTTTGCCAATGAACGCATCCTTATCCACCTTGACCGCAAACCCAAGCCCTGCTTCGCGCGGTGTGATTTCCGATGTGAGCTCGTGACCATACAATGGCATCGCTGCCTCAAGGCGAAGTGTATCACGCGCCCCCAGCCCACAAGGGATAAGCCCGTATTCCTCTCCTGCATCCATCAATGCATCCCACAGACATCCTGCGTCTTCATCACTGCAATAAATCTCAAATCCATCCTCGCCCGTATAACCTGTCCGTGAAATCAGGCAAGTTATCCCGCCTATCTCAACATCTCTTAAAAATGTATAATACAAATCCGGTATGCTTCCTTGCTCCGCAACCTTTGCCAATATCTTTTCCGCAAACGGTCCTTGCAACGCAAGTTGCGCCGTCCGTGCCGAAACATCTGTCAACTGCACATCTCCCACAAGATGCTCTTCTATCCACGTAAAATCCTTATCTTTATTCGCGGCGTTTACCACAATAAAGTATTCGTCAGCCGCCATTTTATATACCAGCAAATCGTCCACCGTTCCACCGTCTTCATAACACATTGGACTATAGCGCACCTGTCCTTCCTTTAAGCTGTCAAAATCGTTTGTCAGTATATAATTGACCGTCCGAAGAGCGTCTGTGCCTGATAAAAAAAACTCGCCCATATGTGACACATCAAACATACCCGCTTTTTCGCGTACCGCCTTATGTTCTTCCAATATCCCACTTTTGTATTGCACCGGCAATGAATAGCCCGCAAACGAAACCATTTTTCCACCCGCGGCTACATGTTTCTCATAGAAAGCTGTTTTCTTGTCCATCTGATCCTACCTGCCCATTTATTTATTCTTCATTATTGATATTACAACAGGGGCAACAAGACCGCAAGCAGTCTTTGCAAATCAACGAAAATATATTATTTTACCTTTTAAAAAACGTTGCTTTTATACTTGGCTTATGATATTATATTGCAAGACAATTTAATCAGATGGCGGCGTAGCTCAGTTGGCTAGAGTACTCGGTTCATACCCGATTGGTCGGTG
>CAZBSH010000060.1:0-12284 GCA_964494645.1 uncultured Christensenella sp. | reverse complement strand
AACACCCCTATCGTTTTTAGTATATCATACTGTCTAACAATTGGGGTGCAATTCATAATCACCCTGCGGTTTTTTATTGTATGAATTACCGGGTTATTCATCCGCGCGTCGCACAGATGCCTGCCGCTTATTTTTATAAATATTCACCGCTTCATCCTGCGTTCGATCTCGCCGATCAACATAGGAATCGTATATCCTGTATTCAGTACGAATGCTTTTTCCGGTTGTATTTTTGCCATCTCCTCCGTAAAAAAACGCTCCCTGAACATTTCTTTTATTTCCTCTTCCGATTTCCCCGCCGCATATTCACTCCATACCATTCTCATGGTCTCGGCGTTCCAAAAAAGCGCATTGCCCATAAACGCGCGACATTTCTCTCCTTCCCACAATCCATAGTGCGGAACAAGAACCGCCTGCGGCTCACACTTTACCATTTTCATGACCGAATCCATCGCTATCCCATATTCCGTCATATAACACGGCATCACAAGGTCTTCGCCCGCTGGCACGCCCAATGTCTCACAAGCGATCAGCAGCTTTTCTTCCTCGCTGAAAAAAGCAATACAGCATCGCGTATGCCCCGGCGCCTCTATCACACGCAATTTAAGCGAGCCAAGATCAATCACATCTCCTTCACAAACAACTCGATCAATCATAAGAGCGGCTGTGATATCCTCATATTCCGCGCCGCCCGCGAGCATCGCGGCATTTTTGTTCATCTCCCGTATCAGCTTATGCGCGGACTCCTTTTGAAATATCTCCGCCGCGTGCGCGCTGCCTACTACCTGCGCATCCTTATATTCACGTTTACAATACACGCTGCCGGAGGCATGGTCATAATGCGAATGCGTCAGCAATATATAATCCAGCGGTCTGTCACCCAGTACATTTTTGATATTTTCTATCATTTGTCGCGCACTATGCGCAAAACCCGTATCCACAAGCGCCGCCTTCTGCGGTGTGAGCAACAAAAAAGCTTCGCCGCCCGGCTGTGCGCCTACACCGATCACCTCGTACATTCCTTCACGTCCTTTTCTCATAGTTCTTTCTATTTTAAACGTTTTTGTCCGTTTTGTCAGCAAGTGCTTTCTTCCTTTCCTTTGCTTGTACTTTGCCTCGAAATGATGTATATTGATAAGGGATTTGAAACACTTAAAGAAGGGTATCATATGGCAGAAGAAAAAGCAAAATTACATGGCAGTTTCTCGAATTTTCCGGTCCATCCCGATGACGAGGAGCTTATCAATTTTGACGTAGTGGTCAAGATCGGGTCGATGGCGCTTATACGCAAAGAAGACAACGACATCGACTATAATATTTTTTCACGGCTCGCTTCCGGTCTCAAACCGGGTTATATTCTTGTTTCTTCCGGTGCGACCGAGATCGGGCGCATCGACTACATGAAACGCAATGGCGGTCGCGAATTAAAGGGGAATCTTGCGGCGATCAAAACAGCTTATTCCGCGCAAGGGCAGCCTATTTTGATGGAAATGTACCGTCAGTTCGTCAACCCAAAATATTCCGTGCGTCAGGTGCTGGTAGAACACAGCCATTTCAACGACGAACGCAAAGTAAACCACATCCGTAACCTGCTGTTTTCGGCGGCAAATCAAAACGCGATCCCGATCGTGAATTATAACGACGCGGTGTCCGATACGGAAAATATGCATCTGGAACTTTTGGATCTGAAAAGCAAAACGACAAATGTCGTAGAATGTGTGGATAACGACGAGACAGCTGCCGTTATTTCGCAGCTTGTGAATGCTAAAATCCTTGTTTTGCTCACGAGTGTTGATGGAATTTATGCGGACGCAAGCGATCCTTCCACGCTGATCGAAGAGGTTAAGGGCGCGACATATGAGGAAGTAGAAGCAAAGATCGACGAAATGATGGAATGCTGCAACGGCGCATCCCGTCAGGGCGCAAACGGCGCAAAAGCCAAGCTGCAATATGCAAAGGAGCCGTTAAAGCGTGGTACAACAGTTATTATCGCGCATGCGCGGTACAAATTATCAGATATCATTAAGGGTAACGTCCGACGCACGATTCTGAGCGTCCAATAATATCCGGGAGGAATCAACAATGGATCACGAAATTTTGTATCAGGCTATTTTTCACAGGAAATCTGTACGGAAATACGACAGCACACCTCTTACGCCGGAATCTCTTGCTTCATTGAAGGATTTCATTGCACAGCTTACACCGCTCATCCCGGAAATCAAAACCGAAGTCAAGCTGCTGCCGCAAAACATCGTCAAAACAAACGCGCCGCAAAGTTTGTGCCTTTATTCCGAGAAAAAGGACGGTTACCTCATGAACGCCGGATTTTTAATGGAGCAGATCGACTTGTACCTTTCTGCCAATAATATCGGCGCATGTTGGTTGGGCGGCAGAAAACCCGCCAAAGGAAGCGTACAAATGCCTGATGGAATGGTGTTTGTGATCACCTTATGCATCGGAACTCCGGCACAGGAAATGCACCGCGCCAATATTACTGAATTCAAGCGGGAATCCCTGAATTCCATTTCACCCGTTTCCGATCTATATCACATATTAGAGCCCGTCCGGCTCGCGCCCTCAGCAGTGAACAAGCAGCCGTGGTATTTCGGCGGCACGCCCGAACGCATCGTTGTGAGCCGCACCAAATCCCTATTAATCGACAAGCTGCACCAAATCGACATCGGCATTGCCCTTTGCTGCTTGTGGCTGTCGCTTAAGCATCAGGGCAAAGACGCGTCGTTCGATTTTACCCCTTCGCCTGTACCGGATAAACATATTTTTATGGCGAATGTCAATGTGATCTGATTTACAAAAACAAAAACGGCGGAAAACTTCCGCCGTTTTTTTGTGTCGTTTCTTATAAAGAGGATAATCAGTCTTTTTTCTTTCTTGATATGTTAGAGAGCGCAACCGCCAATATGATGATGATTCCCCTGATGATCGTTTGCTGGCTGACACTCAGACCGGCCAGGATCAATCCGTTATTGATCATACCCATCAGCATGGATCCGACAAACGCACCGATAACCGAACCCGTACCTCCCGCCATGCTCGTGCCGCCCAAAATAACGGCAGCAATCACAGACATCTCATCACCGTCGCCGAACGTATAGCGTCCCGCTTGCATTCTCCCGGAATATAATATTCCTGCAAATGCCGCAAACGCACCGCTCATGACAAAGGTCAACAACTTTATTTTATTGACTTTGATTCCCGTGAACCTTGCCGCTACCTCGTTACCGCCTGTCGCGAGCACTTTTTTACCAAATGATGTTTTGTTAAGAAGCAGCGCGCCAAGTACAACAAATACAATCGTCCACAAAAGCAATACCGGGAATCCGCCGATGTCACCCACGCCGAACGCAAAACAAAAATCTTCATTTGTGATCGGTACCGCCGCAGTATCCGTCAACCACATTGCACTTCCGCGCACAATATTCATCATACCCAGTGTAACAAGGAATGCCGGAATCCTGAATTTTGTGACCAGCCATCCACTGGCCGCGCCAATCCCCACACCAAGCGCCAGCGGAACAAGAAGTGCTAAAAACACATTGTTCGTATTTTGCAGCATAAGCGCACATGTCAGGGAAGAAATCGCCGTGATCGCCCCTACGGAAAGGTCGATCTGTGCTGCCGCGATTACAAAAGTCATGGCTACCGCCATGATAGAGATCATTGCGGTCTGGCGTGTGATGTTCAGGATATTGTTGATGGACATAAATCCCTTATCATTAAGCCAGATCGAAAAAAAGATAAACATAGCAGCAAACGCAAAATATACGATGTATTTGCTCCAGTCAATTTTATGTTTAGTCAGCGCTTTATCTTTGGATTGCATGTTGGATTACCTCCTCATCCTTCATATCTTCTCTGTTCAGTTCGCCTACGACTTTTCCGTCAAATAGCACGATGATCCTATCGCACATTGCCATCAACTCCGCGATTTCAGAAGATACAACAATCACGCTGTTTCCCTTGTCCGCATAATCAACGACAATCTTGATGATCTCTCCCTTTGCGCCAATATCGATACCCGCCGTCGGCTCGTCCAGCAGCAATACCTTGGGATTTATATTGAGCCACTTCGCAATGACGATCTTTTGTTGATTTCCGCCTGATAGCAAGCTTGCGATCTTATTGATCCCGTCCGTTTTGATATCCAAATCTTCAATGTTTTGTTTTGTATAAGTATTGATTTTAGAATTATCAATCAATATCCCTTTTTGGGTTTGCTTAAAAATAGGCAACTGGATATTATCTTTAATGCTATGTTCCAAAATAAGTCCCTGCCTGCGTCTGTCTTCGGGTACGAGCGCAAGCCCTGCGTCAATGGCATCTTGTACACATTTGATTTTGACCTTTTTTCCATCTACCGTGACGCTGCCGTTTTGAATTTTTCGAATGCCGAACAGCGCTTCCAGTATTTCCGTGCGACCGCTCCCCATCAACCCCGCGAGACCGATCACTTCTCCGGCCTTTACCTCAAATGATACGTTATCAACAAGATTGTCCACGCTTAAGTCTTCTACCCGAAGCATGCATGTCTGATCACCCACATGCGCTCGCTCATGATACTCAAACGCATGACCACGCTTCTCACCAAGCATATATCCTATGATTGATTCTACCGTCAAACCCTTAGCATCCTGCGTTGTCACATATTTCCCATCACGCAATACCGTAACTTCGTCAGCAATCTCCAATATCTCATTCATTCTATGGGAGATATAAACGATAGAGACGCCCTTTTCTTTTAAGAGATGAACAATGTCAAACAGCAGCTTCACCTCGCTGTCTGAAAGCGAAGCGGTAGGCTCATCCATGATCAGTATTTTTGCTTCCTTAGAAAGAGCCTTCGCAATCTCCACAAGCTGGCAAAACCCTACGCTCAGGTCAGAAACCTTCGCCTTAGGAGAAATATCGATCCCAAATTGATCCAGAAGCGCCTTCGCATCCTGCTGCATGCGTTTGTCGTCTAATAAAACGCCCTTTTTTTCTTCCTCATTCAGATAAATATTTTCTGTGACCGTAAGCATCGGAATAATACTCAATTCCTGAAAGATCATACGAATTCCGACCTTGTTCGCATCCGCATAGCTCAAGAGGTGGATATCTTGACCGTCTATGGTTACCGTCCCTGCGTCTTTGGTATAAATACCGGTAAGGATCTTCATCAATGTGGATTTTCCGGCTCCATTACCGCCCACCAATGCGTGTACGTGCCCTTTTTTCAAGTCAAACCGCACGTCATCCAAAACCTTGACGCCATTGAACGATTTATCCACATTTTTCATTTGTAATATATATTCGTTCATTTTTCACCCCGCCAAAAGCGTCGTCCTTTCCGCACGAAGCGGAAAGGACGAGAACCTTCTTTATTCTTCTATTTCGCCAACCTTCTCCCACTGCTGAGATTGCGCGGAACGAAGCACCGCGTCAGAAATCAGTTCGATTTTGTACCCATCCTTAAAGCTTGGGTCTGCTTGCTCGTTTTGCGCGATCGCCTTGATGAAATCATACATCTCTACGATCTTTGTCTCCGTATATCCAATGCCGAGCGCAGGAATGGGCCACAATCCTTGCCCATACGGGTGTGCGGGACCGGTATATACGGTACGGAAACCACGACGATCCCCTTCATCGCTCGCAAAGCAAACCTGCAACTCATCTCTTCTTTCATAATTGAAAGCAACCGATCCTTTTGTTCCGTGTATTTCAAATGTAATGAAATTATTTCTGCCCCACGCATTGCGCGTCGCTTCGATCGTTCCAAATACGCCCTTTTCCGCCTTGATCATAAAGAAGCACTGATCGTCTACATCTACCGCTCCTTTGGGAACATTGCTGCCGCCCTTTACATTGCCAAGACTATCCACCGACCCCGTCTGTACAGGGCGTTCGTCGATATACGTCGCCGTGCGCGCGTTGACCTCTTCAAAATCTCCAACCAAAAAGCGCATCATGTCTACTACGTGCGTCGCGATATCTCCCAATGCGCCGCTGCCACATACATTTTTCTGGAATCTCCACGAAAGCGGTGAATTCGGGTCTGCCGACCAGTCCTGCAAATAGGTAGCTCGAAAATCAAGGATATCGCCCAGTGCGCCTTCCGCGATATATTTTTTAGCAAGCTGTACCGCTGGCGTTCTTCTGTAGTTGAAGGCAAGCATGTTGATCACGCCTGCTTTTTTCACTGCGTGATACATCGCCTTCGCTTCTTCCACCGTTCTCGAAATCGGTTTTTCACATAAAATATGCTTGCCCGCTTCTGCCGCCGCGATCGCGATTTCAGCGTGTACGTCATTTGGTGTACAAATATCAACAATATCGATTTCAGGATCATCTATAATGTCTTTCCAGTTTGCCGTCCCTTTTTCAAATCCGAAGGACGCTGCCGCTTCGTCCGCGCGCTCCTGCGTCAGATCTGCGATCGTCTTTCTGACTGTCATACCGGGTGCGGGCCAGAAAAACATAGGCATTCCCGCATAAGCGATCGAATGTGCTTTTGCCATAAATCCTGCGCCGATCAAACCAACTTTATATGTTTTCATATTTTTTCTCCTTCATATAAGCTAAAAACTGATGATTGGAATATTGCCGGGGACCTATTTTCGGCGAGGAAAGGGAGAAAGACTCCCCTTCCTGCCGATACAATACTTTACCTTATTTTTTATATGCGTCCTGGATTTCCTGCGGTGCATCTGTATGATATACCGTCTTATATGCTTCAAGGACATTGTCATGTGTAACTGCGAGAGCCGGAACCGCGATGTACGGCGGAGCCTCTTTTTCAAGAAGCGCATACCCTACCAGAATCGCTTCCGCAACGCCTTGGTCATACGGGAGCTGCGCGCCCAGTCCCGCTACGATATCATTTCCCGCAATCATCTTGGCAACATTGTTCCCGAGGTCGATCGTTGTAACCACAAGATCGTTTCTTCCTGCCGCTCTTGCCGCAGATACAACACCCTCTGCCGGAATATCCCAGCATGCATAGATACCATTGAGGTCAGGATGCTTTGTGAGCAATGCGTCCGCAATCTCCGCGCCCTTATTCTCATCATCAAAACCCGCTTTTTCAACGATCTCAATGTCCGGATATTTTTCTGTGATCGTTTTTTCGAATGCTTCGTCCCTTTGGTTCGTTACAAAGAAGTTCGCATCATGATAAACCATTGCGATCTTGCCTTTACCGCCCAGCGCTTCGCCCATGATCTCTGCGGATTTTACGCCATTGCCATAGTTATCCGCCGAAACAACGGAAGTATAGTCCACTCCTGCCTCAAGACCGTCAGGGCAGTTATCCATAAATACAAGTTCAACACCTGCTTGCGCCGCTTTCTTGAATGCTGATGCCGAGGACACAACGTCTACCGGAATCGCTACGATCGCATCCGGTTTTAAAGACAGCGCGTTCTCAATATCGGAAATTTGCTGTTCCGGCTTGAAGTTTGCGTCTGTTACGGAGAGTACCTCGATACCCATTTTTTCAAACTGGTCACGGAGTCCTGCCTGCTGTGCCGTAGACCAGTCATTTCCCGCGTAGTGGAAAGAGATCGCTACCTTGTAATTGCCTTCTTTGATCTTCGCAAGCTCCTCGTCTGTCAGCGAAAGATCCGCCGCCGATGCCGCTGTCTCACCGTGAGGTCCTTTGCTCAGAACTTCATCGCTCGCTGCCGCACTTTCAGCCGCCGGAGCAGAAGCGCTTTCCGAAACCTCTGCGCTTGGTGATGCTGCCGGTTCGGTGCTCTGCGCCGCAGACTCCGAAGTGCTCGGCGACGCCGCGGGCGTCTGCTGTGTGCAGCCTGCAAAGACCGCTACACAAAGCACGAGACAAAGAACGATTGCCATTACCTTTTTCATTTCCTTTTCCTCCTAAATGTGTTCTTATTTTAATAAAAAGTATTTTTTATGATCTGTTCTTCCTTACAGAAGATCCTTCAAATACGCTGCAGTGATCTTTGCGCCTTCACCGGCATTTCCGCTCCATCCGTCACATTCCACCGCCCAAAGGATCTCTCCGCCACGTTCCTGCAGTGTTTTGATAATAGGTACAAAGTCTATCGTACCCTCGCCGAGCGGGCAAAACATACCATCCTCCGTCACATCTTTTAAGTGGAAATACAGAATCCTGTCTGCGTATTTTTTTGTTACGGTCAGCGGATCGCCGCCGCCAAGCTTTACATGCCCGCAATCCGGGCACAGCTTAATACGCGTTTTTGCCATTACCTTGTCAAGCTGCTCGGGGGATTCAACCAACGAACCCATATGCGGGTGGAAACTTGCTGTCATATTCAGGCTTTCCGCAACATCACATGCCTTGTCAAGTCCTTCCGCAAGCTTAGCATAATCGCTTTCTTTGATACCGTCGTACCGCGTTGCGCCACCGCCAAGAGCAATCTGTGTCGCACCAAACCGGCTTGCGAATTCTGCTGCCTTCTTCAAGCGATACATCTCCTCAGGCAGTATCTCCTCATAAATAAAACAGCATGCCGAATAGACCGCGCGAAGCTCCACATTATACTTTTCCAGAAGCGCATGCAGCTCTTGTTCCCTGCCTTCATAAGCGAGCAGATTTCCATCAAACATTTCGATGGAATCATAGCCTGCCGCCGCGATACCCGCAATCGCCTCCTCGTCGCTTCCCGGACACATGTAATATGCTCCGTTCACATTGTTGGGCGCTGCGCAATGCGCCATAACCGGCGACCATGCATTTGTAGAATACGTAACCTTCATTTTGGACCCTCCTCATCGTTTCAGTTATAAATGTGTGTACACAAATTCTTGAGTTAAAGTTTGTTAGGTAAATTTTTCAAATAGACCAGAATCCGGGATATTAATTTGTTGGTTTGCCAACAATAATTTGTTTGAAATGTACTGCAATCCCTTAATTTACGCAAACTTTAACACCTCTCTTAGCGACGGTCAAGCAAATTCAAGGATAAGTATTTTTTTTTGTATCTCATTGGTTTTTTTATATATTTTTACGTAAATTTTATCGTTTCAAAAAGTCCGGGGCAGGCATATGCAGGATATCCCGCCACGAACGCGCCAATTCATTTGGCAATACAACAACCGGCTGTACACCGATAAATTTGTACCTTTTCTTGCCGAGCAATGCCTGAATCACCGCAAACGCCGCGGCTTCTCCCTGCTCATACGGTCGCTGTGCGGAAACCCCGCGTACCATCTCGCCTTTTTGCATATATTCTGCGATTTGCTTGTCAAGGTCTACCGTTACAACAGAAACATCAGCCCTGCCAATGTCTTTTAACGCACGGATCACCTCTAGCGCCGGACGCTCCCACGATACATAAAGTCCATGTATTTCCGGATGCGCCTCCATCATTTCCCTGCACGCACTATAGGCGTTTGATATCTTATAAAAGCTCCGCTGATCCACAATGTCGATATCCGGATAGTTTTCAATGAGCACCTGCTCCGCCGCCGCGTCACGCTGCTTCGTCATATGAAAGGGCAGTCCGTGATTAAGCATTCCCACCTTTACGCTTCCCTGACCTTTTAGGTATTCGCCCAGTATCTTGCCCGCGTTTTGCCCATTTTCCCGCTCGTTGACAGACACACAGCTATAATAATCGTCTGCGTTAAGCCCTTGCGGCACATTTCCGATCAGCACAAGCTTTGTGTTCTTTGAAAGATCCTTAAATTTACCTGCGGTAATGTTTTCATCTGCCGGAACGCCGATGATCGCGTCCGGTCTTTGCATGCGGATCGCTTCTAACTGCGTGACCTGCAACGCCGGATCAAAATTTGCATCCATCACGGAAATCACCTGTACGCCATATTTACCAAGTGTATCGCGGATCGCCAGCTCATGCAGCCGCGTCCATTCCGTTCCGGTATAATGAAAGGAAATCGCCACCTTATAGTTACCTGTCTCGATCTGTTCTGCTTCCTGTTGGCTCAACATGATATCTTCCGGCGAAACAGCGATCTCGCCGAACGGTCCGCGGTTGATTACGCGCGTCGACTTACGCACCGTGATATTGACAGCCACTCGCTTTACCGGCTCTTTTGCAGGCTGTCCGTTGATCTTGCTTATCATTGTTCGTACTGCACAACGCGCCATTTCGCGTGTGTCCTGCGTGAGTGTGGTAAGCGCCGGATTGGTGACGCTGCTCCATTCATCATCCCCAAAGCCTACTACGGATACGTCACTCGGACACTCCAGTCCGATCTCATCAATATCCTGCAATAGCTTTAGCGTCAGCGTATTGCCGCCCGCTATAAATGCAGACGGAATATCTTTCCACTTCTGATCTTGAAAAACATTCCTTCTGTCCTGACGGTAAAGGTCAATCGTTTGTATCAGCGTTTTATCGTAGGGAATATCGTATTCGCGCAGCGCCTTTTGATAACCTGCGAGCCTTTCCCTGCTTGTAGAAAGCCCATGCTCTTCAAGCAAAATACCGATCTTTTCATGTCCGCTGCGGATAAGATGCCGCGTTCCCCGATATGTCGCTTCCGCATTTTCCGCAAGAATACTATCCATCGCAACGCCGGAAGCCATTCGTTCCAAACATAAGAGCGGAATCTCTGAGCGCAAAAGTTTTTCGTAAATTTTCGCCTTATCGCTTGTGGGTGTCAAAAAAATACCCGCCGTACATTTACTGACCATCAAGCAGGTGAGGATATGTTTTTCCCATGCAGGATCATCCCCTGTAATATATGCTGCCAACATATATCCCTCTTCTCGTAGATATTCAGTAAGCGCCATATTGAGCCGCGCATATACAACACTGCTGATATTGGGGACAACAAACGCAATTTCTGATTTTTTCCCAATTCTGAAATTACCGCCTTTTCCCTTTGTTTTGATTTTCTCCACGTACCCGGTCTCCAGGATTACGTTCTGTACACGCTGCACCAAATCCGGACTCACATAACGTGTTTTATTGATCACATGCGAAACAGTCGCAATAGATACGTCTGCCAGTTCCGCGATTTGTTTGATGGTCACCTCTTTTTCCCCCAACATCTTTAAAGTGCGTAAATTGTAGCAACATCTTTTTTTACAGTCAACAAAAAACCGCCTTTTTTCCGTAAAAAAGTGCATATGCTGATTATTTACGTAAATTTTTGAAATTCGTAGTTTTGCTCCGCTACGATCATTTCATTATTTTACGATTGTCAAAACCGTCCGCGTACATTATGATAATAAGTACTTATATTGGGAGGAATCGCCATGAAAAAACTATTATTGATCGTATGCCTGCTGATCGTTCCCTTTGCGCTCGTCTCGTGCGCAATGCCGTTTTTTGCATTCAACAATATGCAGCGCGCCATCACGCAGTCACAATACGATTCCGAGGTCACTGATCCAATCTATTACGATTCTTATACTGACAGTGAATACAGCGATAACAGTTACGACAGCGGATATGAAAACGGCTACAATGACGGGTATGCCGACGGACATGATGCCACTCTTTCAGCAGGCGAACAAAAAATGAATAAGGACTCCTCCACCATAGAATACACGATGCCTACCGTTCCCGTGACCTTTTCACTTCCCGACAGCTTTATTGTTTCACCCGTTGAAAATCCCACGCCAAATGGCCGGAATGGCGAAATGTATGAAGTTCTTGATCCGGCAAATAGCATATACTTTGATTTTATGTCAGATCAAACCGCTGCGACAGAAGCGATCCATGACTTTTCCGCCGCGGATGATCAGGCGTTATGGAATTTCCTGCAAGAGGATATCAATGCCATGCTGGCAACACCGGACAGCAGCATTGTGATGTCAGATTACGGGATTGCCAGACTGGGTCCGATCACCTATATCTATATGAGTTTTGCAAGCGACAATCTGTATATCGATCAATATTATACTGTCAAAAATGGCGTTATGGCACTTTTTGAGGTCTATTCCTTCGACAAAGTCCCCGACCCTGCTGCCCGTCAAACCCTGCGCGACATCGTCCGGTCTGCGGTTTATGCGTAGCGGTTTGCTTTTCAGATCGCGTCAGCGCCTCGTTCTCCCGTACGGATCCTGACCACATCGCTTAAGTCATAAACGAATATTTTTCCGTCGCCTTGTGCCTGCGTTCCCGCTGCTGTTACAATAGCGTCGATCGTTTTTTCCACCCATTCATCCGTTGTAACAACGATTTCAAATTTTATTTTGGGCAAGAGGTTGATGTCGATCGTATTCCCGCGCACGACCTCCGTCCATCCTCTTTGCGCGCCGCAGCCCATCACCTCATAGACCGTGATTCCATTGATATCGATGGCGTTAAGCGCATCTTTCACAT
>CAZBSH010000059.1:0-12978 GCA_964494645.1 uncultured Christensenella sp. | reverse complement strand
TGGATAAAAAAGTCTACGTTTCTGACCGGAACGCTGTTTTGTGTTATTTGTAAGAACGGAGGAGAATATGGGCAGACACCAAAAAGAAGATTTGCTTGACACTCTTGCGAAGCGAGCGGACTGTGTATATTTATCGGAACTGAGAAACCACAGCTGCTATCCTGTGATTGTGAAGGCGCTTAAGGGAATTGACCCTAATTCGTACAGCCTTTTTGAGTGGGAAGAGGCGATTTATTATATCACCGGGGAACGGCAAAAGGCAGAGGACCCGCTGCATGCAGTGAAGTGTTTGAAAGAGCGTCTGCAGCAAGACGTCTCTGTGGCAAACAAGCAATAGAAAGTATATGTCTTATGAAAAACCGCTTTTAAAGCGGTTTTTTTAATGGGCGGTTCTGTAATAGCCAAGTGTTACAAAAAGTTTACTAATTTCATGACAATCCGTAAAGTATTGTGATATAATTTATAGAAAGTCGGCGAGGACCGGCAGAAATGATGGGAAGGTAGCTATTCTGTGGGCTTTTTTAGAAACAAACCGCTTGTCGTCACGATCGTTGTGGTGGTGATATTGATCATATTGATGGTTGCGACGGGTTCCGGAAACAAGGCGGCAGACAGCGGCGCTAATATTGTGGGCGGCGCGTTTGTTCCTGTACAGAAATTCTTTTACCAAATATCCGATTCGGTCGGTGAATTCTTTGATAATGTCTTTAACAGCGGAGATGTGGCAAATGAGAAACAAAAGCTGGACTCAGAGTTGCAGACGATCAAAGGACAGATGAGTGATTATGATGAAATGAAGGCGGAGAATGAACGCCTGAAGGAAATGCTTGCATACAAGCAGAAAAATACTGCACAGGAGTTAAAGATTGCTACCATTATCGGAAAAAATCCGGGCAACTGGTTTGATGTATTTACCATCGACTTGGGGATCAATGACGGAATCGAAAAGAATATGCCTGTTATTACGGCAGATGGGCTTGTCGGACGCGTGGAAGAGGTCGGGCTCAACTGGGCAAAGGTGATGGCAGTGATTGATGGTCGCAGCAATGTTCCGGCGATCATGGAAAGAACACGCGAATATGGTGTGGTCAAAGGAAGTATTTCGCAGGATTCGCTGGATGCATCTTTGTATATCAATTATCTTCCGCTTGATTCGGACGTGATTGAGGGAGACAAGGTGCTGACATCCGGGCTCGACGGGATCTATCCAAAGGGATTGTTGGTGGGCACGGTGGAAAGCGCATCGCAGGCGGGTACTACCGGAGTGAATGTTAAGCTCCAGGCGGCGGTTGATTTCCGCAGGCTGGAAGAGGTTTTTGTAGTTGTGGCAGTCGATGGACGGGCGACGGGAGGAAGCGCGGCGAACGAAACATCGGGTGGCGGGGAAGCGACCCAGCCGCAGCCAAGTTCTACGCCGCAGCCGGGTGCAAGCGCAAGCCCGTCGGCTTCTGCTTCGCCAGCGGTTTCAGGGTAACGGCGTATGAGATATGTTGTGCTTACCATCATGGGCGTTTTCGGAGTTATCTTATCAGGTTCGTTGTTGCGTGACATTAGCATTGCGGGTATTCCGCTGCAGGTAGACCTTGTGTTGTTGATGGCGCTCAGTTTTGCAGTCGTGGAAAAGAGCAGCATGCCCATTATTTTTGCGGCGGTTTCCGGATTGCTGATGGATATGATGTATTCGACGGTATGGGGGACTTATGCGCTGTGTTATACCGTGGTAACGGCTCTTATCGTACTGTTCTTCCGCAAAGCGGGACGCTTTAATGTGCTGTATCTGTTCGTGGTGGGGGCAGGCGGCTATATTGTAAAAGAGTTGATGACAGCGCTTTTGGTATTCATTCAAAGCGCGCGGTTTTCCATGCCGGTGATGCTGGTGTATAATATTTTGCCCTCGGCGATACTGACGGGCGGACTGATGTTCGCGGCATATTGGCTTATCAGCAGGCTTATGAAAAACAGTTGGATGCGTCCGCGTACGACGTATCGTTTTGACGATATTTGAGGATATCGGTTTGTACCACTTAAGATATAAGAGGAGATCATGTTAAAAAAGTTAAAGAATAGATTTTTGATAAGTTTTACTGTCATAGTGCTTGTTTTTGTTATGTTGATGGTTGGGCTTGGAAACTTGACGCTTGTGCAGGGCGGTGCGCTTTCGACACAGTCGGAGGATAAAAAAATCCGTACGCTCACACTGAAAGGTGCGCGCGGTCAGATTACCGACAGCACGGGTATTCCGCTTGCCTATGACCAGAGCAGTTATGATATCCAGTTCACGAAAGATCCTTCCAAAAACACGACAACAGATAAGGCATACTACACGGATGTGCTTATTCGCGCGATCGCGCTTATCGAGGAAAATGGCGGCAGCACGATCGATACTTTTTCCATCAAGCGGGGCGAAAACGGTACGTTTGCGTTTGATTTTGGCGTGACAGATCAAGAGGCATTTGCGAAGCGCGAGGAGGACTGGCGCAAAAATATGTTCGTTTCCAAAACGGCGGCGCCGGATGTGATTTACCGTGACTTGCGCAGCCGTTACCGTATTCCTGAGGAATATACATATGAACAGGCGCGCAAGCTGCTTTCCATCTGGCAGGAGGTACAGCTTTCTTCTTATGTTGCCTATGTTCCGGTTACAATTTGTAAGAATGTCGATATGAATCTGGTATCGGTGCTGGAAGGGCACTCAGATGATCTGGAGGGAATCCAGATTGCGGAAAGCGCGACGCGTATCTATCCCAAAGACGATGTAATGGCGGTGCTGCTTGGATATCTGGGCAAGATGAACGACAAGGATACGGTTACGGAATATAAGGCGAAAGGGTATTCGCCGGATGACCTGATCGGCGCGACAGGGTTGGAAAGTACGATGGAGCAATATCTGACGGGAAATTCCACGGCGAAGCAGGGAAGTCGTCAGGTAGAGGTCAACAGCAAAGGTAAGGTCATACAGGAACTTGCCTATACGCCGCCCAAGCAAGGGTACGATGTGCGTCTGACCATTGATCTGCAACTGCAGATGGCAGCTGAAAAAGCAATCAAGGAAAATGTTGAAGAGGTTTATCAGAAACAGTACGATATGTACTATAATCCTACGACGGAAGAACAGATCAAAAAGCGCGAGTCGTATGATACGGAGCTTGACAAGCGGACACTGACAGAAGAACAAGTCGCGGAGGGGAAATCTACGAACTTTGACAAGCTGAATTTAGCAAAATCCGGCGCGCTTGTTGTGATGGACGTTAAAACCGGAAATGTTCTTGCTATGGCAAATTATCCTTCTTATGACGCAAATCTTTTTACGAACGGGATATCTGAAACCGCGATGAAAGAATTGAGTAAAGACCCCGGTACACCGCTTTTTAATAAGGCGATCTCTTCTAAGGGGATTCCAGGGTCTATTTTTAAGATGGTAACGGGCATGGGCGGCTTGATGGAAGGCGTTACCACGCTTGACAGAACCATTAGTGACCAAAAAGAGTACAGGAAATATGTACAGGAAAATTATGTTGGGCAGGTACCGGCATGTTGGATCAATCCATATAACCTGCAAAAACATGCGAATCTTAATTTGGAATATGCGTTGGCACAGAGCTGTAACTATTACTTTTATACGGTTGCGGACGAAATGGGCATCGACAATGTCGTCAAATGGAGCGAAAATTTTGGTTTGACAAAGCCGACTAACATTGAGCTTACGGGTGAGGCAGTCGGACAGGTCGGTAATCAGGATGTTCTTTATGATCCGACAAAACCCCTAAACAAGCAAAAAACGTCGCTGCCGACATTGGTGCGCGCGCAGATCATGGGATATTTGGAAAAGTACGGGGAAGATTTGGGCGTGACATATACGAACGAGCAAATCGCGCAGACGACGGACAAATTGATTGCGTTGGTGACGCCGGTGCTTTTGCAGCCGGGGAACCTGACGCTGGGGGAGCAGATCACGACGGTGTTGTTCGAGGAGTTGGATATTACAGCGCGTACATCGAGAAATCGTGGCTGGCATAACGAAATCAACCAATCTCTTCAACAGTTGAAGTGGAATCCAAACCAGACGATTACCGCGGGTATCGGTACAAACTTTACGGCGATTACGCCCATTGCGGTCGCGCGTTACATATCGTCGCTGGTGAACGGCGGTACGGTGTATAATGCGCACATCGTCGATCAAGTGACCGATCAGGACGGGAACGTGATTGAAGAGATCGAGCCGGTGGTTTACAACAAGATAGAAGCGCCGGAGGAATATTTTTCGACGATCAAGCAGGGCATGAAGGACGTGGTAAGTGATGACGAATTCGGCGGTGCGACAGAAGCGTTTAAAAATGAAGATGGCACGGAATGGAAATATGTCAATGACATCGGCGGCAAGACGGGGACGGGACGAGTTTCAGAAGTAGAATTGGAGAACAACGCGTGGTTCGTTGCTTTTGCGCCGTACGACGATCCGCAGATCGCGGTCGTTTCGTATATTCCGAACGGATATTCGGGAGCAAGTGCCGCGCCTGCAGCGCGAAGCATTCTCGAATATTATTTGGATGGGATGGAGGCCGCAGGGACGCTCAAGACAGAAACAGTGCCTTCTCCGAATCAGATCGTGCTTTAAAAAGCATTTGCTATGAAATCCAGATTCATGTATAATATATGGCGTAGTAATAGGGGTATCAAAGCTTTCCCATAAGGGTGGCGCGGAGGTTAGTAATGCAGAATATCGTGACAATCAAAGGCAAAGAAGACGGCTTGGAAATCTATCTGGATGAAAAGTCTACTTATCCTGTGCTGCGTGAAGAATTGATGGTAAAGCTCAAGAAGAACAAAGAGTTTTTCCGTGACAGTGATACAAAGGTAGTGATTCGCGGAAAGCAGATATCAGACGCACAGCGCAGGGAAATCAAGCGTGTGTTTTCAATGGATTTCGGAATACGCGATGTGCTCTTCGGGGACGAGGCGGATATGATGCGCGAGGCGGAGCTCAAGATAGAGCGTCCGGCGCAAGCGCATGGAAAGATGAAAAACGAGATCAGGCAAAAGGACGATTACTTAGACGAAGTAGATCTCGTATCCAATTCGTATTTTGATGCACAGTCGATCTTTATCAACAATACGATCCGTTCCGGACAGAGGATCGAGTGTGAGGGAGATATTGTGGTCGTGGGCGATGTGAACCCCGGAGCGGAAGTGATCGCGGGGGGGAGTATTGCGGTGTTTGGTCGGCTGTCAGGGCTTGCGCACGCAGGATGTGCGGGCAGGACGGACGTATGTGTTGCGGCACTCAATATGTGTCCGAAGCAGTTACGGCTTTCCGGTCGTGTGGTCACATTCCCGAACGAGCGGGAAGATGTGGAGGACGCGGAGATCGCAGAACTAAAGGATGGCAAAGTGGTGATTCGACCGGTCAGTTTGCGGTAGGTTATGTTTTATTCGGAATGATCATATATTATTAGGTTGACGAGGGGAAATAAATGGAAAATGTGATTGTTATTACATCCGGTAAAGGCGGCGTAGGGAAGACAACTTCTACGGCGAACCTTGGAACCGGTCTTGCGATGCAGGGGAAAAAAGTTGTGCTTGTGGATACGGATATCGGTCTTAGAAACTTAGACGTTGTCCTAGGTCTTGAAAACCGGATCGTATATGATTTGGTGGACGTGGTTGAAGGGACATGCAAGTTAAAGCAGGCGCTGATCAAAGACAAGCGTTACGACGGACTATACCTTTTACCTGCGGCGCAGACCAGAAATAAAATGGCTGTAACGCCCGAACAGATGAAAGAGCTGGTGGCGGAGCTTGAGAAGGAATTTGATTATGTATTGATTGATTGCCCGGCGGGCATCGAACGTGGATTCAAAAATGCCGTAGCGGGCGCAAAATCCGCGATCGTTGTAACGGTGCCGGAAGTTTCTTCCGTACGCGACGCAGACAGGATCATTGGTTTGTTATCCGCGAGCGGTGTGGATGACGCGCGTTTGCTTATTAACCGTCTGCGCCCGGACCTTGTGCGCAAGGGGGATATGCTTGCGATCGACGATACGCTTGAGATACTGGGGATAGACCTGATTGGCGTGATCCCGGAGGACGAAATGATCTTCCGTTCTTCTAACCTTGGCGAGCCGGCGGTGACGGATAATAGTTCGCAGGCGGGCGAAGCGTACCGTAACGTGACGAGGCGTATTATGGGCGAGGATGTGCCGATGCTCGATCTGGAGCAAAAATCTGGTTTCTTTGGAAAACTGAAGAAACTCTTCTCGAAATAACGGAGGGGTTTTGATATGGGATGGTTTTTTAATAGTAAGAAAAAAAGCAGTCAGGTCGCAAAGGATCGGCTGAAGCTGGTATTGATATATGACCGTGCGGGGACGACCTCCAACGACGATATGATCAATATGATCAAGCGCGATATTATGCAGGTGATCTCGAAATATGTGGAGATTGACGAGTCTGAGTTTGCCATTGACTTTAAAAATGTGCAGAACGAGGAAGAGGAAGGGATCTCTTCGCAGCTTGCTATGAATATTCCGATCAAGAAAATCAAGCAAATGGTGAAAAATGCCGGCAGATAAGTGCCGGACGTAAAACATGATTCAGACCTAAAAAGCCCGCGCCTGCGTGCGCGGTCTTTTTGTAAAACGAAGGGGAGATATGAAAGGCAAGCTCATTAACAAAAACATGTGGAAGTTTGTGGACTGGTTTCTCGTGGTGATTATTTTCATCTTAGTAGGATATAGTTTGCTTTCCATTGTCAATGTAACGGCTAGCCCGTTTACCGGAGATGAACAGGGCTTTGCGGAGTTCTTTGCAAACCTGAACTTAAGCGACGCAATGTGGCAACTGGTCTTTTTTGGAATCGGGCTTGTGCTGATATTTTTTGTGATGCTGGTGGATTATCACAGCATTGCTCATCTTACCAACTGGATATACTGGGCTACCGTTGCGCTTTTGGTCGCGGTTTATTTCTTTGGGAGCGAGCAAAACGGTACGACAGGCTGGTTTATGATCGGTAACCGTGGGTTTCAGCCCGGCGAGGTCTGCAAGATTCTGATGGTTATCGTGCTTGCCAAGTTGCTGGCGGATAAGACGGAGGGGAACGAAAACGGGATACAGACTTTTAAGGAAATATTGCCCGCGCTGTGGCGGTTGGCGATTCCGGTAGCGCTGATTGCAGCGCAGCCGGATATGGGTACGGCAATCGTATACGTTTTCGCATTTGCGGTAATGTTGTTTATGGCAAAGACGAGCTGGAAAGTGTGGCTGATCCTTATTGCTATCGTCATTGCCATCGTCGGCGCATATCTTGTGTATATTGCGAATGACCCGGAAGGAAATTATCAGTGGACCAGAATATTGGCGTTTTTCAACCCGTCATCGGAGGTAGTTACTTCCAACGACGCCACACTGCAAATGGATCAGGCAAAGCTGGCGATCGGTTCGGGAGGCACATTTGGTAAGGGGCTGTTTACACCCGGATCGCTTTCGCAGCTTGGATATGTGCCGTTTGGAAACAATGACTTTATTTTTGCCGTGACGGTGGAGGCGTTTGGATTTTTGGGCGGGATCATATTGATCGTACTATATTTCCTGCTGATTGGACGCACGTTTATGCTTTCGTTACGCGCAAAAGACGATTTTGGCGCATATATCATCATTGGTGTAGCGGCGATGACATTGTTCCATGTGGTGGAAAACATCGGTATGAACATTGGGATGTTGCCTGTTACAGGTATTCCTTTGCCGTTTTTCTCATCGGGAGGTTCCAGCATGATCATGAATTGCGTTGCGTTTGGGTTTGTGTTGAGTGTGGATATGCGCAGGCAGCGATGGCAGGGGCAGTAGAAGAGGAGGAACGGATTGAGTTTACTGGACAAGGTCGAAAAGCCGGCGCGGTATGTCGGCGGGGAACTTAACAGCGTCATAAAAGATACAGAAAAGGTCGATGTTAACTTTGCGCTTTGCTTTGCCGACACGTATGAAGTGGGTATGAGTCACGTTGGCTTGAATATATTGTATGAAGTGTTAAACGACATGGGGGAGGTATATGCGCAGCGGGTCTTTTGTCCGTGGGTAGACATGCTTGCGGAAATGCGCGCGAGCGGCGAAGTGCTGCGCTCTTTGGAGACAGGGAAACCGCTGTGTGAGTTTGATATCGTGGGTATCAATTTGTCGTATGAAATGTCCTATTCTAATGTGCTTGCCATGTTGGAGATGGGAAAGATACCACTGCTGGCTTGTGAACGCAAAGACGGTGATCCGCTTGTCGTAGGTGGCGGCGCGTGCGTTGTCAATCCTGAGCCGGTCGCGGATTTTTTTGATTTGTTTGTAATCGGGGAGGGAGAACAGGCTTCGAGAGAGGTGTGTGCGCTTTATGCAAGTCACAAGAAGCGTGGTTTTGTGCGGGATGCTTTTTTGAAGGCGGCGGCACAGCTTGACGGTGTGTATGTCCCATCGCTTTATCGACCGGAATATAAAGAAGATGGTACGATATGCAAAATCGTGGCAGAGCAGGGTGTGCCGCAGGTCGTTGTAAAGCGCGTGATAGAAGACTTTGACGGCGAACGTACGGTTACAAAGCCGGTGCTTCCGTATATCAACACCGTGCACGACCGTTGCGTGCTGGAGATCATGCGCGGTTGTCCGCGCGGGTGCAGGTTTTGCCAGGCAGGGTTTGCGATGCGTCCTGTGCGTGAGCGCAAGGCGGAGACAGTACGTGAAACAGCACGTAAGGTGATCGCTTCGACGGGCTATGATGAGATATCTTTATCGTCGCTTTCCTCCGGAGATTATTCGCAAATTGATGACTTGGTAAGCGGTCTGATCGACGAATTTTCGCAGCAGCGTGTATCGGTATCTATGCCGTCGCTGCGTATTGACAGCTTTGAAAAGGATTTTGCAAACCAATTGCAGCAGGTGCGTAAAACGGGGCTTACCTTTGCGCCGGAGGCAGGAACACAAAGGCTGCGGGATGTGATCAACAAAAATATCAGGCACGAGGATATCATCGGCACGGTGACGCGTGCTTTTTCGTCGGGTGTTAACTCTGTAAAGCTGTATTTTATGATTGGTTTGCCTACGGAAACATATGAAGACCTTGACGGGATCGCGGCATTGGTGCGGGATATCCGTGAGGCATACTATAGCGTACCCAAGGAAGCGAGGCGCGGGATGGTTGGCATTACGGTCTCTGCGTCCTGCTTTGTGCCAAAGCCATGCACGCCCTTTATGTGGGAGGCGATGGACGATATTGAAACATTGCGGCAAAAACAGCAGTATTTAAGGGAACGGTTGAAAATAAAAGGTGTGAAGTTCAACTATCACGACGCGCAGCTGAGCTTTTTGGAAGGTGTGCTTGCTCGCGGCGATAGAAAAATCGCGGCTGTGTTGCTGGACGCATACAAAAACGGAGCGGTATTCGATTCGTGGCACGAGCATTTTTCGTATGAACGGTATCAGGACGCGTTTGAAAAAAACGGGATTGATCCGGCGTTTTATGCGTGCAGGGTAAGGGATGCAAACGAGGTTATGCCCTTTGCGCACATCGATTTTGGGATCGATATAGCCTTTTTGAAAAGAGAGCGAGCAAAAGCATATGAAGGACAGGTCACGCCTGAGTGTAGGATTGCGTGCAGCGCGTGCGGTCTTCAAAAAAGTTGCGGATTTGTGCAGGGGAAAGTATGAGTGAACAAGCAAAAAAATATAAGATAATCGTCAAATACAGCCGTCACGGCGCGGCAAAATATATTTCGCATCTGGATATGCAGCGGACGTTCGGGCGCGCGGTCAGAAGGGCACAGTTGCCCGCGGAATATTCGCAGGGGTTTAACCCGCATATCGTTATGTCGTTTGCGTCGCCGCTTTCGGTGGGGTATGCGACAAATGGGGATTATTTAGAGATCGGACTTACAAGCCCGGTGGAAGAAAAGCGGGTCAGAGAAGAGCTGGATGCGGTAATGCCGCGCGACATCCGTATTCTCGATGTGCATATGGCAGGCGAAGGCGCGAAAAAGTTGATGGCACAAAATTACAGCGCATGCTATTTTATACATTTTCATTTTGAAAATGAACAGGATTGTGATAAAATAAAAAATGCGGTCCATGAATTGATGGGGGCGAAAGCATACCCAGCGGTCGATCGCCGTGGCAAGGAGATCGATCTCCGACCTCTGGTGCTTGATATGGAGACATCGGATGGGAAAAGCATTTCTATGCATTTAAAGAATGCATCGGATGGTGCGCTCAATCCGGCGGTGGTTGCGACGGCGCTTATGGCAGCCGCGGGAATTTCCGCAGGATACGATATCTGCAGGGAAGATTGTTTTGCGCGTAAGGATGGCGAAATAAAGCCATTCAGTATAATATAGTTTGGAAATTTTTATAGTGTAAGGAGTTTTTTTGAATGATCAAAAAAATCATAGCCGACGCGAACACGCATGAAGCGCGTGTCGCTTTGATGGAGGCTAACGACTTGGTCGAGATCCTTGTTGAAATGCGCGGCAAAGAGCGCTTGGTCGGTAATATTTACAAAGGAAGGGTTGCTAATATCCTTCCGGGAATGCAGGCGGCTTTTGTGGACGTAGGGCTTGAAAAAAATGCGTTCTTATATGCCGGGGATATCTTGTGTGATGAATCGGATTTTATTTTTGACGAGGCGCAGGATCCTTCAAATGTCAAAAAGAAGCTGGAAGTACCTAATATCAAAGAGCTTTTAAAACCCAATCAGGAAATTATGGTGCAGGTATTAAAGCAGCCGGGCGGCAGTAAGGGTGCGCGTGTGACGACGCATATCACATTGCCGGGCAGGCTTCTTGTTTTGATGCCCACGGTTGACCATATAGGTGTTTCACGCAGGATTGGCGACGAACAAAAGCGGGAACAATTAAAGGAATTTATCGCGGAGGTCAAGCCGTCTGACATGGGCGTGATTGTGCGTACGGTTGCGGAGCAGGCTTCTAATGAGGAGATCGCCTCTGAGCTTAAGTTTCTTGTGCGTTTATGGCAGAAGGTACAGGAAAAGTCTGATTTTGTGACAGCGCCGCGCCTCATCCACGCGGAAGAGACGCTGTTGTTCCGTACGGTGCGCGACATGTTTACCTCGGATGTGCAAGAATTTATCATCAACGACAAGGACTATTATGAAAAAGTGATGGCTGTGGTGAATATTCTTTCGCCGAATATGGTGGACAGGCTCAAGTTGTTTGAAGAAGAAGGAAATATTTTTGATTATTTTAATATAGAAGATAAAATTACAAAGGCACTGCAACGCAAGGTGTGGCTTAAAAACGGATGCTATCTTGTGATCGACGAGACGGAAGCGCTTACGGTTATTGACGTGAATACAGGCAAATATATCGGTGAGGATAATTTGCAGGACACGATTCTTAACGCAAATATTGAGGCGGCGGGGGAAATCGCGCGGCAGTTGCGCCTTAGGGATTTAAGCGGTATCATCGTGATTGACTTTATTGATATGGAAGAGGAAGACAATAAGCAAAAGGTTGTGGATGCGCTCAACGAAGCGTTGAAAAACGACAGGACGAAGTCCAACGTGCTTGGCATGACAGAGCTGGGACTTGTGGAGATGACGCGCAAAAAGACGCGCCGCAAATTGTCAGCGCTGACGCAATCAACATGTCCGTGCTGTGGCGGCAGCGGCAAGGTATATAATTTAGATAATATGGCGATGCGTGTGCGCAGGGAAATCAGTCGTACGGTCAGCAGCGATGCGCACGGGATGTTTATCGTAGAAGTGAGCGGACCGCTTGCAGAATACATTGTGGCGCACAACAACCAGAATCAGGCAATTTTGCCGCATTATGAAAATGCGCATTTCTTTATTCGGAGCGCAAAGAACGCACACCCGGAACAGATCGTCGTTACGCAGGTGACGGACAAGAGCGCGCTTTCCGGAACGCAGGTTTTCTGTTGACACAAGCAAATGGATATGGTAACATATTTAACTGAGCCGCTCGCATAGGCGACAAACGCGCAGACGTTGGTTTGCGGGCCAAACGCGGCGAGACTGGGTAAGGGAGGTAAAGTGCGATGTATGCAATTATAAGGTCAGGCGGTAAGCAATATAAAGTTGAGCCCGGCATGGTTATCAAAGTGGAAAAACTGGATGCTGAGGTAGGTTCCGAAGTATCATTCGAAGCGATGATGACGTCGGACGGCAAGAAAGTTGCTGTCGGTGATCCTGTTTTAAAAGATGTTGCAGTCAAAGGTAAAGTGCTTGCACAGGATAAAGAGAAAAAAGTTATTGTGTTCAAGTATAAGGCTAAGAAAGACTATCGTAAAAAACAGGGACACAGACAACCGTTTACGAAAGTAGAAATCACGCAGGTTGGCGATGAAAAAGCCACTGCTGCGCCCAAGGCAACGAAGGCGGCAGCGGCAAAAGCTGAAACAGCGGAAAAATCTGCCGCGAGCAAGGCTGTAACGAAAGCGGATACAGCTGAAAAGAAAGCGCCGGCGAAGAAGCCTGCTGCGCCTAAGGCAGCTGCAGAGAAGAAACCTGCTGCGAAGAAGCCTGCTGCTAAGGCAGATACAGCAGAGAAGAAAGCGCCGGCGAAGAAGCCCGCCGCAAGCAAGACAGCTGCTGCTAAGAAACCGGCAGAAAAAAAACCTGCTGCAAAAGCGGCTGACGACAAGAAAGCCGAATAATTTGAGGGTAAACGTATAAAAGCGAGGTGTTAAGAAATGGCACATAAGAAAGGTGTAGGTAGTTCGAGAAACGGACGTGATTCCGAATCCAAACGCTTAGGCGTCAAGCGCGCAGATGGACAGTATGTTCTCGCGGGCAATATCCTCGTGCGTCAGAGAGGCACGAAGATCCACCCGGGCAACAATGTTGGCCGCGGGAATGACGACACTCTGTTTGCTCTTACAAGCGGTATCGTGAAATTCGAACGCAAGGGCAGAGACACCAATGTCCCTCTATCTGATGCAGCATTCTTTCTGTGTTGGAGAGTAGAGTTTTTG
>CAZBSH010000058.1:0-13270 GCA_964494645.1 uncultured Christensenella sp. | reverse complement strand
TCGAGCGACTCAATCGCGAGATACGCAGACGTACCCGCGTGGTTGGTACCTTTCCCGACGGGAACTCGGCGCTGATGCTGGTGTGCGCCCGGCTACGGCATGTTGCCGGAACACAGTGGGGCTCTAAGAAGTATATGAACATGAAGCATCTTTATAACACGGAATCTGACGACAGCTCACTGACTGGCTGAACTACAGTCTACCATCCCTGTTTCTTAATTTGCGAAATACTATTGACGGTACCTACGGGTCAACTTGACCCGAAGCTACAAATCTGCTGATTTCTACAAAAATCTTTGTCACGCAGTAAAATTAGTGATGTCAATTTTATCTGAAATCGTCTAACCATCCATTTACATCGTACTCATCTTCAGAAGCGTATACCGAAGCCTTCCTTAAGTTTTGTATTGTTGTGTGTATAAATTTATTCAAACCGTTAATTCGACAATAGTCAATATAATTTTTGGAAATTTTGACCAGAAGACTATCTATATTTTTTGCAAACTGTTTATCTAAAACCATTTCAATAAACGCACAATCGTCTAGAGATATTCGTTCCTTGCTGACTTTGCTATATTTTAATGTTAAATCTATAAATGCATGAATAGAGTATTGAAAAGCGCGACTAAACCTATCGCTTTCAATCAATTCCTTCATTTGATTTTTCCCTTGAGAATAATGGATGAGACTATTTGGCTTATCTCCTTTTTCGATTTCAAAGATTCCACGCTCCATATTATTCTTTGCAATAGCGTGTGCTACCTGATATGAATTTGGCCTAATACTCTGAGCTTTCAAAAAATAGCTGTTAGCTTCTCCGAACTCCCTGCACTCTTGGGCTGCAATACCAAATTGAATCCAAAAATAACTTAAGTACCCAATTCGCTTATCACTATTATAGAGTTCTAAAAGAAAAGAATAAAAATCTTCATATTTTAAAAATTTTTGTTTTACAATCTTTTTTGTATTAAGGATTTTTTGGAATAGATCATAATAATCATTCCTGTTATATTCTGTAAACTGCCCAATGATTTCTGCTACTGTTAATTTTATTACACGTATAATGTCCTTAGCCTTTATTTCACATCCTACAATATCTTTAAGTATTCTTGCACATCGCAATTTTAGGATGCCGTTTTTAATATCCACAAAATTATCCAGTAATTCTTTTAGAGTATTTATATCAAAGTTGTTAAAGTCCGGCAACATTTTAGAAAGAATTCTTATTTGAACATGATTGATTCCTAACTGCGACAGAAAAACGAGAATCTGCAGATAAGGATAATACGAGGACTGATTTATATGAAATATTAGTCTTTCAAAGTGTTTTTGAAAATGCACTCCTTTTTCGGCATAGTATAATACCGCAATAATGTCGTTTAACCTTTTCATTTCTTGGATAACACTTTTTTTGTTTTTCATTGAGGCGGGAGTTCCAAGGAACTTCAAAAACTCGCCGAGCCTGCCTTTGTCATCTAGCTTCGAAAAAACATTCTCAGCATAAACAACTCCTATTTCTTCACTTATAGGAAGATCTAACCATCTAACTTTAGAATTTTTAAGAATATGTACCTTGCTTTCAAAATTATTCTCTGTATCAATTAATATGGGAATTATCGTCACGTCAGCGTTTTTAAACACATTTAGCATCCGAATAATATGCTCATAGTAGAAAGCGGCATCTTCTAAAACGAAAGCGATTTTACGACCGTCTTCTTCATATGATTCGATATATTTCTCAACCAAATAAAGAATATCATCACTACACCTTGTAAGTTGAAAGCAATTAAATCCCTCATGCATAAAATCAATTAAAATCCTAGATCCTACACATGTTTTTCCCGAATATGACTTCCCGTGCAATACTACTAAAGTATTATCTATAGACTTGATTGCTTTTTTTGTTTCAGCTATAGCGTCAGGGTATATGATATCCCAATTTTCAAAAAAATCATCCCATTGCGGCTCAAATCCTGAATAGAGGTCACTATGATAGGGTTTTGGTATATATCTTGTAATTTCATCCATGAATACAGCTCCATTTGATTTTAAAGGATGTCTAATAGAATCTTTTTGCTTAATTTCTCTAGATAAAAAATCTAAAAAATCCGCTGTATTCATCTTGATCCAGTGCAAATGTACATTTGCTTCTGATTCCAACTCATTTTTAAAAGCTATATCATTTATATGAGGACTTACAAAAAAATAATCACGCTCATCTTGTCGATAACCTATCTTATAATATTTTGTCAGCATTGTACGCATATCATCTTCTTGAAATTCGGTTCCAATAAATATCATATCCGTTTCAGTAAAAGCGTCTGCAAATTCATGCAGTAAACAATCTTCTCTTGCCAAAAAATCATTATATTCATCGTTATCAAATACATAACCAGCTTCTTCGTCATTCACATCGCCGTGTAATTTAATAAGAAGAGGATCAGACGACGAGGACGCAAAGCTTCCTTTATCGGAATTATTCCAGACTAGTAGTTTTTTACTTTTATCATATTTGTATATGTTTTCTACAAGGTCATCAATATTTAGAGTAAATATTCTATACCAAGGATATTCCACAATCTTTTTTTGATATGGATTTTTTGAATCGGGTATACAACCTCTAAAGGTTTTAGTTAAATAATCATTGCGTTCCTTTATTCGCCCTTCTGATCTAAGAAGTTTACACACATATTTCAAATCTTTGTTTAAACTTTCGTCTATAACTTGATCAATGTATTCTTCGCTTTTTTTATCGGGAGGAGAATTAATATAAAACTCTTCAATTAAACTATTTTTTAAAGCATTTCCTAGTGGCAATACTTGACCATCGTCATTAACCGCATCATACGAAAATCCTGCCCCAAGAAATAGAGATGGAGATGACTCTTCTAATTTCGATTTTAACAGTTTTAATGGATTATTAACCATTATTGTAACCTCTAATAAAAAGTATACATCATACTTGCAACTACAAATAAAGTATAACATCGTAGCTTTGTTTGTTCAATATAATACCGCCCGCAAATCTAATGATAATTCAACACACTTAAGAGAGATAGCACTCTAACTTTTCACCGTCCCACCACCGCCGCAAGCTGCTCCATAACGCTCTTCACTTGTTCCCACAACAGCAAATAATCCCTCCGCAAACCCTTAACCTCATACTCATAAATCCCATAAGTATTGGCATGAACAGCCACCTGATTGAGATTGTTCGAGCAACGCCGGAGCAGGGAAACAAGCTCGCGTACAGGCGAAATATCTACATTCAGCACATAACCGTTGAGCAGCATTTTTCGGATATATGCGCTCGCGTTCTGTGTTCCGGCTTCCTTCATGCGCTGCCTTACTGCCTCATATTCATTGGCGCTTACCCAAGCGGACAGAAGAACATCCCGCTTGCGGCGGCTCATTGCCGCAGCTCCTGTGGGCGTTTTTGTAGTCTGCATCTTGTTTGTATAGAATCAAAAAGGCTTGCGCAGCTTACAATCAACGCAAATAGTAAATATCGTATCATAGTATTCATATATATAATTCCTCCTATCACTTGGGGACAATTTGACCCGAAGTGTTTACCGCTAGAATGATCTGCCTGCCGCTGATTCCATACTGCGCACGATTGCAAGTGCTCAACGTGAGAATATGCGCATCATCTGGAATAGCCACGCCTGTATCATAAGCAGATAATGCCTTGGCCTGTGCTATCCAAGCTTCAAATTCGGCAGCGTCATTGAAATTCTGCTTGAGGTAATCGAACTCGGCGGCATCAATGTTCAAGTGGATTACAGAGAATATCTGCCACCATCCGTATCGCCTGTAAAGGGTGTCGAATTGAATCCATTCATGCGTATCATAATAGGATTTATCATCGTAGGATAAGAGTGTGCCGAACATATCCGTGCGCCCGCTGCCCATATTGTGACCGTACACAATAATATTTTGATCAAGCGGGCTTGCATTGTTGTTCGCATCCATAAATATTGCACCCACTTTGGAATGTTCGCCATTAAAAGATTTGTGTAAATATTTTTCGTTATTATCAGTTTGCACAATGGGGTATGAAATAACGGTATCGGGGATTGCAAGCCATCCAACGGTGTCAGCGTTAGTTTTGCGTAATGAGTCAAAGTCTGCAACTACATAGGGATGCTCCACCATTTTCAGCGTGGTTTCAACGTCGGAATTTTCATCATTTTGAACTACCATTGACTGAATCGAAGTATAGCCCTCCTGTATTTTTGCGTACTCCTTAATTTCTTCCTGCGCTTCGTTATATGCACTTAAAAAGAAAAAACCGCTTGCTGCGGCAAAGACAAAAAGCAATATGATAGAAACATGAAGTATTCTTGCTTTTTTCACGAAAACCTCCAATCTGTGGACTTCGGGTCATCTTGACCCGAAGTCCACATGTCTTAACATAGGGATACTATTTACGGATTTTTCTCTTGTGCACGAGAAGCATAACTGCGCCTGAGACTGCTGCCACAATCGCAATCATGAGTGCGACCATCGGCAACCCCTCACGCCCTGTCTGTGCGCCTTTTGAAATGCCCGGTTCTGGCGAAGGCTCGGCACTTGGCTGTTGCGGCGGTATCTCTACGCCCACCCCAACCGTCTGCGCATCATCGTTAATGTCGGCATGGGTGGCAATTTCCTTACCCTCGTGCTCTAAGGTTTCAAATACCACAAGTGTCTTCTCCTGCAATGTTTTGGTGTTGAAGGCAAATGCAATATCCACATTGCCGGATTCTGTTTTGGCAACAAAGGTTTTTTCGGCGGTCACTTCTTTACCATCAACCAAAAGAGCTTTACTTGTCTTTTTGTCCATCAAAACGCCCTTGATGGTGTATTCCTCACCAATCGTAAGATTCTCATAATTCACGGTATCAATGACCTTTGCCGCTTCCGCAACAGAGATTGTTTTACTGCCGTCCTCTGCTTTTGCCGTTGTTCCTATCTTCGGAATTTTGAATGTCACTGTTTGTTCCTCGTCCTCAATGTCAGCGTGGGCAGCGATTTCAACGCCCTCATAGTAAAGGGTTTCAAATACAACAACCGATTTCCCCGCAAGGTCTATCGCACCTAAAGTAAACACAACCTCCACGCTTCCGGCGGTGTCCTTTGCAACAAATGTTGTCTCTGCCACCACTTTCTTATCCTCCACAATCAGCGGCTCACCCGATTCCTTATCCATCAACATGCCTTTGACCGTATAGGTCTTGCCAACAGCAAGCCCCTCATACTTCACCACATCAACGATAGTAGCCGCTTTTGAGGGCGACAGCTCTTTTTTGCCGTCAACACCTGCTGCGCTCGTTTTTATTTGCGGATTTTTAAACCGTACCGTTTGATTATTGTCCTCAATATCCGCATGGGCGGCGATTTCGCGTTCCTTGTATTCGAGCGTTTCAAAGATTACGATGTCCTTGCCCTTTAGCAGAGCAGAATTGACTGTAAAGCTCATTTCCACCGTGCCATTTTCCGCTTTAACGATGAAAGTTTTTTCAGCGGTTACTGGCTGTCCATCAATCAAAAGCGGCTCACCTGTTGCCTTGTCCATCAACACGCCTTTGAGGGTATAGGTCTGGTCTACAATCAGATTTTCAAAGGATACCACATCAATAATCGTAACATCGCCGAGTATGTCCAGTTCCTTTTCACCTATCAAGCCGGACGCGTTTGTGCTAATTTTGGGCGCTTTAAACGCCACCGTTTGCCCCTCGTCCTCGATGTCGGCATGAGAAGCAATTACTTTGCCCTCATATTCCAGCGATTCAAACACAACGATGCTTGCGCCTGCAAGAACATTAGAATCAAAAGCAAATTCCATCGTCACGCTGCCTGTTTCAGATAACGCTTTGAATGTCTTTTCGGCGGTAATTTCCTTACCATCCACCAGCAGGGGCGCGTTTAAACTTTTGTCCATCAATACGCCCTTGACCGTATAATCTATACCCACCACCAGTCCGGCATAGTATACGGTATCAAGAATGGTGGTTTGGTCTGAAACATGGGCGCTACCCGTGGTCGTTTCCTGATCGCGGGCAGTCGTAAAGATTTCGAGCTTTTGCACATAATCGTTGGTGAGTGTGCCGAGGTCTATTGTCACGTTATGCCTGTAAACAGCCACCTCAAAGGAAAGCAGTTCGCGGTCTTTGTTTGCCGCGCACGGCTGTTCCTCAATTAGATAGGTGTCATAGAGCAACGCACCCAAATCGTCATTGAGCGTTTCAATCTCACCAAACCAAATGCCGTCACGGTCAGTTTCGCCACGGTTGGTGTTTTGGCTGTGCGGATTCCAACTTGACGCTGTGTTAAACTCACCGTTTTGGTCGGTGAGTATGGTATGGCTTTCGTCTGTGGTTTTGGATGTAATTTTAAACGGCACACCCGCCAAACGGTGCGCATTGCTATCAGAGATTTTCACGCCTTTGAGGTCGCCACGGATGGGGTTATTCTTAATTGCGGTTTCAGAAGTGTTTAATTCCACAATTTTTCCATGTTCACGAATGGTAAAAATCCGACTCAAAACGCCTGTTGCAAGGTAACCCTCCGGCGGGTTTGTTTCGCGTACTTCATATGTTCCGTAGGGTAACAGATCGTTTTCTGTTGCGGCTGTTCCTGTTTTGTCAGTTCTCATGGTATAAACCACCGCGCCCACATCATACAGGGTATCTTGCACCAACACTTTGTCTGCGCTCCTGTTGACGATTTCAAACACCGCACCCGCTAAAGTCGCGCCGCCCTGTGGTTTGTGTTTGTCAATTTCGTTATCCCATTTTTCCACCTTAACCCCGCCACGGATAATGTTATTTTTGATCACCGTATCGCTTGTTTTCAAGCTGACAATTACGCCGTTTTGCCGGATTTCAAACGCTTGTTTGATCACGCCTGTACCCAAATAACCAGTCGGCGGCGTTTTCTCCACAATCTCATAGCTGCCGTAGGGGAGCAAATTGTTTGCCGATCTCGCAAAACCATCTTCATTGGTGGTCATGGTATGTACAACGGTATTGGGCGCGTATTCCTTTCCGCCTACAATGACACTGTTTTTGTTGCGATTCCAAATTTCAAAAACCACGCCCGCAAGGGTAGCGTCGCCCTGTTTTGCTTTTGGTTGATTGCGCTCCACATCCCACTTCTCAATTTCCACACCGCCACGGATAATGTTGTTTTTTATGACTTTATCGCTTGTTTTCAAACTGACAATTACACCGTTTTGCCGTATTTCAAAGGATTGTCTGATCACGCCTGTACCCAAATAACCAGTTGGCGGCGTTTTTTCGACAACCTCATAGCTACCGTAGGGGAGCAAATTGTTTGCCGTGGCTGCCGTACCCGTAGCGTCTGTTGTCATAATGTGAACAACCGCATTGGGCGCATAGGTTTTGCCGCTTACAACAACGCTACTGTTGTTCCTGTTGTAAATCTCAAACACAGCACCTACTAGACTTGCGTCGCCCTGCGAATTTGATTTGCGATTTAGCTCTGCATCCCATTTTTCGATGCTCACTCCGCCGCGAATGATCTGATCGGGAACGATGGGAACGTTGTAGGTGTTCACGGCTTCCATCCTGCCTGACGTCGTTACTTGGCGTACAAATAATTCGCTATTTAATAGGTAACCGCTGGGCGCTTTCGTCTCCTGAATCGATACCGTGCCAAGCGGGATGGTGGGAGTTGTGCCGTTGCTTGCGTAGTAAAGCGGGTCGCTGCCTGCTACTAGGCTTTGTGGTAATAACATGGCAAAACCGTCCTCATCCGTTTTCAAAACCCATGTGCGAGTAGGCGTTTTGCCGGTTAGCTCACTTTTGGAAAAGTGACCCATATAATATTTGATGGTGAACTGCGCACCCGCGAGTGACGCTTGCCCTTGCGCCGAATTGGTATTCGTATTTGAATCCTGCTTTTTGAGTAAAATGGTGATTGGATCGCCCTGCGGCTTGTTCTTTACCTCTACTGTCGTAGTTTGCCCTGACACAATTTCAAACGGAATTTTGCCAGTATGCGCCGCATAACCAAGCGGCGACGTTTCTTCCACAATGTACAAGCCTGTTTGTCCTGTGGCAATGTCCGCTAGTCTGCTTTTGCCGCTTGCGTCCGTTGTAATCGTGCCTATCTTTGTATCGCTGCCGTTATACACCCCAAACACAGCACCCGCGAGGGAATAACAGGGATTGCCGTTTGTTTTGGCGGGATCGGCTGAAACCTTTTGTATTTCCAAACTACCTGTGGGCGTGTAGCTCCACGACATAAGCCCCTGATTGGTTGTGCTGCCAACGTTATACAAAAATACGTCAAAGCCCTCCGGCGGCATGGGCTGTGCGTCTACTGACGCAATAACATTTTGCAAATGGTTAATGGTCGAACTCGAAAGCCCTCTAAACGCGGACGGGTCGTTTAAATACACATAGGACGCTGCCGCGTGGCACAATCCGTATGATTCCAGCGAATCAGGATCGCCAAACAGATTGTTTTTCACGCTGTCATAACCCGGACCTCCATACAGATAGTAGGCGCACTTAATCAGCAAATCATGTTCGCCGCGCTTCAAAAAGCCGCTTACATCGTAAGTACCCGCGTTAAGCCCCGATACATTGGGGTTTAGGCAAAACGCCACATTGCCGTTGGCGGTGTAATATGACGTGTAATACCCATAGTAGATTTGATCAGAGCTGCGCGTGTGAACTGCCTGCGTAAAATCCGTACTTTTGCCTTTTTTGGCAGGGGGCGCATAGGCGGACACGGAAATATCCCCGCCAAGCGCCGCCGCTTGTATGGTCAAATTTCCGTTTTCCACGCTGTAGCTGTCGCTAGTCAGATCGATTCCGTTTTGCGATACCACCAAGCCGCCCGATTCCGCGATGGGAACAGCAACGCTGTTTGCGTTGGATGGCAGTATTGCGTCTGTAACAGCGGTTGTAAACTCGCCCTGCCTGTTGGTGCAGACCGTCACTTTTATGGGCAGTTCGGTTATTTCAGACGATGGGCAATACCATTCAACCGTAATCTGATGCCCCATAAATTCAGGCGGCGGGATGAGCAAGCCTGTCTCCGTATCGTAAGACGCTTGGGCGGTGATGTCCTCGCTCCCATTCAAAAGCACACGAAAACGCAATGCTTCCGTGCTGACCGCCACATTGTTTGGGTATTTGTTTGCCGCGATTGCAATACCTGTGTCGGTTGCCGTTGCAAGGGCATAGTATGAGTGAGTGGAGGTAATCGCGTAATCCGCAAAATCCGCTACGCCTTGGCTTTCATCATAATAATGGTAAACAACCTGAACAAGCGGCTTTTCCACCACTTTGACGTATTCAGGCGCAACGGATAGATTAGGAGCGGTGCTTTGATCGTCCACTTCGAGCCAAGTTGACCCGAAGTCCGGCTCGGCTGTGTCGGGAATTTCAATCGGTTCATCGGTCACTTGCTCGGATAAATCAGGCGTTTCCACAATTTCTGTTGCCATTGCAGACACAGGTATGAGTGAAAAACACAGTACGATCATAAGCAGAAAACCGATTGTTTTTTTAGATAGGTTTCGCATATTTCTATTCCTTTCCAAAATGATTGTAGCTAAAAATGGGCAAAAAAAGAGCCTGCGCTTGCAAGCTCAAAGAGAGATTTGTGTTATTCCGTATCGTAGCCACCGCCGCCGTCATGTATCGCGTGATACTTCATATGCTCGTAAAGATCGCTGTCCGCAACCATTGTTTGGCATGTATGACACTTTGCGCCCGGTTCAGGTGTTGGCGCGGGCGTTGGGTTCGGCGGCTCTGCTTGTGGCGGCGTGGGCGCTGGGGTGGGCGCGGGAGTTTGGATTGACGTGGGTGTTGCTGTAGCAATCGGTAGCGCATCCTGTATCGGTGCGCTTTCTGATTGTTGACCGCTGTTTTCTGCCTGTGCCTTTTCTGCGCCGGGTTTCTGTTTTGGCGCGTCCGTTGGTTTGCTTGTCGCGGTGGGCGCTGCGCTTGGTGTGTGACTTGGCATAGACGGTGCTGCGCTTGGCTTTTCACTCTGCCTCACCGCCGCTGCCGTTGGGGTTGTTGTTTGTGCGGCGGTAGGCGTTGCTTCGGGTGACGCTTGCGCTATCGCTGTTTCCTGCGCAAGCGGCTTTACATTCGCTTGCTGTGCGGCGCATCCGCCTAGAATCTGCACCGCCACCAAACCTGATATGACAAGCCCTGTTAGCTTTTTCATCATGGTATTTTCCTCCTTTGCAGTTCTTCTTATACTATAATTATACGCCTTATGAGTGGTAATCACCATGATGTCGCGTCCGCACGAATCTTGTCCACTTCGGGTCAACTTGACCCGAAGTGGGGTTGTGTCACGCTCTTACTGCCAAAATACAGGGTATTGATACACAATATGCCCATCCGCAAAACATGGGCTTGAAACCCGCATAAACAGCGGTTTTTTTCTGCTAAGTTCGTGACACTTTTACCGTTCTGTTTTGCGTCTGCGCCGTTGCTGTCTGCGGCGGTCAGCTTTGCGCTTTCCCTCAACGCGGCATACTTCCGAACAATACGCCTGACTTGTGACAGGGATATATGCCGCGCCACACACAGGACAAATTCTTTGAGTGGTATCGCCACAGCTAAGTAACGTAGCCTCCAAAACAGGATCACACGGCAAAACCGCGTTTTTAAAATAGACGCAGTATGAGCCTGTCCACCATTTTGGGAGCATATAACACTCGCAAGCAAGTGGAAAACAGCCGCATCCACGGTCATAATTGGCGCAAACGCCCATCACCAGTTTTCGGATTTTCACGCGCTCTGCGCGGGTAAGCTCACGGCTGCTCACTTTCCCGCTCCAATGTCGGCTTTTGCGGATTTTGCTTTAGCAATACTGCGGTATCTTTCTTGCCTGTGCGGTTTGGATGCTTTTTAGCAGACAAGCGCGAGGCGCGGGGTACTTCCTTCATCATTTTTTCAAATGGGCTGTCGGTGAAATTCATGCGTCATCCTCCTTGTCATCCTCGTCCCAAGGTAATTCTTCCGACTAATCTTCCTCTGCATATTCCTCATAAGCGGTTTCCGGCTCGTCTGCTTCGTACTCGTCGTGTATGTCAGCGTTCTTTTTCTTGCGATAAACCTTGAAATAGTAGGCAACGCCGCCGATCCCAAGTACCATTACCACAATTATGATGATGTTGGACATATTGCCGCTTTGGGCGTCCTGCGCTTCGGGGCTTGGCTGGGGTGTGGGAGCAGTATCCACTTTTTCATCAGAAATAATACCTCCGATTGGGGATTCATCCGGCTTCTTGTCGTCCGTTTTTTCGGCAAGCGCAAGCAAATCCTTTTCCGTCACAGCATCGAGGAAATATACGTTTTCCGCTGGCCGTGTGGTGTCGATGATCAGATAAAAGACGTTGCCCGCGGGGGTGCTGATGGTATAAAATTCTCTGTCTGCGCTTGTGGCGGTTTCAATCACCGTTCCCGTGCCGCTTGGCGGCACAACGTCGGTCGTGGGTTCTTCCTCGGCGATTGCGGGCATAGGCTCGGCTTCGTTCTCCGTTGGAATTTCAGTCGGAACTGCGCTCTGCGTAGCGGCAATGGCAGGGGTATGGGGTTCGGGTTCTTCCACCGCGTAGGCTACGGTGCAAAAGAAGCACAGGGATATGAGAAAAGCGGCGCATAACGCCGCCAGCTTGTGAAATAGCTTCATGATTCGGTTTCCTCCTTTTCAATATCAGGTTTTGCCTCGGACTTCGGGACAAGTTGACCCGAAGTGATCTGTGGATTTTTCAGCAGCGTGGCAAGGTCGGCAAAGGAAATATCCATGCCGCGCACCGCGCTGATGATTTCCATGTTTTCAAGCTCGGTTTTCTGTTTTTCAAGCTCTTTTAACCGTGCTTGAAACTCACATATTTTATCCTTTGTTTTTTCAATTTCGTTGATAATGCGCTGTATTTTTGCGTTCAAAATATACCTCCTCTAATTCAGTCGTCCAAAGCTGTAAAAATGTTTTTGCCAATATGGTGTTGTAATTGGTGAGTATTGCACGGGCTTTCCCGCGTGGAGCATGGTGTTGTTGCCCACATAAAAGCCAACGTGCGTCACAGGGTTTGGGGTTGAATATGTTCCTGTAAAAAATATGAGGTCGCCCGGCTTTGCTTCGCTTGACGATAGGGGGGTGCACATGTTATACAACCCCTGCGCGTTGGTGCGCCCCACATTTTTGACCCCGCTGTGATTGAGTACATAGCATACAAAACCCGAACAATCAAAGCTATTCGGTCCTGATGCGCCAAACACATAGGGTTTTCCAAGATGCTTTTCCGCTTCCGCAATCAGCGCGGCATAGCTGCCATCGCCCATCGCCGCGCCGGGGTCGCCGTATTCCGGCGCGGCGCTGTAGTCGTTTGTGATGGCAAAGTACAGGGGATTTAGGTATTGACCGTCTTGCAAGATTTCCAAATGCAGCCGTGATCCTGTTTTAGCAATCACATCTCCCGCCAACACCTCTTGCCCGACATTTACAAGCAGCGCCGAGCAATGGGCATATTTTGATACAAGACCATCTTCGTCCTCGATCACCGCCACAAGCCCGTAATCCTCGCTGTTTCCTGCAAAGGTCACTCTGCCGTCCTGTCCTGAAAGAACATCCGTTCCGCTTGGCAAGCCAATGTCCACGCCCTTGTGGTAATCCTTCCCGCCGCTTGCGGGATGCACACGGTAGCCGTAATAGCTTGTGACATAGGGCAGCCAATTAAATTCGCCAAACGGACTTTTCAGATATTGGCGGTTGCCTTTGGTGGTCATCAACACCTGATAGCGTTCAAGCTGCTGCTCGTTCATGCGAAAATATACAAGGTTTGCAAAGTGTTGGGCGGTCAGCTTAATTTCCAAAATGCGGTACTCGCGGGTGCTTGTGACCTCAATCTGATTGCTGTTGCCCTCGGCAAGATACATCGTGTGGGTTTGCCTGCCCCAAGAAAGCGCTTCCGCATGGGTGTTGAAATATATGTCTATGTCTGAATTGTGGGCGTTCAAATTGCCTGTGTCTTCCACGGTGTAGGCAACGCCGTTGATGATCACCTTCGTACCCATGGGTACAATGGGGCTGTATGCGTCCACGGCGATGGTGTGGTTTGCCTTTGGCATAACGCCGCTGGCGGTCGGCCCACCCGCCCATTTTCCGTTGCAGGAAACGCAGTTGCAATAGGCGGTGGTGCGCACCTGCCCGATGGCTTCTCCCACCGCAACCGTTCTTGTTTCCGTCCGCATTTCCGTGATTTCGTTTGTGGTCAGGCTGTATTGCT
>CAZBSH010000057.1:0-13765 GCA_964494645.1 uncultured Christensenella sp. | reverse complement strand
CTCTGTTTGCTCTTACAAGCGGTATCGTGAAATTCGAACGCAAGGGCAGAGACAAAAAACAGGTAAGCGTTTACGCGAACTAATCAAAAGCGAAAAGGGCAGCATTGCTTGTAAAAGTGATGCTGCTTTTTGATTCCCCGTTTTCAAACGGGTAAAAATGGGTATACACATATCATGAAAAATCCGGGGGAAGACACAAAAAAACAGCATATTGTTTTAAAAAGCTTGCTTGTTGGCGCGGTCGCCGGCGCGATTACCGTTGCGTTTCGCGTATGTGTTACGCAGGTTTTTTTGGTTGCGCAAAAATTGGTTGCGATTGCGCATACGCAAATGTGGGCGGCGGTACTTTGGTTTGCTGCTGTTTTGATGGCGGCATTCCTGGTGGCTCGCCTTTTAAAATGGGAGCCGATGATCTCCGGGAGCGGGATACCGCAGTTGGAAGGGGAACTCAAAGGTATTTTTTCGCAAAATCCGCTGAAGGTGCTCGCGTGTAAATTTGCAGGTGGGTTGCTCTCGCTGGGGGCGGGGCTTTCACTCGGAAGAGAAGGTCCTTGTATACAAATGGGAGCGGTCGTTGGAAAAAGGATTTCGCGGCGCGGGGACGAAGAAGAAAAGAAACTTCTGATGACGGGGGGTGGCGCCGCAGGGCTTGCCGCTGCTTTTGGCGCACCGTTGGCGGGGATATTGTTTGCGCTTGAGGAAGTGCACAAGAGTTTTTCGGCTAGGATACTATACACGTCCATTGCGGCGTGCGCAGCATCCGGCGTTGTGACGCGGCTGCTGCTTGGAGGCGCGCCTATTTTTTCGATCACTCTTGAGCAAAGTGTTCCGCTGAATGCTTATTGGACACTTGTGTTGCTTGGCGTTTTGCTGGGGTCGATGGGCGCGCTTTATAATACAGCGGTACGCAACACACAGCACATGTATGAGCGGATGAATAAGATCCCATCGCAATACCGCATTATATTTCCGTTTATTGCAGCAGGGATACTTGCGTTTGTGTTACCTGCTGTTCTTGGGGGTGGCACACCGCTTGTGGAGCAGATTGCAGAGGTAAAATATGCGCTTGTGGTTTTACTTCTTTTGCTTGCGGCTAAATTTGTTTTTTCGGTATTCAGCTTTTCTTCCGGCGTGCCCGGCGGGATATTGATGCCTATGCTTGTGATGGGGGCGTTATTGGGAAACGCTTTTGGGTTGTTTGGTGCGGAAGTATTGGGGTTACCCGCTGCGCTGACGCATAACTTTATGATATTTGCAATGGCGGGGTTGTTTGGGGCGATCGTGCGCGCGCCGCTCACCGGCATTGTGTTGGTGTGCGAAATGACAGCGGCATACGATCAGTTTTTGCCTCTCATTATTACAACGTTGGCGGCATATCTCACGGCAAAACTTTTGCGCGCGCGCCCCGTTTACGATCAGCTTCTCGACCACGATATGTCTTTGTTTTCGAACCGCAAAGCAGTATAATATCCGTCCTGACCGGTGTTGACTATCCGGTCAAAAAAATATATGATAAAGAGTACACGTAACTATTATGGGGAAATATGCCTTGCGCATGGTAAAGAAGGTTTAAAAGTGGCGGATATATCGGAAGAAAAGTACGAAAAATTGTGGTGCATGCTGGCGTGTATTGGCACGGCTGTCGCGCTTATGGCTGCGGGTGCGCTGAGCAACTGGATCATACTTATTTTGGTATCCTTATTTGTACCTATGGCGTTTATTGTTGCGGGTGCGCGCTCTTCACAGGTCATTGGTGTCTTGAGCGTTATTGCAAGCGGTATTTTGGTGTGGCTGTTTGCGGGTATCAATATTGCTCTTGTGATGGTGGTGTGTTCGCTTCCGATCACGGTCGTAATGACATACGTCATCAAAAAGCGTATGTCCTTTTATTACAGTACTCTGATTTCCTGTGCGGCATTGCTGGCATCGCTGGGGCTGCTGATATTACTGACACAATTGTTGTACGGTACGGATCTGATGACGCTGTTGCTTAATCACCTCGAAACGTTTTTGCATGCAAATCCGGAATTTTCCAAGCTCTATTATACGACCTACAATGCGCTTTTGAATGGAACGCAGTCTCTTGATCTGGCGGCGGCAATGAATACGCCGATCGACGTAGCGGTGACGGGTCTGATGCAAACGTTTACGGTACAGCTTGCTATGCTCGTACCGCAGGTCGCAATGTTTTGTGTGGCGCTTTTTGGGTTGCTGAACTACGTGATTCCACGCGCGATTGTGAAGAAGCAGGGGTTGGAGGTCGGACGCGTACCGACGTTTTCGCAGTTGGCACTTCCGGCGAAATACGGCACGTGGTCTCTTGTTGCGCTTATTGTCGCCTTTTTGGGAATGACGCTTGGCTGGCGCAATTTTAATTTGGTCTACGCCATTATCATGGGATTTTTCAGCGTTACCTATATGATGCAGGGTATGGCCTTTACAGACTGGTTGCTTAAGAAAAAGCTGGATTCCGCTTCGGGCAGGATCGCGATTATTGTTATTATATTCTTGATTTTGATGTTGTTTGGTTTAAACATCTTTATGTGGATCGGATTTTTTGAGCAGATCGTGAAATTCCGTAAAAGAGACTGGACGCAGCAGGTGTGACATGAAAGAAAAAACAAAGATCAGTTATGTTTCAAATGAATTGGTGGTCTTTCTCGTGCTGCTGGCAGCGGTTGTATTTGTGTTATTGCTGATACAACAAACATACTTGCGCATGGCTATTTTAGTGGTCGTTTTCGTCGTTGCCGTATTGTATTTTATGATTACGACGATGAACAAACAGCGGTGGTTTTATACGGCGGCACAAATTCTTACCACGTGCTCGGAACGCATCGATAAATATGTGAACGCTGTCACGATCCCTACGGCAATCACAAAGCAGGGCGGTGTGATCGGCTGGCATAATCCGGCGTTTTTTATGCTGGCGGGGATGCACTGTGAAGGAAAAAATATTTTTCGCGTCTTTCCGCAGCTCAATAAACCGGAAAAGGATAAAAAGGTAAAAATCCATGGCAAAGTATACTACAAGGAAACGATCGGCTGTCAGTGGGGCGATAAAGAGTATACGATCCATCGCCTGATCGATCTGGAAAAGACATATGAAGCTTCTGCGCTTTCAAAAGCATCGACCACAACGATCTGCCATATACAGGTGGATAACTATGGTGATCTGCTGCGGGGGACGGAACAAAGCAACCATGCGGAGATTGGCGCAGAGATCGAGCGTGTAATCTTTAAAAATGCGAAAAATATACACGGTGCATATCAGAAGTATGATCGTGATAAATTTATTGTTGTATTTGAAAGACGGTTTTTGTCTTCGCTGATGCAGAGCAAGTTTGATATTTTGAATGAGATGCGCAAAATTAGAACGGGAAATGACGCATTCCATCCGACAATCAGCATCGGAACGGGCGTGGGGATGTCGCCGGAGGAGGCAAACAACAATGCCGCAGCGGCACTGGAGCTTGCGCTTGCGAGGGGCGGTGACCAAGCTGTAATTAAAGAAGAAGCGGGCTATAAATTTTATGGCGGGACGCAGCAGGGCATGGAAAAAAGAACGCGCGTGAAATCACGTATGTTCGCGCATGCGCTTAAAAATATGATGGAGCAATGTGACAAGATCATGATTATGGGGCATACGGTGCCCGATCTTGATTGCATGGGTGCGGCAATGGGACTTCTGGCGTGTGCGCGCAAGGTGGAAAAGAAGGCGTATATCGTTCTCGATAAGCCAAATGCCGCGATACAGGGCTTGGTGGACGAGATCCATCGGGATCCGGAGTATAAGGGACTGTTGGTAACGCCGCAGGACGCTGTTTCAATGATGGACAATAAGACTATGCTTATCGTCGTTGACACGCAGATCGCGGATTTTGCGCTTGCGCCTGCGCTGCTTGAAAAGGCGGACACGCTGGTGGTCATTGACCATCATTTGCGCGGAACGGATCATATCGAAAATCCGACGCTTTATCTGCACGAGCCATATGCCTCTTCGACAGCGGAGATGGTTACGGAAATTCTGCAATATTTTGCGGATAAGATGCACATCAAACCGCTCGAGGTGGAGTCGCTGCTGGCAGGGATCACAATCGATACCAAGGGGTTTTCATTCAAGACGGGCGTACGCACGTTTGAAGCGGCTTCTTATTTACGGAAGCTCGGTGCGGATACGACGACGATCAGACATTTGTTTCAGGACGATTTGGAGACGTTCAACGCGCGCGCGAAGGTTGTGCAAGGGGCGGATATTTTGCCGGACGGCATCGCAATATCGTGGTGTCCGGACGATGCGAAAAACCCGCAGCTTTTGGCGGCGCAGGCAGCTGATTCACTGATTGGCATCCGGGGTCTTAGCGCTTCGTTTGTATTGTGTGAGCAAAACGGGGTGATCTTGGTTTCAGGACGTTCGATCGGCGGGATCAACGTACAGCGTATTTTGGAAAAGCTGGGAGGCGGAGGTCATGCAACCATCGCAGGCGCACAGATCAGAGGAATGGATAAAAAACAGGTCGTAGTTGAGCTGAAAGAAGCAATAGAAGAATACAAGAAGGAGAGCTGAGCAATGAAAGTAATTTTAAATCAAGATGTGGCAGGAAAAGGAAAAGCGGGGGAGATCGTGAATGTAAGCGATGGGTATGCGCGCAACTTTTTGTTTCCAAAGAAACTGGCAAGCCAAGCGACGGCACAGAATCTGAATGCCGCGACTATCGCGTTGGCGGCCGAAAAGCATAAAAAGGCTGTGGAAAAGCAGGACGCGAAAGAGCTGGCGGACAAGATATCCGGTATGACATTGACAATTCCGGCAAAGCACGGGGAAGGCGGCAGGCTTTTTGGCGCGATCACTGCCAAGGAGGTAGCGGCGGAGCTGTCAAAGGTGATGGGCATCGAGATCGATAAAAAGAAAGTGAATGTGCCTAACATCAAAGAATTGGGAGAATATGATGTTTCCGTGAAGGTATACGCGGAAGTAAGTACAAAGATAAAGGTAGTGGTGGTCGATGGCTGAAGGGCGTCCCGCGATTGCGGGAAACAGGATACCGCCCAATAATTTGGAGGCGGAGCAATCCATTTTGGGGAGCATGCTTCTCAATGAAAAATGTGTATACGAGGCAATGGAAGCCCTGCGGGAAGAGGATTTTTATCAGCAGCAGCACAGGGATGTTTTTCGTGTGATGAGCGAGCTGATGGGAAATGGCGTGTCTGTTGATCTTGTTACGGTAAGCCAGAAGCTTGAGCAGATCGGAAAAATGCGTATGGGCGGTATGGAATATTTATCGCAGCTTACGACAGTAGTGCCTTCCGTTGCGAATTTAAAGCATTATATCAACATTGTTCAGCAAAAGTCATCCCTTAGAAAGCTGATTGACGCGAGTATGACTGCGGCGGACGAAAGCTACAAGGGCGAAGAGGAAGCGGACGCGATCATCGGGCGCGCGGGCGACGCGATTTACCGGATCGCGCTCAAAAATTCGCATAGCTCGGTCGTGCATATCAAAGAAGCTTTGCAGGAAAGTTATGTGAAGATCAGCGAGGCGATGAAGGCGCAGGACGGCATGATGGGGATCCCGACAGGATTTCCTTATATGGATCAGATGCTGTCCGGATTCCAGGGGACACAGCTTATCATCGTTGCGGGTCGTCCGGGCATGGGTAAAACAAGTTTTGCGATGAACATCGTCGAGCACATCGGACTGGTCAAGGAGATACCGTGCTTGGTGTTTTCACTGGAAATGTCGGCGGATCAGCTGGCGACGCGAATGTTATGCTCGGAAGCGCGTATTGACAGTCAGTTGACGCGTTCGGGAAAAATGGGAGCAACGGAAATCACAAAACTTGCGGAAGCAATGAAGGTGTTATCCAACGCGCCGATCTATATCGACGATTCGGCAACGATCACCGTGACGGAAATGCTTGCCAAAGCGCGCCGCATGCAAAAACAATCAGGGCTGGGGTTGATCGCTATCGACTATTTGCAGCTATTGCAGGGAACGGGGCGTGCGGAAAGCCGACAGCAGGAGGTCGCGCAGATCACGAGATCTTTAAAGATTATGGCAAAAGAATTAAACGTGCCCATCATGCTGCTGTCGCAGCTTTCGCGTGCGTCGGAAAAACGCGAAAAAAAGACGCGTTATCCTATGCTTTCTGACTTGCGTGAGTCAGGCGCGATCGAGCAAGACGCGGACGTAGTTATTTTCTTGCACCGGGAGGACTATTATCCGGAGGATAAAACGCCGGAAAACGCGGGCAAGGCGCGTATCATCATTGCCAAGCAAAGAAGCGGACCCACAGGCGCGATTGCAATGCAATGGCAGGGCGAATATACCAAATATTTGGAAACGGATTATATCCATGACGACGAGGAGGCGCCTGAATATTGATTACGAATCAATGGATTTGCGGAAACGGCGATCTTGCGGACGTGATGGCGGTACGTGAAAATGTATTTGTGGCAGAGCAGGGGTTTGCACCGGAAGACGAGTTCGATTTGTTTGACGAGCAGGCGATGCATGTCGTGATCTATGACGGCGAGCGACCGATCGGGACGGGCAGACTGTATCATGATGGCAAAACGTTTCGGATTGGCAGGTTGTGTGTGATAAAAGAGGAACGGGGACAAGGCGTGGGCGATTTGATGATGCGCCTGTTGCTTGTGAAGGCGTTTGAATATGCCCCCTCACAGATTCGCCTTGACGCACAGCAAAGGGTCAAAGGGTTTTATGAAAACTTTGGATTTGAGGAGGACGGCGCGGTTGTGTATGAGGCGGATATCCCGCACGTGCCTATGCGTGTCACGAAAGAATCCCTGATATTAAAAAGCGGTTGTGGTAAGGAGCTGCGATATGAGGATTTGTTCCCGCAAAAATAATGAAGGAAAGACCGCTTGCGGGCGGTTTTTTTGATGCAGGTGAAAGTTTTTCGTTGCAAATCAGACGGGAAATGATACAATATACAGTGTGCATTTTGCACCTGATATCTATCAGAAGTATTTATAGAAAAAAGGGGACATCTATGATCAGGCTTGAAGTCGCAAAGGAGCAGGAGGGTTTCCGTATCACTGAATGTGTGGCGGAATCTGTGCCTGAGCTTGCTGCGGCAAACCTAAAAAAAATGATCCGTACAGGAGACATCAAGTTAAACGGCAGTCTTATCAAAAAGGATTTTGCTGTACGGGACGGTGATATCATTGAGATATATGCGCCCATTGAATATGAGAGGCAGCCCACGCTTGACATCGTGTATGAGGATGAAAATCTGATCGTGTTGAACAAGCAGCCGGGAACGGTCGTTGCGGCGGGGACGGGGCTCCCTAAAAATACGCCGGAGCTGATCCCTATGGTCATCAATTATATGCAGGACAATGCGGAATATTCAGAGGAACTGGGGATGATCCCTTTTCCTTGTTTTAAGCTGGATATTTATACGGGCGGATTGGTGATGTTTGCGAAGAATGGAGATTATTTTGAAGCGGTTCGAGAGGCGACACGCCAGAGACGGATTGCGCGTACCTTTCGGGCGGTCGTCAAGGGATGTCCTAAGTATGGCGATGGACAGTTCCAGCATTTCTATGTGAAGGAAAGTGACGAAAAATACCGCGTGACGCAAAACAACGCGCGTGGTGCAGTGCCTATCTATACCCGCTATCATATTTTGAAAAGCAATGGCAAATTGAGCTTTTTGGAGATTGAGCCGGTGACGCAGTATATGAATCAGGAACGTGCGCATATGGAAGCGGCGGGTTACCCGATTCTCGGAGACAATATTTATGGCGATGCGAAGCTGAACAAAAAAATGGGTGTAAAATATCAGGCGCTGTGGGCGACGGGTATCCGCTTTTCAACAGGCGTAAATAATATGCTCGAATATTTGAATGGGCTCAGCATAGAGACAGACGACGTACAGTTCCCGGTGATCAACTGGGATGAATGAGGTCAAACAGATCCCAAGGATAGGAAAAGGGCGGCTCACATATAAAGGTGAGACGTTCTTTTTTTGTGGGGTGGAGAATAGATAGGGAATAAGACCATAAACATAGTTTTTTGGCATGTTTGCCGCCGTACTTCACATCGCCCAAAAGAGGCGCACCCGCATGAGATAATTGTACGCGTATCTGGTGGGGGCGACCTGTATGTAATGAGATATCAAGCAGGGAAAGACCGTCTTTTTGCGCGACGATGCGGTAAGCAAGTAACGCGTGTTTGGCATGCGGTGTCCCTGCAGAAACGACATGGGTGGTATTGGTTTGGCTGTCCTTCAAAAGATGATCTTCCAACGTGCCCGACACGGGAAGAGCATTGGAAACAACGGCGTAGTATTTTTTTTGAAAACTGCCGTCCTTGAGCTGTGCGCTTAGCCGCGCAGCGGCTTTTGATGTACGCGCGAACACCATGATGCCGCCTGCGGGGCGATCCAGACGGTGCACAAGACCAAGATATACCTCGCCGGGTTTTTGATATTTTTCTTTGATATATTGCTTTAGCAAGTTCAAAAAATCCATGTCGCGGGAACTGTCGGCTTGCGTGGGCATGTTTTGCGGCTTGCACACGATCAGCAGATGATTATCCTCATACAGGATATGCGGTGTCATGGCGTCCACCGCGTCGTTGTACCGCAGGGAAGAAGAATCTTCTGATCCTCGACAGGAAGGCAAAGATCGCCTGCGTCAATACTGCCTTTTCGGTCACTCAACGAAATTTCTACTATGTTTTTACATACGATGGAAGAAAGCCCTGTCGTATAGGAATTGATGATGAAAAAAACAGGGGTATCTGACAAAAGTTTGGCGGTCTCCCAAACCAGTTCAAACAAATTGTCCTCCGTACGGAACACCTTGCCGTCAGAGCCGCGACCGTAGCTCGGGGGATCCATGATGATCCCGTCGTAACGATTGCCCCGGCGCTGTTCGCGTAATACGAATTTTAGGCAATCGTCCGCTAAAATACGTACAGGGCATTGTGAAAGCCCGGCTAACGCGAGGTTTTCCTTCGCCCAACCATTCATGCTTTTTGCTGCGTCGATGTGCGTGACTTGCGCGCCTGCCGCGGCACACGCAAGTGTGGCGCCACCCGTGTAGGCGAAAAGATTTAAGATGCGCGGTGATTTTATCTGCGAAATACGCTGCGCCATAAAATCCCAGTTGGCAGCCTGTTCCGGAAAAAGACCGGTATGCTTAAAGCCGGTCGGACGAACGTAAAATTGCAAGCCTCGATAAGAAACTGTCCAACGTTCGGGCAGCTTCTTCAGATAGTTCCATTCGCCGCCGCCTTGCGCGCTGCGTATATATTCCGCATGAATAGTTTGCCACAAGTCGGGGCGCTGCTTTGCCCAAATGACTTGAGGATCGGGTCTTGATAAGATGACATCTCCCCATTGTTCAAGCTTCATACCGTCGCCGGTATCCAATATTTTGTAGTCATTCCAACCGTTTGTGATGAACATAATATCCCTCTCTTCCACGCAATCATTTTACCATATGACCTGTTTTTATGCTATAATGAAATCCTCATGGGACATTCTTACATAAATTATGGCGGGGGTTTTTATATGAGGGTGAAGGCATATGCAAAGCTGAATTTGGCTCTTGATATTTTAGGCGTAAGACCGGACGGGATGCATGAGCTTGATATGTTGATGCAGAGCATTAGTGTCGCGGATGTGTTGTCTGTAAAATGCAGCGATAGGGTCGTCGTACGCTGCGACAGTATGGTGGTGGATGCAAATAATACGGTTAAGCGCGCGGCAAAGCTGTTTTTTCAGACGCTCGATATCCGCGGCGGCGCTGAGATCGTGATTGAAAAATATATACCTGCGCAGGCAGGGCTGGGTGGCGGCAGCAGCGACGCGGCGGCGACGTTGTTTGCGCTGAATCACCTGTATGAGGCGGGGATGGATTTAGAACAGATGCGTGCACTTGGCGTACAGATCGGCGCAGATGTACCGTTTTTTATTGGCGGGGGATGTATGCGCGCGCGCGGTATCGGCGAAAAACTCCAAAAGATAGCGAATCACTGTAAATTCCGGTATCTATTGATCAAACCGCAAAAGGGGGTATCTACGGCTGCGGCGTATGGGAGATTTGATGCGGATGAAAGGCGGGACACAGTTGATATAGACGCTGCCGCAAAGGCACTCGCGCAAGGCGATCGAGATTCGTATTTTGCAGCGGCCGGCAATGTGTTGCAGAGACCGGGTACGGTGATTTGTCCGGCGGTGCGCAAGATACTGACGAAATGCAGTGACCGCGGCGCGGACTTTGCTATGATGACAGGCAGCGGGAGCTGCGTGTTCGCTGTATTTGAAGACGAATCGGTCAGGGAATACGCGTATCAGAAATTTGTAAAGGAATATCCTTTTTGCAAGCGGGCGGAAAATGCGGATGTGGGAATAGAAGTGCTTTGAAAGTAAAAAATAGCTGCTTTTTCAAAAAGCAGCTTGTTTTTTTATGTGTTAGGTCATTAGATAGGATGCATGGCGGTCAATATAAGTAAGAAATTCCTGTTCGATCAGCGCCTGACCTTTCTCGTTTGGGTGTATTCCGTCTTCGCAGATAAAATCGCGGTAATTGTTCTGGCGTAAAAAGGCAGAACGCACATTGATGATATGGATGCCAAACGAATCAGCGACTTGCTCCGCTGTATAAGAATACTTCTCCTGCCACCAGTAGATTTTAGAAACGTCATGCAGCCACTTTAAAATATTGTGGGAACGCTGCGGATCGTTTTTGGTGAACCAGCGAAAATACGCGGGAGCATTGAGCGGAGGGAGATTCATCAGTACGGGAATCTTACCTAATGAGAGCAGAGATGCAATCATTTGCTTTAATTTTTGTGCATATTCATGTACCGGCGTATTGGGTAAATGAAGCGCAGTCGGGGCAAGCGCGACCTCATCCCATTTGTAATCGCAATCGTTACCGCCATATTCGATCAGTACCAAATCGGGATTGATATCGGAAAGCTTTTCCTTAAGCAGCGATTCGCCATAGGAGGTTGTCGTGCCGAATTTGGAAAAATCATGTACGCTTGCTTTGAGGCGTTCGCCCAGACGGCGAATAAAACCGTTTTTTGAAAAAATATACCGCTGCTTTTCTGAATGAAAAACGACGCCTTTTGCAACGGAATCGCCCATTACCAAAATGGATTGCACGCCGCCGCGGATGGGGATAATTCTTCCGTACATAAACACCTTACGCTTTCTTATGACGATCATATCCGGGATTGTCCGGATGTTCTCAATGTAGCATGTTCATAATAAATTGACAAGTGTTTTGTTGAATTTACGTGCAAATATCATTATAATAAATTGCAGGACAACACAAGGAGAATGCTTTGAGAAAACATACAGGACGCCCTAAAAAACGAAGAGGATCGTCTCTTAAGATCAACAAGAAGCTGCTCATTACGGTTGGTATTGCGGTAGCGGCGGTTTTGGTGTGCGTAGCGGTGATCGGTTCTTTCGCGGCAAAAAATAGTTTTGCATCGAGTATGCTGATGAAAAACGATACGATACGGGTAGGGATCCGGACAGATGTGGAAGGGTTTGGCGGTGTAGATGAAAACGGTAACATTACCGGATTTGACCGTGAATATATTGATGCGATTTTAAAGGAATTGATTGGTGATCAGCAAAAAATATATGAGTACTATGCACTAAGTTCGCAGGATGCTGCCGGGTCTATCAAATATGATAAAGTGGATATTGCGCTGGGGCTGCTTACAAGTGGAACGGATAAAACCAAAGGCTTTGTGCTGACGAACCCTTATTATCAGGATAATGTGGTGGCAATCACGACGGGGGATTCGCGGCTTGAAAAACTTTCCAATATGGAAGGCGGGCAGATCGGCATTTTGAGTAATGCGATCCTTTCTTCTGATCTTGCCGATTATATCGAACAGAAGAAGATGGACTATAATACCAAGGATATATTGCGATATACGGATTATGAAAGTATTCGGATGGATCTTGATGCGGGTAAGGTAAATGTTGTGGTGATGCCGCAGTCGATTGCTAAACAATTTGTGAAGGAAGGCTACCGTATGCTGGCGGAGCCGCTTTATAATGTCGGATATTCTATTTTGCTTCCAATTGGGCAGGATGCCGTTGCTACGGAGATGAACCGCGTGATAGAGGCTTTTTCAAAGGATGGTACAACGCAGGCATTGTTAAGCAAATGGGGGATTTAGCAAAAGAACTGTTTAGAAAACAAACCCTTATGTTTAGCGGGCTTGAGATGTGTTTATATTGACAGTGTAGGGGCGGTTGTGTTAAAATGACAATAATGGGTGAGCTCCAAAAACTCCCCCACGACCCACAAATTTATATTTGTCAGGAGGACAATGGAGTGAAAATCAAAAACATTAGTGAACCGCAGAAATTCTTTGAGCTTCTCAAGGACTGCAAGGGTAAGGTAGAGTTGGTTACGTCCGAAGGGGACAGACTGAACCTGAAATCCACTTTGTGTCAGTACATCGCATTGACCCAGATGTTTAAAGATGCGCAGATCGACGAACTGGATTTGATTGTATCCGAGCCTGAAGATTTGAACCTGTTACTGAACTACTTGGTAAGGGGTTAAATCCTCTCGTAATTTTCAAGGTTGCGGCATATGCCGCAACCTTTTTTGTTTTGTTGTATGATATAATAAAAATAAAAAAATACGCTGTTATTGGACGCTTGGAGAAGAAATGGGTATTGAGTTTGTGCTGGGTAGGACAGCCAGCAAACGCGACGACACGATCACTGAAAAAATAGGAGAACTGATTCGCCTCGATCCGCTTGCGAACGTTCTTGTTGTTGTGCCGCCGCAGGCGACCTATATCACGGAAAAACAGCTGATCGATAAGCTCGGATTAAAGGGGCTGATGGGCGTATGTGTGCAAAGTCCTGCGCGTATTTGTGATCGTGTGTTGGAAAGTACTTACGGTAAGGCGGTTACGAGCATTGATGCCGCAGGAAAAAGCATGATGATGCGGCTGCTGCTGGATCATAGCGAAAATGATTTGCATGCCCTTAGAAAATGCGCCAAAAAGGGTGATCTGCCGTTGATGATGGGCAGCATTGTATCGGAGCTAAAGACGCTTGACCTCACGCCGCAGATGTTGCGCGAGATACAGACGGAACACCGTAATACCATGGAAAAATTTTTAGATATTGCTTTTCTTTACGAGAGATTCAATGAAATGTGCGAAGGGCTTTACGACACGGAAGATAAGATCAACATGGTCATTGAGCATATTCCACAGGCGGAATTTTTGCAGGGGGCACATCTTTTTATACATGGGTTTGATATTTATAACGCACAGACCGTACGGTTTTTAAAAGCGCTGATGGGTACGGCGAAACAGACGGTTATGTCTTTTTATTATGCGGACGGCAATGCGCCGGATGCGCCGGTCTATGAGATTTGTAACGAGAACCGCAATAAATTTTTGGGTGGCGCGATGGAGGCGGGGCTCGAAACATCCGTTATCACGAAGGACGGGGACGTATCGCCGGATATTTTGCATATCGAAAAAAATTTGTATGCGTATCCGTTTAAAAAGCTTGATGCGGCGCACGATGTTAGTGTGACGCGAGCGGCGGATAAAGAAGAAGAGGTGCGAGCAGTGGCGGCGCATATCGCTTATTTGAGGGAAAAACGCGGATATGCGTTCCGGGATATGGCTGTCGTATGCGGCAACATGGAGGCGTATGAAGGTACAATACAAAAGGTATTTGAAGAGGCGGAGATACCATGTTTCGCAGGCGGAAAGCGAACGCT
>CAZBSH010000056.1:0-14028 GCA_964494645.1 uncultured Christensenella sp. | reverse complement strand
CGCGTACAGGGGAACGGATGGAATTTTACGCATCGCTTCCCGATTATTTTGAAAAGGTACTTGCTTCGCTTAAAAAAATATAAAAAACAGATTGAATCTATAATCTCGATTTGATATACTGTTACAAGAGAAAACAAAACCTTTAAACAGGTCCGTTGAGAGGCCGTAAGGTGTACATAAGAGTTGCTTTTTTGTGTGCCTTGCTGCGTCTTTTCAGATGTGACAAGGTATTTTTTATAGGAGTTTGCAATGGACGGCTTAAAGAAAACAACGATCATGGATCAGGAAACGATGCAACGTACCTTAAAACGTATCGCACACCAGATCATAGAAAATACAGATGGCGCAAAGGAGCTGTACATGATCGGGATACAACGCCGGGGTGTGACGATCGCGAAGCGCATCGCGGCTTATATCAAAGAGTTTGAAGGGCGCGACGTTGCATTGGGAACGCTTGATATTACATTTTACAGGGATGATCTCTCAAGAGATTCGGATCAGCCGGTCGTAAGCGCGACACATATAGATTTCGATGTGACGGACAAAAAAATTGTACTGGTGGACGATGTGCTTTATACCGGACGAACAGCGCGTGCCGCGATGGACGCAATTATGGATATGGGTCGTCCCAACTGCATTAAGTTTGCGGTGCTGGTGGACCGTGGGCACAGAGAACTGCCTATCCGCGCGGATTTTGTAGGAAAGAATGTGCCAACGGCGGCACATGAGCTGATATCCGTCAAGGTACTGGAATTTGATGGTGAAGAAAGCGTAGATATTTGCGACTCAAAAAACGATGGATAAGCCTTATTCATATGATTGGATAAGGCTTTTGCATATATGCAATTATCATATATTAATTGGGAGGTATCATCATGAACAAGACAATTGAGCAGCATCAGCATGGCTGGGGTAAAAAAGCGATCCTTGGTTTCCAGCATTTGTTCGCAATGTTCGGTGCGACGGTGTTGGTTCCGCTGCTGACGGGGTTGAACCCGGCTGTGGCGATTTGCTGCGCCGGTATCGGAACGCTTATTTTTCATTTGCTGACAAAGGGGAAAGTTCCGGTTTTTCTGGGTTCAAGTTTTGCGTTTATTGGCGTTATTATTATTGTTGCGACGCAAATCAGTGGGGTAGACCCATCGGTGGAAGGGTTTCTTTCTTCGCCGGCGTATCAGGCGGCGCTGCCTTACGTAGCGATCGGTATCATATCGGCAGGTGCGCTTTATCTGATTCTCGCGCTGCTCGTGAAAGTGATCGGCGTAAAACGCGTGATGTCGGTTTTCCCGCCTGTTGTGACCGGTCCGATGATCATGGTCATCGGTTTGACGCTGGCGCCTACGGCGTTCAATAATATCATCACAGCTCCGGCGGCGGAAGGGATTCCGGATTTACTGTGGATGCGTTGGGTGATCGCGCTGATCGTAGTAGCGACAATGGTTATTATTTCTATCTTTGCAAAAGGGTTCTTTAAACTTGTACCTATCATCATTGCGATTGCCGTTGGGTATACATGTGCGGCACTGATGGGACAGGTTGATTTTTCCGGTTTTCAGAACGGCGCGAACCTCGGATTTCAGATTCCGAATTTTAACTTCTTCTTTACGCATGAACTTGAGCCGACAAAAGTGATTACTGCAATTGCGATCATTGCGCCTACCGCGATCGTTACGTTTATGGAACACATTGGCGATATCACTACAAACGGCGCGGTTGTTGGAAAGAACTTTATTGAAGACCCGGGTTTACACAGAACACTGATGGGTGATGGGATCGCGACGATGGTCGCAGGACTTTTGGGTGGTCCCGCGAATACGACGTACGGTGAAAATACAGGCGTTCTCGCGGTTACAAAGAACTATAATCCCGTAACGCTGCGTATTGCTGCTGTGTTTGCGATTATTATTAGCTTCTTTGGTGTTTTTCCGGCGTTCCTTGCCTCTATCCCCGGAGCGGTCATGGGTGGTATCTCCATTATGCTCTTTGGGATGATCGCGACGATCGGTCTCAGAACGCTTGCGGAAGCGAAACTTGATTTTTCACACAGTCGCAACCTGATCATCGTATCGCTTATGCTGGTGATCGGTCTTGGGCTTTCGGGAGGGATCCAGTTTTCTGAATCGTTTACGCTATCAAGTATTTTCTTGAGTGCACTTGTGGGAATTATCCTAAACGCCATATTGCCAAAAAATATCTAGTATGGATGAGGGCGGAGCCGGTGGTTCCGCCCGGCATCATAAAACAGGAGAAACATGAGTTTACTGATCAAAAATGTGAAGATATGCAACGCCGATGAGATAAAGCAGGATATTGATATACTGTTAGATGGTGGCGTTGTAAGAAAAATGGAACAAAACATAAAGACGAAAGCGGATCGCGTAATTGACGGACGCGCGCTTTATGCGTTTCCGGGTTTTCTCGATTTGCATTGCCATCTGAGGGATCCGGGATTTACACATAAGGAAGATATTGTTTCCGGTACAAAAGCAGCGGCGGCGGGCGGATTTAGCGCGGTATGCTGCATGCCCAACACACAGCCGGTTGCTGACAGCGCGGAAACAGTTCAATATATGATCAAAAAGGCACGTGAAGCAGGGTTTTGTGAAGTGCTGCCTGTTGCGAGTATCACAAGGGGAATGCGAGGAAGCGAGTTAACTGATTTTGCGGCGTTGCTTGACGCGGGAGCGGTGGCGTTTTCAGACGACGGTCTTCCGGTTGAAGAAGACGAGCTGATTCTGGCGGCAATGAACAAGGCGAAGGAGCTGGACACATTCCTGATGCTGCATGAAGAAGACCTTGCGATGCGCGGCGCGGGAGTGGTGCATGATGGGCAAAACGCAAAAAAAGCAGGGATATGCGGTATCCCGCGCGCCGTGGAAGAATGCATGACCGCGCGCGATATCATGTATGCGGAAAAGACAGGCGCGCATATCCATATCTGTCATGTTTCTACGCAAGGGAGCGTAGAGCTGATCCGCCGCGCAAAAAAGCGTGGTGTACGCGTAACGTGTGAGACAGGACCACATTATTTTTCTGCTACGGATGAAATGATATTTGACAAGAATCCCAACGCGAAAATGAATCCGCCGCTGCGCGAGGAATGCGACAGGCAGGAAGTTTGCAGAGGGCTGGCGGACGGAACGATCGACGCAATCGCAACGGATCATGCGCCGCACGGTAAGGAAGAAAAAGCGGTGGGCATTGAACGGGCGCCCTTTGGTATTATCGGCTTTGAAACGGCATTTGCGCTGGCGGTGACAAACCTTGTCAATACAGGTATAATAGACTGGAAGGCTTTGGCTAGGTTGCTTTCGCAAGCGCCCCATACGTTGCTAGGACGCAGGGGCGGCAAAATCGCGGAAGGCATGCCCGCAGATATCGCGCTTTGCAACGTGCGCGAAAAATATATTTATAGCGAGGAAAACATCGTATCCAAGGCAAAGAACACGCCCTTTATCGGCGCGGAACTCTGCGGCAGGATAGAGATGACGATCCGGGGAGGAAAGATCACATATGATAGACAAACTGATTGAACAGATCATAGAAAAAAAGAGCCCGATTTGCGTGGGGTTGGATACGAAGTTTGATTATCTGCCGCCGGAATTTTTATCGCGCGAGTACTCGATGGACGCGCTTTCGTATGCGGCAAACAATATCTTTCAGTATAACAGGATGCTGATCGATGAAATTGCGGATATCGTTCCGTCCGTCAAGGTACAGGCGGCGTATTACGAGATGTATGGATGTGAGGGCATGAAGGCGTTTCGTGATACGATCGTGTACGCGAAGAATGCGGGGCTGGTGGTGATTGCTGATGTAAAGAGAAATGATATCGGCGCGACAGCGACGGCGTATTCCGGCGCATATCTTGGCAGAACAAAGATTGGCGAAGAGGAAATCCCCGTGTTTGACGCTGATTTTGCGACCGTGAACGGATATCTGGGCACAGACGGGATCTCGCCGTTTGTCGAGGATTGCGAAAAATATGGCAAAGGGATCTTTGTTCTGGTTAAAACCTCAAATAAAAGCTCAGGGGAATTGCAAGACCGCGAAATAGAAGGAAAGACAGTATATGAATATATGGCCGATATGGTAGACGAATGGGGCAAAGACCTGATTGGCAAGTATGGTTATTCGTCCGTCGGAGCCGTGATCGGCGCGACTTATCCGGAGCAGGCGGAGAAAATACGCGGAGCACATCCGTCGATTTTTGTACTGATTCCCGGGTATGGGGCGCAAGGCGGCAGCGCGCAGGGGCTGATCCCCAATTTCGATAAAAAAGGATTAGGCGGTGTGGTCAACAATTCACGGGCGATCCTGACCGCCTATCAAAACGAGAAATATAAGGGGATGGATTTTGCAAAGGCTGCACGGCAGGCAACGCTCGATATGCAGCAGGATATCCTCGAAACGTTTGCGAAAAACGGCATCGGGTATTAAATCAACAAAGCGGGGGAACAAAAACAAATGGCTTATCTAACATTGGAAGACGGGACGATCTTTAAAGGAGAGTCTTTTGGAAAACAAGCTGACGTAATGGGCGAGGTTGTTTTCAATACGGGGATGACAGGATATCAGGAGGTTCTGACAGACCCTTCCTATTGCGGACAGATCGTAACGATGACGTATCCGTTGATCGGCAATTATGGGATCGATGAGGAGATATCAGAATCGGACGGTCCGAAGGTCAGCGCGTTTGTAATGCGTGAAAAATGCAGCGAACCTTCGAACTGGAATTGCAAAATGACGTTGGAAGAATACCTCGTGAAAAACGATATCATCGGGCTTGCGGGCATCGATACGCGCGAGTTGACCAGAAAACTGCGGGATAAGGGAACGATGCATGGTATCATTACACAGGTTCCGCCTTCTTCTATGCAGATCGACGAAATGAAGGGTTATAAAGTTGAATTGCCGGTGGAGCAGGTGACGTGTAAGCAAAAATACCGGTATTCACAGGGGAGTCGCAATCTTGCGGTGCTGGATTTCGGACTTAAGCGCAATATCCTTCGCAGCTTAGAAAAACGCGATTGCGCGCTCACGGTGTTTCCGGCGCTGACCGATCCTAAAGAGATCCTAGCGGGGGATTTTGACGGGTTGATGCTCACGAATGGTCCGGGAGACCCGAAGGACAACGTACACATTATCGAGAATTTAAAACAACTGATTGGTAAAATGCCCACATTTGGCATTTGCCTCGGGCACCAGCTTGTGGCGCTTGCGATGGGGGCGGATACGGAAAAACTGAAGTATGGTCACCGTGGCTCCAATCATCCGGTGAAAGATATGCAGCGCAACAAGGTTTTTATCACATCGCAAAACCATGGTTATACGATTATGAGCCGATCACTTCCGGCGTGCGCCGTTGTATCGCACAAAAGCTGGAACGACCAGACGATTGAAGGCGTAAAATATATCGGATATCCGATGTTCACGGTACAGTTCCATCCTGAAGCTGCGCCGGGACCGGAGGATACGGCATATTTATTTGACGATTTTATTGATATCATCGATAGGGAGAAAGCAAAGCATGATAAATAAGCATTCAATAGAAAAGGTTCTGTCAAATGAGCAAATTGCGGATAACACGTATCTGCTAAAAGTAACATGCACAGATGATTTTCTGCGTTATTTCCGTCCCGGACAATTCGCACATATTGAGATTCCTCACGCAAAGGAGCTGCTTTTAAGAAGACCGATCAGCATCAATTATGTTGACGAAGGAAAAAAAGAAGTACATCTTGCCTATGCTGTCGTGGGAAAAGGAACAAGGCTTTTATCGCTCGTGAAGAACGGAGACACGCTTGATATTCTGATGCCGCTTGGCAATGGATTCCAGTTAAAGGACGATATGAGAAAGGTTTGGCTGATTGGTGGGGGGATCGGAATCGCGCCGTTAAAGTCGCTTAAGGTCAAATATCCCGACAGGGAGTATACAGCGTTTCTTGGATACCGCAGCGCAAATTGTGTGTACGAGGTACAGGATTTTGAGGGGTTTGCGGGGACATATGTTGCTACGGACGATGGAACATTTGGGGAACATGGATTTTGTACCAATCTCCTAAAGGAACGCTTACAGGAGGAAAAACCGGATGTGATCCTCTCTTGCGGACCGATGCCGTTTTTTAAATCGCTTGCGCGCGTGCTGGATGGAACGGAAATTCCCGCATATGTTTCAATGGAACAGCATATGGGGTGTGGAACGGGCGGCTGCGCGGTGTGTGTGTGCAAAATCAAGGGACAACATAAAAAGGTATGCATTGAAGGTCCTGTATTTGACATGAAGGAGGTCGACGCGCTTTATGAGTGATATGAGAGTGAATATTGCGGGTGTAGAACTCAAAAACCCTGTGATTACAGCATCGGGGACGTTTGGGTATGCGGAAGAATATAACCTGCATATGGATATTTCAAAATTGGGCGCGGTGACATTGAAAGCTCTTACAAAAGCGCCGCGTCTCGGAAACCCGCCGGTACGTATTGCGGAAACGTCGAGCGGCGTACTGAATTCCGTAGGACTGCAAAATCCGGGAGTGGATGAATTCCTTCGTTCGATCTATCCACGTATCAAAAATTATGACACTGTTAAGATTGCGAACATCGCGGGTGCTTCGGCGGAGGATTACGCGTATGTGGCGGAACGGTTAAATGATACGAATATCGCGCTTTACGAGGTTAATGTTTCGTGTCCAAACGTGGCACAGGGCGGGGTGAGCTTTGGTACGGATGTATGCGCTATCAACGATATTGTGGGGGCAGTCAAGCGTGTGGCGAAGAAACCGCTGATCGTGAAGCTGACGCCTAATGTCACCAAGGTCGCGGATATGGCAAAGGCGGCGCGTGACGCGGGTGCGGATGCAGTATCGCTCATCAATTGCATCACTGGTATGGCGATCGACGCAAAGACGCGCAAACCCATTCTTGCAAACGTGACGGGAGGGCTTTCCGGTCCTGCGGTAAAGCCGGTCGCACTGCGGATGGTATGGGAGGTATTCAAGGCGAAGCTGGGGATACCGATCATCGGGCTCGGTGGGATCATGTGCGGCGAAGACGCGGCGGAATTTATGATCGCGGGTGCGGATGCTGTGATGGTGGGCGCGGCAACAATGCGCAATCCATCGGCTTCAGCTGTCATTTTAGATGAATTGGAACAGTACGCAAAAGATATGGGAATCAAGAAGATCAGCGGTCTGACGGGCACGCTGAGCATATAGAAAAGGTGGTAAGTTGATATGATGACGTGTGAAGAGATCATAGCGGTTTTTAAAGAGAAAGAAGTGATGCTGGAGGGACATTTCCTGTTGACGTCCGGCAGGCATTCGGATAAGTATATGCAATGCGCAAAGCTGTTTCAATACCCGGATGTGTCTGAGCTGATTTGCAAGCAGCTGGCAGAGCAGTTTTCGGATATGCGCATAGACCTTGTGGTAGGACCTGCTGTGGGGGGCATCATCATGGCATACGAAATGTCGCGCCAGCTTGGTGTAAAGAATATTTTCGCGGAGCGCGAAAACGGAGCAATGACGCTGCGCAGAGGATTTTTCGTAGAGCCGGGTACAAAGATATTGGTAACGGAGGATGTTGTAACGACGGGGGGGTCTGTAAAGGAGGTCATTACTCTGCTGCAAGGCATGGGCGCGGAAGTCGTAGGCGTGGGAAGTGTAGTTGACCGCAGTGCGGGCGGCGTAGATTTTGGCGTGCCGTTCCGAGCGGTATTATCGATGGAAGTAAAATCATACGAGCCGGATGATTGCCCGATCTGTAAGGCGGGCGACACGCCGCTTGTAAAACCGGGCAGCAGGGCATTGCCGGTAAAATAAGCTAGAAAAAGAGCGCGTATGTAACGCGCTTTTTTGATATCATTTTTTAGGGAGCAGAAAATGCTCCTGAGGGTCTTTTGGCGGCAATGCGCGGAGCGCTAGATCGCCGGGGCGGCGCAAGTAACGTTGCAGCCATTTGTTGAACGCCCAGATCGCTGTGATATTGCAAGGCAGTTCTTTTTCAAAACACTCGTTTTTATCATATAACGAAAGCTGCATAAAACCGTTGCCGCTGTTTTTCTCTCCAAGATCGGCATAAAATCCACGTATTTCGCGACCAAAGAGGTTGTCTGCGCAAATCATACAGTATTTACGCGTGAGCACGGTAGGCGGTATCCTGCGGCGTACGATGGATTCGATGTGAAAGTCGCACTCGTAGTAGGAGCGCGTCGTGTCGTCAGGGTAAAAGGTATAGGCGATCAGCTTTTTGATGACTTTTTGCTCATACCACAAAAACATAGTATCATTTAACTGCACGTAGTCCCAGTCTCCGCACACAGGAGTCATTTGCAATTTAACGCGGTTTTTGTTGGAAAGTGAAAACCAGCCGTTGGGCGAATGTCCGCGCTTGATGATGTATTTGTCGGGTATGATGTCGTTCCTGTTTTCATTCATATCCGTTTTGGAACGGGCAAACACTTCATAAATCTGTTGTGCGTTCACTTAAATGTCCTCCGCTTGAGGGATGTGCCCTTTTCCGGCATCCACGTATACGGTAAAATAATCGTCGTAGATCACCTTGCCCGGACGTGCGCCCGGTGGTTTTTTCAGGTTTTTGCGCTGCGTGTAGTCGACAGGCGTTTTGCCCGATTGTTTGGCGCGGGAATGCGCTGCCGCCAGCTCGGCAGCCATGACAACCGTTTCGTCGTCAATGTCGTTAAGCGCGGCACCGTTGGTAAGCAGTAAAACATGTGACCCCGGTGTTTTTTGCGCGTGGAACCAGATATCCGCTTTGTCGGCGATGCGCATGGTCAGGATATCGTTTTGACGGTCGTTTTTTCCGACGAGGATGGTATATCCGCTTGGCGAAAGATAGGTGAGAGGGCGCGAAGCGGTCTCTTCTTCTTTTTTGCTTTTATTGACAGACACAAGATACCCGGCACGCACCAGCGTGTGTTTGATATCCGCGATCTCGTCTGTGGATTCCGCGTTCTCGGTAAAGTGGAGGACACCATCCAAAAATTCGCGCTCCTCAATCGCTTTTTCGAGTTTAGCGCTATTCATTGCGGCAGCCGTCTTATACTTTGCGATTTTTTTATACAATTTTTGAGCCGTTTCTTGTGGTGTGCGCGATACGTCAAGCGGTATAATAATAGGCGCGCCCGTTTCATAATCCATCGCTTCGAACGATTCCATTCCTTTTTTTAAACGATAAATGTTTGCGGTGATATAGTCGGCGCGTTGTTGCAGTTTATATGCTTTTTGCGCATCTTGCAGGCTGACCTCATAGACATGGATCAGTTTTTGCAGCTTGGAATAAAGCTTGCCAACCGTTTTCTGCAGTGCGTCACGCTGCTGGGTCATACGAAATATTTCCAAACGACGGCTATAATAATAATCGAGCATTTCATTGACTGAATCGAAGGTTTTTCGCGTTTGTTGTGGATAAGTCTCGTAGGGGACACACGAAAAAAATACGGGAAGTTTATCCGCGTTACATTGCACGCAAGGCTGTGGGTTGCTTATCGCTTGATGTAAGAAATCTTGCATAACAAAAGCAAGCCGCTCGACCTGCTTGACAGAGAGTTCGGAAGAATCCTGCTGTGTGATTGCGGCGCGCGCCAATATCTCTTGTGCCGTCTGCATAGAAAGCCCGTCAAACATTGAGATGATATGAGACGTAATCTTGGTGGCTTTATGGGTACGAAGCACTTCTTTGAGCGTGCTTTGTGAAAGCTCCAGAGGATTGTATTTTTCCTGCGGCGGGTTTTCATACCGTGCGCCCGGAAGAACCTGGCGTTTACTGCTTACATCAATGGATACGCGCCGGACGCTGTCAAGGATTTTGCCGTCCTCATTTGTCAGGATGATGTTAGAATATTTGCCCATGACTTCAATGATCAGCTTGAGTGTCACAGGGTGCAGCATCTCGTCTTTGGAGGCAAGCGTAAATGTAACGACGCGGTCAAGACCGCTCTGGTCTATCGCAGTGATGTGCGCACCGGCCAGATGTTTACGCAGGAACATGCAAAAAACAGGCGGGCTTTTGGGATTGGGTTTGCTTTGCTTTGTCAGGTAAAGAGCGCAGTCTCCCGCATCGGCGCAAAGCACAAGCCTGAGCGTTCCCTCGCCGGCGGAATATAGCTGTAAGACGACCTCTTCTTTGCCGGGCATCAGTATTTTTTGTATTTTTGCGTCGCGCAGCTTTTCCTGAAGCTCGCTGACGCATATTTTCATTGTTAAACCGTCCAGTGTCATATGTTTTCTCCTATATCCCATTATACCACAACAATTGAATGCACATCGAATGTATGCTAAAATAATTGCAGCAAATCAAGAGGAGAAGAACATGAGAATAGATGGCAGAAAAGCAAACGAGGCGCGTCCGCTCGATATCAGGGTAAATGTGTTGAAAAACGCACAGGGAAGTGTGATCATCAGCACGGGGGATACACAGGTTCTTTGCACGGCAATGCTGGAGGAGGGCGTTCCGCCGTTTCTGGCGGGTACGGGAAAAGGATGGATGACGGCAGAATATGCGATGCTGCCCGCGTCAACGCCTACAAGGAAGAAACGAGACGGACTGAAAAAGGATGGTCGCAGCGTAGAGATACAACGTCTGATCGGGCGCTCGTTGCGTAGTGTGTGTGATTTTGAAGGCATGGGAGAGTACACCCTTTCCGTTGATTGTGACGTACTCAACGCGGACGGAGGGACACGTACGGCCTCAATCAGCGGCGCGTTCATTGCGGCGGCGTTGTGCGTCAAAAAAGCGATGGATGCGGGGCTGATTGATCGGTCTCCGCTCAAACGTCATGTGGCAGCGATTTCCGCAGGGATCGTGAAGGACGAACCGATCCTTGACCTTTGCTATCAGGAGGACAGTGGGGCACAGGCAGATATGAATATGATCGCGACAGACGATGGTAATATTGGAGAGATACAAGTGTGCGGGGAAAAGCGTACGATCACCGAGGAAGAATTTGATCAGCTTAGGCGGTTGTGCAAAAAAGGCATTACGGAGATCATTGCAAAGCAAAAAGAAATTCTGCAAAAGGAAGGAATCGAGATATGAGCAAATTGATCATCGCGACGAACAATCAAGGAAAAGTAAAGGAGATCAAAGCGATCCTTGGCGGATTTTATGACGAAATTTTATCGCTGAAGGACGCGGGGATTGACGCGGACGTTGTGGAGGACGGAGATACCTTTCACGCGAATGCCGCAAAAAAAGCAATAGAGATCAGTAAGATGATCGCGGGCGATGTGTTAGCGGACGATTCGGGGCTGTGTGTAGACGCGCTTGACGGAGCGCCGGGAATTTATTCCGCGCGTTTTTCCGGCGAAGGAGCGAATGATCAAAAAAACAACGATAAACTGCTTTCGCTTGTAAAAAATGAAGAAAATCGCAAGGCGAGATTTGTGTGTGCGCTGGTGTTGGCAAATGACGGGAAAGAAAAGCTGTACGTGGAGGATTACGCCGAAGGGGAGATCATCGATGAGCCTCGCGGTGAAAACGGGTTTGGTTATGATCCGCTTTTTTATGTAAAAGAATATGATCAGACATTTGCGCAGATTCCGGCTGAAACCAAAAACGTGATCAGCCATCGCGCGAAAGCGTTGGAAAAGCTGAAAAAGGAAGTTGAGAAGCTGTGAGAGAATATGTCCGCGCGCTTGTTCTAAGCGATACGCATGGGAACGCCGACGCTGTAAAAAGGGTATTGGCGGCAAATCCGGAGGCTGATTACGTTTTCCATTTGGGCGACAATGTACGGGACGCGCGTTGGATTGATGAGAATACGCGTGCAAAGGTGATCTGTGTCAGCGGGAATTGCGACCCGGGCGAGGCAGCAAATGAATTTGAAGAGGTCACATTGCACACTCAGAAGATTATTTTGACGCATGGGCATCTTTTAAAGGTGAAGTTCTCCTATGATCGCGCGTTTTATTATGCGCAGGAACACGAGGCAAAAGCGATCTTGTTTGGTCATACACACAGGCAGCATTGCGAATATATTGACGGAATATGGATGGTTAACCCGGGAAGCGCGGGAGAGTCCGGCGGCGGGGATGCAGAATATGCAACGTTGTTGATTGGCGATATGGGGATTGTGCCGAAGTTGAAGAAAGTAGGAAGATAAGGCACATTATACATCTCCAAATGGATGTTTTTTGACATAGTGACACACTGCCCATAACAAAAATACAGGAACACCCAAGAAGACCAAAACCAATATCAAAATTATCATTTTTATTATCCCCCTACAGATATAGTGTAGGGGAAAACAAATAAAGATGGTGTTAGGATCAATGGGCTGAAGTTAAAAAGTTATAAAGAAAAAGCGGAAATCATTTCCGCTTTTTTTATCTTTATTGGTTTTGCGGTTGCTTGAAATCTTCGATTGATTTCGTAATGTTATGCGGGATAGGCTCCCAATGGATTTTTTTGAACAATGCCGCGATGGAGATCGGGATGTACGTCAGAATAAAGAAAGGGAACGTAAAGGTATACAGTATCTTTTTGAAAGGTGTTGCATGTATTTCTTTCCATTCCGTAATGGTTGTGATCATGCCCATTACGAACAATACAACATAGAAATTGGCGACAGACGAAAGAATGGATGTCGTGGTCGTTGCAATGATCGTCTGGTTGACGGCTGTCCCGTGAAAGGCACTCAACATAAACAGCAGATTCATAATGATGCTTGCAAGCGTAACGAAGATAGCGGGCGCAATCGTAATGAACATATCATAGCAGCTAAAGCGATGTTCAACCACAAATCCCTTAACGAGGCGCTTGCCATACTTCCCAAGCACCTGATAAAAGCCTTTCGACCAGCGCAGGCGCTGCGTCCATGACTGATGCCATGTACAAGGCTGTTCGTCATAAAGCTTGGCGCTGCCGCAATAACCGATCTTTTCGCCATTGATGACGTTATCCACCGAAAATTCGATATCCTCAGTAAGAAGATGGTGCTTCCAGCCGTGGTTGGCACGAATGATGTCGTTGTGGATCAAAAATCCCGTACCCGAAATCGCGCAGCTTGTTTTAAGCAATGTACGAGGATAGTTTAAATATTTTGACTCGCGCAAAAACCATAGGGAATAGCCGGCGGAAATCCAATTGGACGCATAATTTTTGGAATTGCGGTAACAGGTGAGGATGCGGCAACCTTGATCAAACTGTTTGTTCATCTCTGCGACGAAATTTTCGTCCAAAAGATTGTCCGCATCGAATACGAAGTATCCTTCATAGGTATAAGCGCCAAAGTCCTGAGCGATCTGGTTTAAGACATAACTCAAAGCATAGCCTTTGCCAACATGTTGTTTGTTGAAGCGCTCATAAACGATTGCGCCGGCGGCACGCGCTACATCTGCGGTATTGTCTGTGCAGTTATCTGCAACGACAAATACGTCGATCAGGTTTTGCGGGTATTTCTGCTTTTTTATACTGGCGATCAAGTTACCAATCACAGTGCTCTCATTGCGCGCAGCGATTACGACCGCATAACGGTGATTTTGCTTTGCGGTCATAGGCATAGGTTTTTTGTGGAAAAGCGCTACCGCAACGTAGATGATCTGGTAAGAATACAGCACTGTAAAAATAACAAATAACGCCATGTTGAATGTGCTTATAAACGATAACAATTTTCAATCCTTTCCCCGATATATCCCGAAGGACAAATCAAGCCTTAAACTTATATTCAATGCCAAAACAGGCATTAACTAACCCCATACATAAACCGTACTTGATTATAATAATATCGAACGGCATTTACAAGATGTTTTCATTAGAATTCAACAAATATTAATAATTGAGATACAAGTAAGCGGCTTTTTCCGAGAAATAAGGCGAAAAGAACATCAAAAAATTTTTATTGCCGATTACCATGTAAACGATGAAATATTGTTGACTTTTCTAAGAGCGTTTGCTATAATTTTTAATTGTCAGCCGAGGCGTAAATATTTTTTTGCGCGGCATACATCTGATTATGCGCCTGTAGCTCAGTTGGATAGAGCAACGGCCTTCTAAGCCGTGTGCCAGGGG
>CAZBSH010000055.1:0-14440 GCA_964494645.1 uncultured Christensenella sp. | reverse complement strand
TTTTGCAGAACCGGTTGAATATACGTTATTGCTGCTTATGGATAAAAAAGTCTACCTTTTAACGCATATTCGACAGATAAAGTGAAATTTCTTATTCCATGCATCCTGTCTTCGCCCACTCAAAAAAGGTATTGTGAGATATCTCCAATTGGCGCGCCGCTTCCCTTCCGCTGATTTCGCCGCGTTCCCACAAACGCCGCAGCGGTTCAAACTCGGGCGGGATATTCTTGCGCGGACGACCAAATCGTATTCCTCTTCGCTGCGCAGCCGCAATGCCCTCAGCCTGCCTTCGCTTAATGTTTTCGCGCTCTGTCTGCGCCACATATGACAGTAACTGCAATACGATATCCGCGATCAGCGTCCCTGTTAAATCTCGTCCTTTCCTCGTATCCAAAAGCGGCATATCCTGTACCACCACGTGCGCTTGTTTGTCCTTTGTGATCGCCCTCCATTGCTCGATCACCTCTTCATAATTGCGCCCCAGTCTGTCAATCGACTGGATCACAAGAATATCTCCCTTTTTCAATTTTCGCATCAGCTTTTTGTACTGCGGACGGTTGAAATCCTTACCGCTCAACTTATCCAGAAAAATTTTTTTTCGTTCCACCGGAAAAGCCGCAAGGGAAATCATCTGCCTCATTTCATTTTGATCTTTTGCGGATACCCGCGCATAACCGTAAATGTCCATACCGTATACCTCCTTTGTCGATGCACAAAAAATACGCCATGGTTCAGCGTATTCTTCATCCTTATATCGTTTTCTTCCTATCTTAAAGAACGTGCAGGGATCGAAGCATTTGATATATCATGGACACCGGCAACCCTACCACATTGAAAAAACATCCGTCGATCGATTTAACAAAACGTGCGGCACCGCCTTGGATTGCGTACGCGCCCGCCTTATCCATCACATTTTCCTGCTCCAGGTATCTTCCAAGCTCTGCCTCCGATATCGGCGCAAAGCATACCTGCGTACTGCTTACGTCCCTTAAAACATTGTCTCCCGCCATCACGCATACGCCGGTATAAACCTTATGCGTATCGCCCGACAGCGCCTCAAGCATGCGTTGTGCATCCATTCGGTCTGTGGGTTTACCGAAAATCTCTTTATCCGGCGCCTCTACGACCGTATCCGCGCCGATCACCACATCGTTTTTGCACCGCGCAAACACATCCGCCGCCTTCTTATGCGCTAAAAAGCGCACAAGCTCCGCCGCTTCTTTGATATCACAGCTTTCGTCCACATTACTTGGCTGTACCGCAAACTCCTGCGTCAAAAGTGACAACAGCTCTCTCCTGCGCGGTGAAGCAGACGCCAAGACGATCATTTCTTGACCATCTCCACAGCACCGACTTTGCATGAATCCAAACACAATCCACAGCCGCGGCACTTGTCCGCAAGCACCCTATGCTTTTGCTTCAAATCCCCTTCGATCGCCCCAAACGGGCACGCCTTAGCACACAACGTACATCCCACGCATTTTTGCGGACTTATTTTCGCCAATAGATCGGATTTCGTGGTCAAGATACATTTCCGTGGGCATGTATCCACACACATCCAGCAACTGCGGCATTTTTGCGGATCGATCACCGCCAGCCCTTCCATCATCTCGATTGCGCCAAACGGACACACGCTTGCGCATTTTCCGCAGCCGATACAGCCTGCCGTACAATTTTGCGTGACCGCTTTTCCCTTGTCTGTATTGGTACACCCGACATATACGTCAATATCGCGCTCTATCACCGCAATCGAACTTTGCGGGCACTGTTCCACACACCGTCCGCAGCCCGTACATTTATCTTCGTCAATAAAAGCAATCCCATCCGGTCCCATTGTGATCGCTCCAAATTTACAAACCTTTGCACACGTTCCAAGTCCGAGGCACGCAAACCTGCACGCCTTAAATCCGCTGGCGATCGCATATGCCGCGCGGCAATCTTGCGCGCCGTCATATTCAAATTTATTTTTGCAGTGCCCTTCGCTTCCAAGACACATGATACGCGCCACCTTTGGCTTTAATTGTCCCACAGACGTCCCAAGGATACCTGCGATCTGCTGCGCCTGATTCTGTGAAAGCACCGCGCATGCAGCGATCTCCGCTTTTCCCTTTGCAAGCGCATCCGCAAGACCGTCGCAGCCGGGAAATCCACATCCGCCACAATTGGCGCCCGGCAGGCATTCACGCACAGCGACCGCGGTCTCATCTTTTTCCACGGCGAACTTCTTAGAAGCCACTCCCAACATAATGCCAAACACCGCGCCAAGTCCTCCCAGTACGATGATCGACCAAATAATCGGTTCTATCATAATCTCTTATTCCTTCTTTATACTAATCCCGAAAAGCCCATAAACGCAACGCTCATAAGTGACGCTGTGATAAGGGCAATCGGGAAGCCCTGAAACGGTTTAGGGATTGCCGAAAGCTCCAGCCGTTCGCGGATTCCCGCAAACAACACGATCGCCAGCGTAAAACCGAGCGCACCGCCCACGCCGTTCACCAGCGATTCCACCAGATTGTAGTTTTCTGTAATATTGAGAAGCGCAACACCCAGCACCGCACAGTTCGTCGTAATGAGCGGCAGATATACACCAAGGCTTTGGTAAAGTCCGGGGCTTGTTTTCTGCAAAATCATTTCCACCAACTGCACCAACGCCGCAATGACCAAAATAAACGCGATGGTCTGCATATACCCTACGCCCAGCGGCACAAGAATATAGTATTGCACCAGCCACGTGATCAGCGACGCCATTGCCATAACGAATGTAACCGCCATGCCCATGCCGACTGCCGTCTCTACCTTCTTGGATACCCCCAAAAACGGACAAATTCCAAGGAAGCGCGAAAGCACGAAGTTGTTGACCAAAATGGAACTCAAAAGGATGGTCAGGATACGAATAAACATGTCCATTATTCATGCACCTCCTCTGCTTTTAGCTGTTCTTCCGTTTGCTTGGGCTTGATTTTTTCACGCATCAGAACAACCTTATTGATCAGCGCAAGCAACAGCCCGAGCACCAAAAAGCCACCCGGAGCCAGAATAAACATCAGTGCCGGCGGATAATCCGCGCCAAAAACCGAAATGCCAAACAATGAGCCCGCGCCCAGCAACTCACGCACCATTGCGATCAACGAAAGCGCGATCGTGAATCCTACGCCCATGCCAATCCCGTCTATCATCGAAGGAAGCACGCTGTTTTTCGCCGCAAATGCTTCCGCGCGCGCGAGGATGATGCAGTTTACAACGATCAGCGGAATAAAGATTCCCAGCGATGCGTCAAGCGCAGGTAAAAATGCTTTTAGCACCATCTGCACCACCGTTACAAACATCGCGATAACAACGACGTAGCACGGAATCCTCACCTTGTCCGGAATAAAATTCCGCAACAGCGAAATAAGCATATTCGAACACATCAACACGAAAATGACCGCCGCACCCATGCCAAGTGCATTTGTCACGGAAGTCGTAACAGCAATCGTCGGACACATACCGAGCACCAAACGGAACGTCGGGTTTTCATTTAAGATACCGTTTACAAAAACGCCTTTCATTTGTTGTTTATCCATACCGCTCACGCCCCCTCTCCCGGTCCGAGATATTGTCCTGCAAACTCACGCGCAAGATTAACCGCGTTCGCAACGCCCTTACTTGTGATCGTCGCGCCGGTCAACGCCTGCACTTCATTTTCCGCACCACTCGGAGATTTTGCAATCACGATCGGTCCGTCCGTTTCTTTGAACTGATCCAGAAAATCCGGATTTGTCGCGTTTGCGCCCAGACCGGGCGTTTCCTCGTGGCTGCCGATCTCAACACCTGTTATTTTGCCGTCCGTCGCCATACCGATCGTAAGACTCAAGCCCGGTTTATATCCTTTTGTCGTTATGGCAAACGTATAGCCTACCGTTTGTCCATTTACGATGCCTTCATAAACTTCGCTGATATCAGCAAATTTATCCGCATCATAATCCATTCCTTCAAGCGCGATCTGCTTGAATTCCTGCGCTTCCCCCAAAACAGCTTGCCGCGCTTCAGTCGCTTTTTTCAGCTCCTGCTGCGCAATCGGTTCTTTGGTGATACCGTACACCAACCCCAATATGAGTCCTGCGCATACAGTAATGACTACAAGACGTATCACCAGATTAAAAATACTATCCTTTTTCGCCTTATTCATTGACCTTTTGCACCTCCCCAAACGGTTTCGGTTTCAGCACCTTATCAAGAAGCGGCGTTAATAGATTCATAAACAGGATAGAGAAGGAAACCCCTTCCGGATATCCGCCCCACAGACGTACGATCATCGTGATCGCGCCACAGCCGATACCGAATATGATCTGCGCCCTTGGCGAAGACGGAGAGGATACATAATCTGTCGCCATAAAGAACGCGCCCAACATCAGACCGCCCGCAAAGAGCTGGAACAAGATCATCTCCGGATGTCCGGTAAGAAGCGTGATCAGCGCCACCGTACCCATATAGGCAAGCGGGATGCGCAGCGATATGACCCTGCGCGCAAGCAGGTATATGCCGCCGATCAAAAGTGCCAACGCGCTTGTTTCGCCCATGCTGCCGCCGATCTTGCCCATAAACATATCCATAAGCGGCGGTACTGCCGTACCTCCTTCATGCAGAACGCCCAAAGGTGTCGCGGAAGCGACCGCGTCAACCCCTGCAAACGGCGCGACAAACGTCGTCATTGCCACCGGCCAAGAAATCAGTAAAAAGCATCGTGCCGCAAGCGCCGGATTCATAAAATTATGACCCAGTCCCCCAAAGCACTGTTTTACGATAATGATTGCAAACGCCGACCCGCACACGGGGATATACCACGGTACATTAGGCGGCAGATTCAGCGCCAATAAAAGTCCTGTCACCACAGCGGAAAGATCGCTGATCGTGACCGCGCGTTTCGTAAAATACTGGATCGCCGCTTCACAGCCGACTGCGCTTCCGATACACAATGCGATCGTCGCGATGCATCCCATACCGAAAAAATATACGGCGGCAACACACGCAGGAATCAGTGCAATGATAACGTCCAGCATGATCCGCGATGTGCTCAGCCCCGACTTGATATGCGGTGATCCCGACAAAATCAACTCTTGTTGCATAACATTTCCTTTCTTTCCTAAGTTATTCCTCTGTCTCTTTGTTTTCTTCCCGTGCCTGCGCCTCAAGCTTTGCGCGTTCCTTCATTTTTTCCACCGTGATCATATCCTTGGCAAACTTGATATTTTGCGCAATGGGTTTTTTGGCGGGACAAATGAAACTGCAACAGCCGCAGCTCATACAGTCGAGCGCATTATAATTCTCCGCTTTTTCAAAATCCTCAAACATCGCGGAGGCAGATATCATCATAGGCATCAGGCGCATCGGGCAAACCTCCGCGCACTTGCCGCATTTGATGCAGTTGCTTTCTTTTTCCTTTTTGGTATAAGTGTTATCTAAAACAAGCAGCCCTGAAAAACCCTTTGTAATAACACACGTCAACGCAGGCACAGGGAGTCCCATCATCGGTCCGCCGGAAACGATCTTTAGCGGCTCTGACGAAAATCCTCCAACATAATCCAGTACTTCCTGCGCGCTCACGCCCAGCCTCACCAAAAGGTTTTTAGGCGTTGCGACCGCGCCCGTCACGCTCACCACACGTCGCAGCAGCGGTTCCCCTGTATAAAAAGCATCCGCGATCGCCTTTGTGGAAGCGATGTTTACCACTACGACGCCCGCATCCATAGGCAGCCCCCCCGCAGGAACGACACGCCCCGTAATGGAGTTGATCAACTGTTTTTCAGATCCTTGCGGATATTTAGTGGGCACAGCCACTACACGGATCGCATGTGTGTCGCATGCTGCCGTCATCTTCTCGATCGCCTCCGGCTTGTTGTCCTCGATCCCGATGATCGCCTTTTTCACATCCAACGCGCGCATCAAGATCTTAACACCAAGTATGATGCGTTTAGGGCATTCCGCCATCAGTCGGTGATCTGCAGTCAAAAACGGCTCGCATTCCGCACCGTTTATCAACAACAGATTGACTTTCTTATCCGGCGGCGGACAAAGCTTTACATGCGTAGGGAACGTCGCGCCACCCATACCCACATTGCCCGCTTCCTTGATGATCTCAATGATTTGCTCTTTTGAAAGCTCTTCCATGTTTTCAACAGGTGAAAAAGCCTGCTCGTCCAAAAAATCGTTCTCAATCACAACAGCCTGTACAGGCTTTCCGTTGATCCCGATAATTTCCGCGATCTCTTTGACTGTACCCGAAACGCTCGCATGAACATTCGCGCTCACAAACCCCTGCGCTTCGCCGATCTTCTGCCCCATCAGCACGCGCTGTCCCGCAGTCACAAGCGGTTTTGCGGGCGCGCCAATATGCTGCGAGAGAGGGATCTTGACGATCTCTCCCGCCGGCATCTCTTCTATCGCACGGTTCTCCGTCAATTTTTTTCCTTCATGCAAATACTTAAGCGGATGAACACCGCCCACGAATGTAAGCCCCATTAGTTACCTCCCAATTGCGACCCCTGATTCAAAATACCTTACCTATTGTATCACAAATATATAGCATGCAACAGTAAAAATAGTGCTTTTCCATCGAATTTTTCTCGTCTTTCTTTTTACAGTGTATCCCCTGTCTTTCCGGCGGGCTTCAATTCTTAAAAATCACCGATCCGTTGCTTTTCTTCATGAAAGAAGATAGAATATAAGTATCAAAAAAACGGCGGAGGACAACACCTTGAACGGCATCATCCCAATCCTGGTCCTGATCATAACATTGGCTCTGGCGATCCTCTATTGCTTCTGGGGTTATCGCTATCTGCGGATCATCATGTTTTTGTATGCGTTTTTTATTGGCGCATATTATTCCTTTACATATTTGGGCGGCGCGTTTCCGGACCTCGGCAACTGGCTGTGGCTTATTTGTATTGGCGTTGGTCTGCTTCTTGCCTTTCTGGCATTCTTTTTCATTAAATTCGCAATGTTTATCGCCGGCGGGATCATCGGTCTCATGCTATTTGATTTGATTCGTTCTTCCTTTCCGGAGTGGTTCTCTTCCTTGGATAATCTTCCGCTCTTCCTTGTAGGACTCACTTTCTTTGTGCTTTTGGGGCTGCTGACATTTGCGTCACGCAGGCATTTTGTGATTATCTTTTCTTCCATTTATGGCGCATATTCGCTGGTTCATACCTCAGGCGCCATCATCGGTCTGTTTTTCAACACTGCGCTGCTCAATAGCATCACATTTGATAACTATCGCAGCATTTTTGATTCGATCAACGTATTTTCGCAGACAAACCCGCTTGTCATGATCGTACCCATCATTATTTTCGCCATCGCCGGCATGATAGCACAATATCGTTTTACTTCGTCAAAAGCGAAATTCTGACCCCGCGTATTGCCAATGGTAAAATAGGATGTTATACTGAAAACAATTAAATAAAAATGTGCAGAGTAGGTTTTGCGCGTCAAGTGTATAAGGATGGGATGTCGCCTTATAACGAAAAGGTCTTTGACCTTGCGGTTCAAAACTGCGTCCGCTGCTCACAAAAGAAATCACAGAGAAACTCTTTCTTTTGCAGAGGCGTGCCATTTTTTACGAAAGGAAGGGTATTTTTTATGTCTAAAATTTCTCCCAAGACCTTACGGCTCGTCTATGTTGCTGTAATGGTCGCCATTGCAACCGTTCTCGGAATCTTTTCCCCATACCTCGGACCCCACATCAAGCTTTCGCTTGCGCCGATTGCTGTAATGTTTGCAGGCGCGATCCTCGGTCCTGCCGCAGGAGGCATCGTCGGGTTTTTGTCAAACTTTATTTCGTTTTTTGCAAACCCGTTCAATCCCGGTGGTGTTTTTAATCCCGGTGTTGCGCTTACAATGGCGCTTTATGGCATCGCCGCCGGCTTGTTCTTTTACCGCAAAAACACATTTCCCCTCCCCAAAGTAATCCTCTGCGTTTTCGTGATGCAGACCGCTTTCTCAACTTTCTTGAATACATTTTGGTTGTCTCTTTTTAACGGCGCCCCCTACATGGAATTTCTGGTTTCACGGCTTCCTACGACATATATCTGCTGTGCCGTCTATATCGCTGTCATGTATGTGCTTTTACGCAACAAAGATAAAATCTATCATCCGCTTACAGTACGATAACGCAAATGCGCATCCCACAAAAAACCCGGCTTTGACCGGGTTTTGATTTTCTTTATTTCTTCCTCTTTTTCCGGTAGCGTTCTTCTTCGCTAAAAATACAGCCACAGTACTTCTGCATATACAGCTCACTTTCACGCGCCATACTTTGTCCCTCACGAAAAAGCGAACGAAAATCGCGATACAAAAAAGGAACACCATATTGTTGCGCTGCTCTTTGCGCGCTTTCGCATATCATTTCATGGTTTTGATACGGGCTTATGAGCAGCGTTGTCAAAAAAGCGTCGAACCCGTTTTGCGCGGCGTAATTCGCCGTTTCATCCATACGCGTCCGATAACAATACCCGCACCGCTTATCAAATTCCGGCGAAACGTGCGCAACAAACTGCCGCAATCCATATTCATCATATATCACCAGCGGAAGATCAATCTGCTTTGCGTATTCGATCGCGGTATTTTTTCTGTTTTTATATTCCATATAGGGATGAATGTTCGGATTATACCAAAACCCTGTAACATCCGCCCCCTCTTCTCGCAGGCTTTTGATACACGCGACCGAGCAAGGCGCGCAACACATATGCAACAATATTTTCATAACATATCCTCTTTTGCATCGTCGTATTTACGAGAAAAGCCGATTCTTACGAATCGGCTTTTCCAAAAATAATAAAAGGGTGGGGATTGACATATCTCAAAACAAGTTTAAGATATGTTTTTATTTTACCCTACAACTTTTATTTTGGCAAGAGTTAATTTGTGAACAAATAATGAAGTTATCCTTTCGCCCTTTTAAGCCGCTCCCGCACATAGGTCGGAAGCGCGAAGCATCCTGTATGCAGCTCCGTATTATAATATTTCGTCTCTATTCCAAGCGCATTCCACGCCCCGGCGTCAAACGCCGTAGGCTGCGCTCCTTTGGACGCAAATCCAAACAGCCAATGCCCCGACGCATATGTCGGCATATGGAACTGGTATACTTTACACACGGGAAATACCGACGCAAGCTTTTTATGCGCACGTTCCATTTCAATCGCGTCACCCTCATAATACGGGCTTTCATGCTGATTGATCAATATGCCGTCTTCTGAAAGCGCACAAAAACAATCCTGATAAAACACTTCCGAAAACAAACCTTCTCCTACGCCGATCGGATCGGTAGAATCCACTAAAATCAAATCATATTTTTGTTTTACGTTTTTTACAAATGCCGCGCCGTCCTCAAAAAACAACCGCACCCTGCTATCTCCTAATTTCCCTGCTGTCAGCGGTAAATATTTCCTGCATAACCTGACGACCTCAGGATCGATCTCCACCATGTCTATGCGCTCCACTCCGTCATAGCGCGTCAGCTCGCGCACTGCGCCGCCATCGCCGCCGCCGATGATCAGCACACGCCTAGTCGCCGGTCGTACCGCCATCGGTACATGTACAAGCATCTCATGATAAATAAATTCGTCGCGCTCGGTCAGCATAATAAAGCCGTCCAACGCAAAAAAACGCCCATATTCATAAGAATCATAAAAATCAATCTTCTGAAACTCGCTTTTTGCGTCTATCAAATGTTCTTTTATTCTGATTCCAAACTTCGCATTTTCCGTGAAGGATTCAAAAAACCATTCGTCATTCAAAATTTCTGCCATAAAATATCTCCTTCATCTCCCGTTCCAAATTCCGCTCAATCCTCTTTTTTGTTTTCTCATTCAAGTCTTCCGCATCCAGATTGAAAAGATAATTATCAAGATCATATTCTTTAAGCATCATACTCGTATGAAATACACGTTCCTCATAAAGATTCACATCGTATGTCTGATACTTCCCAAGAACCTGCTCCGAGATAAAATCCTGTATCGACATAATATCGTGATCCATAAATATCTTTTGTCCCTCCTCCGTACGCGTAAATCCGCGCACACGATAATCCATCGTAATGATATCCGAATCGAAACTACCAATAAGCATATCCAGCGTTTTTAGAGGAGATATCTCCCCGCATGTTGAAACATCAATATCCACGCGAAACGTGCATACCCCATTTTGCGGATGGCTTTCCGGGTAAGTATGCACCGTTAAATGGCTCTTATCAAGATGCCCCACCACGCTTTTTTTGTGCGGCAATTCCTCCTCCGCGATCAGCATCGTGACCGACGCCCCCTGCGGGTCATAATCCTGCTCTGCAATATTCAAAACATGCGCGCCGATATCCTGCGAGACATTCCGCAGGATACGCGTCAAGCGCTCGGAATTATAATATTCGTCAATATATTCAATATAGCTCTGCCGATCCTTTGCCGTGTTCGCATAGCAAATATCATATATGTTAAAGCTCAGCGTTTTTGTCAGATTATTGAATCCGTATAGTTTCAGCTTTTGCAAAGCGACCTCCACACAGTTTTCTTTTCATTATAGCACCAATGCCAATAAAATAGAAACCTGTTCTTTTTATGCGCTGCGTTTCCAGTTTTCAAGATTTCACACTTTTGTCACACATTATGTGTGCTTTCGTTTTTACATGCCCTTTTGGCTATTCTCAGCCGTTTATACTAAATTCAAGCCTAATTCTGATGAAATATTTTGAATAATAAATACCTTTTTCATCAGAAATAAAATATCAATCAACAGGAGGATCCTATCATGAGATTTCAACGCGCGACAGATTATGCCATACGCATTCTTTGTCATCTGCACGAGCACAACAACCAGCTTTCCACAGCAGCGGAACTTTCAGAAAAACTCGGCATCAGCTATTTATACTTCATGAAAGTGACAGGCTATTTAAAACAGGCCGGATTGCTTCAATCCACACAAGGATGCAATGGTGGTTACCAGCTCGCAAAAAGCGCCGACCGGATATCTCTGTACGATATCGTAAGAGTCATTGAAGGTGAACTCACCATCAACCGCTGCTTAGAACATGATGGGTTTTGCAGCCGTGGCGCGACCGGATACTGCAAAACACACAAGTTTTTCGAATCGTTTCAGCAGGGGATGATCAATGAGCTCAAGGCAAAGCATATCGCAGATCTTTGCGAGTCGATCATTGTTGCCCATCCGCAAAATACGATGAGCGCAGTCCGATAAAAAATTTTGATTAACAGAAGGAGAAAACGAATGAAACGAAAACACAAAATCCTAACATTTGCTATGGTCATACTTTTCGTAATGGTCATGATGATATCGCCCGCTTTTGCGCAGGAGGATAGCAGCGATATTCTTGCAACAGATGCATTTCAGCCGGAGGAAGCAGACACCGAAACACAAAAAACCGCAATCCCCTCCCCTTCGGCAGATCCATCGCCTTCCATGACAAATGAAGAAAAACCGGCGGATGTGCCGACACAAGCACCCGGTCTTTCGACTTCCGACAAAGAGGATTCAACCGCTCCCACGGCACAAGAGGAGGTAACCCCCTCCGCTTCTCCCGCGCCATCCGCTTCTTTGGACGCTTTAGAAGAGACGTCTCTTCTTCTGTCAGAAGAGGTCATGCCTATGGCGTTTGTCCCGGGAACCGATATAACCGTTGCCTCCTGGGACGATTTTAAGGCATCCGTCGAACAGGCGGAATTGGATGGCAAGGTAATACGCATCGATGCCGGTCTCGCGGGTACGCTGCCCGGCGCGATCACCATGAATATTACGCATAACAACAGTATCGTGATCGACGGTGGCGGTGCGACCTTTCAGGCGGCGGCAGGCACAAAGGCATTTACATTCAATACCACCGGGTCGGGAAGCATTACCTTACAGAATATAACGCTTGATGGAACGGGTGGCGCAGGCGGCATGCTTTCCTTTACAGGCAGCGCCTTCACGCTCTCCGGTACGACAATTCGCAATGTCAGCGGAACCGCACTCGCGGCCGGCAGCGGTACGATCACATTAAATGATTGCGTAATAAGCGATACAAACGGCGTTGGTGTTTCAGGCGGGAGCAATGTCATTATCAAAAACACCCTGTTTGAAAACGTCCGCAACAATATGGGCGGTCACGGCAGCGCGATTTACAGCTCCGGCAATTTGACCGTAGAGGATTCCAGCTTCGTCAACAGCGCATCTGCGCTGGATGGCGGGTACATCCAGGGCGCAATCGTTGCCTTCGGCGGTTCCGGTCGCAGTGTCAATGTAACGCGCTCCTATTTTAAGGATAACAAAGCCTCGCGCTATGGCGGCGCAATCGGGTTTTATCAGTTTGGCGGCAACGCAAACATCAGTTACAACTCTTTCGAAGGAAATGGGGTCAGCGGTAAAAACGCAAACAGTGACGGCGGCGCAATCGGCGTATTCAACTCGAACTCCGGTGCGGCGTGTGTATTCAATATCGACAATAACACATTTATCGGTAATACCTCGCAGGATGACGGCAGTGCGTATTTTGCGGAAAGCCGTAACGATACAGTCGTTTCCAATCTGACAAACAACACGTTCTACGCAAATAAATCGAGTAAATATTTCCTCTCCGTTGCGGATAGCGGCGGTGTAGTACAGCTATCGCTCGATACCGTCGGGCATTTCAAAAACAATACGTTTGTCGGCAACACCACATCCACAGCAGGCGTACATGGTCAGGGTTCGGCAGTGGGACAACATATTGACTCCGCAAACGCAAGCGTTCGCCCGACCGCAACGTTTGAAAACAATATTATGATCGGTAACGGCGGAACAAACAACGCATACCGGAATGTCGATATTCCTGATGCGACAGACCTCGGCGGCAATGTAGGCTATGACAACGGAACAGCCCTTCCCGCTTCCGTCACTGCCGACGCAGTATTTGGCACAAATCCGCAGCCACAGGGAAACAACACCCATTACGGCGCAGTCGGCAAAGCAGGTTCCGGTTATACAAGTACATTGAAAACCGTAACCATCCTGCCGAACGACGGTGTAACGGGACTTGCGGACAACACAGCCGGTCCTCCCGCCTTTGCAAAAGACGCGCGTGGTTTCACACGCGACAGCGCCAACGCGGATGCGGGCGCGATGGAAATCAAATTCGTGAAGTTTGACGCAAACGGCGGCGCATGGGATGCCCTTGCTTCCTTGACTTATACCGGTACGCACTATTACGCGGATGACACCGCCTCCACAGGCTATTTTCTGGTGGCAGATCCGGGCGGCAGCGTCAGTGTCCTGTCAAATGACCTGCCCACCAACGGTACGCTGACATTCGCCGGCTGGTACACAGATCCCGTTGGCGGCGTAAAGATCACAGGAGATGCCGCCGCATCCGACCAAACACTGTACGCGCATTGGGAGGACGATGTTCCTGCAGTTCAATACACCATTACCTACTATGGTAACGGCAGCGACCTCGGGACCGTTCCCGCAATGGAAACTTACGATGAGAACGCGATCGCAACCATCGCGTCCCCCGGCAGTATGAACAAAACAAACGCTGTCTTTACCGGTTGGAATACGTCCGCAGACGGAATGGGTATTTCTTATTCCGCAGGACAGACCTTTCCCATCGCTTCTGATCTCGAACTTTACGCGCAATGGGAAGAGAACACCGCCCCCATCGCCCTATACACACTTAATTTCGATTCGCAGGGAGGCAGCGCGGTCGACTCGATCCACAATATCGCCGCGGGATCGAAGGTTTCCGCTCCGACAGACCCCGTTAAAGCCGCTCACACATTTGACGGCTGGCACCGGATACCGAATTGTGTTTGCGACGCAACAGAACCATGCTGGGATTTTAACAGAGATGCGATCCATACAGACAAGACCTTATACGCACGTTGGCAACCTGTTTCTCAACCGGCAGAAACCTTGACCGTCACGTTTGACTCACAGGGCGGCAGTGCAGTAGCCCCGATTGCCGGTATCGTTCCCGGCTCAAAAATCGCTGCTCCCGCAGACCCCACACGCGCAGGGTATCTTTTCCGTGGATGGTATCTGGAAAGCGACTGCGTCAGTTACTGGTACTTTGACCATTATGATGTGAATCAGAATCTCACTCTGTACGCAAAGTGGGAGCCTGTCTCATCATCAACCGCTGCACCGACAGATACAACAACCGGCACAACGTCAACATCAGGCGCTCCCAAAACAGGAGACACAAACTTGTCCTCATCCGTTTGGCTGATCGTAATCGTCACTGCCACGATACTGATTGTTGCTTCGGTTAAACTGCTGCGCCGCAGGCAAGATGACTAAGCCCCCACCCCATAGAACGGAAAGACCTTTCCCCATCGGTTTTTCTGTTTCTATCCTCATAAAAAGAGCATGGACACAAGTCCATGCTCTTTTCTATATTCGCAATCCGATTATCCCTCCGTACCCGCAGATTCCGATG
>CAZBSH010000054.1:0-14535 GCA_964494645.1 uncultured Christensenella sp. | reverse complement strand
GGCTATGTCTTGTTTATCCTGATCGGCATGGTCGTGCTGACCGCCGTACCACTATTGATCTACAAGTTCCGTAAAAAAGAATGGCGCAATCCGCAAAACGCAGAAAAGGAACAACTGTAAAATAAGCTAAATCATACTTGCTTCATCATATATCCTGTTTTTATTAAAATATTTCAGCATTTCACAAAATTTCATTACAATGCTTGCATATCCTCTCATTTTTCGATAAAGTAGTATAGGTTTCGCTTAAAATTTATGAATCAGAGAGGTATCTATGAAGACAACCAACCGACTCGTTCCCTTGATTGCCGCTATTGCGATACAGCTTTGCCTTGGCATCGCTTATTTGTGGAGCATCTTCCAGACAGGCATTGCCAATACGATCTTCAACGGAAACAATGCGCTCGCCAGCTTAACCTTTTCGCTTTTGCTTGCGACGCTGACCCTTGGCAGTGTCGCCGGCGGGAAACTTGCGGACAGATTTTCCGTACGCGCTGTCGTGATTACGGGGGGCGTTATCCTAAGCGTGGGCTTTTTCCTCGCTTCTTTCGTAACGCCGCAAGCACCCTATCTTTTGTGGCTTACATACGGCGTGATGGGTGGTCTTGGAATGGGCTTTTCTTATTCCACGACGATCTCCTGCGCACAGATGTGGTTCCCCGATAAAAAAGGACTGGTCTCCGGTCTCATCGTGTCCGCCCTCGGTTTTGGCGGTGTGCTTTTTACGCCCATCATCGAAAACTTGATCCGTACGTTTGGCGGCGTGGAAGTCGGAGAGCTGAAGACCTTCATGGTTCTAAGTATTATTTTCCTTGCTGTATGTACGGTTGGCGGTCTCTTTTTAAAAATGCCTCCCAAAGACTACGCATTGGCGGGAAAACAGTCTGTTACCGCCGCGCCGGTAACAAACCTCACCCCAAAACAGGTGCTGAAAAACAGGCGCTTTTACCTGATTACGTTTACCATGATGTTTGCCTGTATGGGCGGACTGATGATGATCGGTTTTGCAAAGCCCATCGCTACCGCCAAAGGGCTTGCCGAGACAGCCACCATCGGCGTTCTCATCATCTCCGTATGTAATTCGATGGGCAGACTCTTCTGGGGAATGATCTCTGATAAGATCGGCAGACGGCTCACGATGTTCATCATTCTCGCCGGATCCGGCGCCGCTTCTTTGTGCGTCGGATTTGCGGGAGGATATTTGGTATATGCGATCATCGGTATAATCGGCTTCTTTTACGGCGGCATACTCGGTACGTTTCCGGCTCTCACCGCAGACCTGTTTGGTCCAAAAAACATGGCCACCAACTACGGACTCGTATTGCTTGGCTTTGGCGCGGGCGCGATCATCTCCTCCTACATCGCCGGTTATTTCAAGGATATTGCCGCGCAGGATATCAACTTGATGACCCCTGCGTTTTTGATTGCTGCGGCGGGCGCATTCTTAGGGCTGATCTTGATGGCGGTTGCACTCAAAAAGACACCGGAACAGCAAAAATCTTAATTTTCAAGATATCAAAAAAGGCTGCCATGGCAGCCTTTTTTGATTACACGCAATCGTTCTCAAATATATTTTTCTTCGTATTCTTCGATGGGCATAGGACGGCTGAACAAATATCCCTGCGCTTGCTCACAGCCGATCGTGCTCAATATTTTGAACTGATCTTCTGTTTCTACGCCCTCCACCACCATACGGATATCCATCTTACGGCATATTCCCGCAATAGACTCAATGACCATCTGCGCTTTGCGATTGTGCTCCACATTTTCCGCAAGACTTTTATCAATCTTCAATACATCGAAATCAATGGACGTGAACAACGAGAGATTTGCGTAATTCACGCCGAAATCATCGATGGAAATGACGAATCCCTCTTCTTTGATCTGATCGATCAAGCGTATCATATCAATGCCTTCCGTTCCCTTTACGCTTTCAGTGATCTCGATCTCTACCAGTTTCTTGTCAATCGCATACCTGTCACATATCGCATTCAAGCGGCTTAAAAAATCCTTTTCCACAAGCGTATACCGTGAGAAGTTCACAGAGATCGGCACGATCTTCTTCCCAAGCCCGATCCATTCCGCGATCTTTTTGCACGTATATTCAAACACATAAAAATCGAGCTGCCCAATCATCTTTGCATCTTCGAGCACAGGCAAAAACTGTCCGGGAGCCAACACAACGTCCTCCTCTACCCGATAGCGCACCAACGCCTCCGCACCGATAAGAGAACGATCGACAAACGAAACCTTTGGCTGCAAATACACCTTAAAACGCCCTTCATCAATCATGCCCTTCAATACAGAGGGCTTTGTCAATCCAAGAACATCGTCATTGTAATGACGGTAGCGGTCACTTGAAATCGTCTTGCGATAAAATTGCTTTTTATCTTCATACATCATCGCGTCCGCCGTGTAGATCAGACGTTGCAAGTCTCCTGCTTTTTCCGCCCATTGATAGCCGATCGCCGCCTGACAGCTCTCGCTGAGCGCAAACTGGTTCTTAAGCGCGCGGATGTTCTCGTAAAAATGCTCTTTTGAAACATTCCTGCAAATGACGATAAACTCATCCCCGCCGATCCGGTAAAAATTGCCGTCCACAAATACTTTTTCGATGATACGCGCACATTCTATGAGAACTTTATCCCCATATGAATGCCCGAATTCGTCATTCAAATTTTTCAGCCCGTTCACATCGATGTATGCAATGCCTATTTCCGTTTCGTTATTAAACGCGACAAGATCCTGCATATAGCGATTGCGATTGTAAAAGCCCGTCAGCATATCCTCAAAGCTTAATCGTGTCAACAGCCTTTCGTCCTCGATCCTGCGGATCGTGGACATCAGGAAGTACCGCAGCGTATGGAACAGCGGTACGATATTACGCATTTTATCGACAGGCGGATTATCAACGCCAAAATAACCGATTAATTTGCCATCCTGTTCAAGCGGCGCTGTCACAAGGCTCTTGATCCCCTGCATGGTAAGGATTTCATACTCGTCCGGATTTTGTTCTTTGATCTTTTCTATATCCTCAACAAGTACACACTCACAACGGTCGAAATGTTTGCGCCAACGGTCAATGATTGAAATATCCAGCTCTTGCAGCTTCTCAATTTCCGGCGTAACACCCGTCGCGCACCATTCGTATGTGTTATACATCTTGCCGCCATGGATCTCAAACACATATGCTCTGCTCGCCTTAAGGAAACTTCCGATCTTACTCAATACAAAGCTGATTGCTTCGCTCAGGTCTTCTGTTTCATACAACCGGTGTACACATTCCTGTATCACCATTTCAGCCTGCAACGCATTTTTCAGGGCAATCTTTTCCTGTTCCGTTTCCGTAATGTCGGTAGCGATCTCCATGCGCGCTGTCCGACCGTTCCAATCTACAAGTTTATCTTTCAAAAGGAAATGCCTGCCAACCAGCTCGTTGGTAAACTCCCACGTATATACGCTTTCTTCACATAATTTATCGTTGGTACAAAAGGGACATGGCTCATCTAGCCCCTGCAATGCCTTATAACATTTTTTTCCCTTTAGGTCGTCGATCCCGAATTTTTTTCTGCCTTCTGTATTGATATATAGGAGTTCATGCGTTTCCACATCCGAAACATATACAAGTTCGAGCATCCGATCCAATAAATCTAATAAAACGTTCCTCAAAAATGATTCCTCCGCTTCTGCAAATAATCAAAAATCACCCTTTTATAGCGATTCTGTTATGATTGTTTCTATCATATCCCATTTCTTCTAAAATTGGAAGTGGAAAATATATTTTTTTGATCAGGTATTACAACAATTATAAAAACAGACCCTGCACATTTTGCACCGGGTCTGTTTCATCATTTTTTTATGATTTTTCCCTGTTGCTTTCGTAAATATTGCGGCAATTTTCGCCCACCAGCTTAAGCGTCTCCGTCATAACCGGCGAAAAACGCTGCGCCTCCTGCGTTTGCAGCGCATGAACCGCTTGATCATGACCGCCGCCGTATTTGCACATCAACTCGTCATATTTATGCGCGAGCGCAACCGCCTGCGCACAGACCGGAATGTTGTCTCCTGACAGCTTGTCCGGATATCCGCTGCCGTCCCATCGCTCGTGATGATAACGACAGATATTATAGCAATAGTTTGCATAAAACTCATTTTCCAAATTTTGGAGCGGCTCGATCAGCCGACAGCCTTTTGTCGTATGCGTCATAAAAACAGCATGTTCTTCCGGAGACAGTTTTTCCCGCTTGTTGACGATCGCCTCCGGCAGCATCAATTCTCCTACATCATGCAAGATAGATGCCATGCCCATCATCTCGATCTTCTGCGGCGTCAGGTCATAATTGTCGTCATAATACTCATAGATATACCTTAAGATTTCTTTCGTATATAATCTGATGCGCTGAATATGCTCTTTTGTCTCCATCGTCTTGGTCTCCATGACGGAAGTCAGCACCGCCACGATCATTTCATTGATATCCGAAAGTGCTTCGGTTTTTTCTTCCACCGCGTCTTCCAAACGGTTTTGGTATTTGTAAAGATCAATCAGCGTACGCGCGCGACGACGTACAATGTCCGGCGCAAACGGCTTGCGGATATAATCGACCGCTCCCATCGATAATCCTTTTTCTTCCATTTCGTCGGAGCCTTCCGCCGTAATCAGCATCACCGGGATATCACGCAGCATATCATGAAACCCCATATAGCGAAGTACGTCATATCCGCTCACCTCAGGCATGATCACGTCAAGAAGCACCATTGATATCTCTTTTCTGTTCTGATCCAACAGCTCGATTGCCTGCCTGCCTCCATCCGCGAGTAGGACGTCGTACTCGTTTCCCAGAAGCTCTGCAAGCATCTCCCGATTGATCTCAATATCATCGACGATCAATATTCTGTTAGCCATATCCTTCCCCCTACTCCAAGTTTTTTATGATCTCTATGATATCGCCGTACGCTTCATCAAGCGGTCGCGAGTCAATATCCGTTTCCCCGTTCCTGATTTGCTCTACAATGCGCGCGCTGTGTTCGTATACTCTGCTAAGCCCCAGGTTTCCGCTCAACCCTTTTAATGTGTGCGCAGTATGCAACATCCGATCCATGTCCTTCTGCTCGTATGCTTCACAAAAATCGCGGTATGTTCCATCTGTCAAAAATTTATGCAGAAATTTCGAATAGAGCTGCCCGTTGTTACACATCCGAGTGAGCGAATTCTTAAAATCAATTTCACTTCCGTCATATTGCTGCACCGCTTCCTCAAACGTCATGCGCTGTCCCCCTTACCTGTCCGTTTTCTCTTCATTATAACAAATAGTCCTTCAATATATCAAAGACAACCTTTGCGTCAATCGGTTTTGCGACATGCGCGTTCATTCCATTTTTGATGGACTGCGCAACATCTTCTTTGAAGCTGTTTGCCGTCATCGCAAGGATCACGATCTCTTTCGCGTCCGCTCTGCCGCTTGCGCGGATCGCTTGTGTCGCCTCGTAGCCGTTCATAACGGGCATTTGCACATCCATCATGATCACATCATAGTATCCCGGCTTTGCTTGCAGGTATTTTTCAAGCGCCTGCTTTCCGTTTTCCGCCGTTTCCACCGCAAACCCGACATGCTCACTCAGCGCCTGCCCGATCTCTCTGTTAATTTCGCTGTCGTCCACCAGCAGCATACGCTTTCCGCTAAAATCAAACTCCTGCTCGTTTTCTTCTTGTTTTCCGGCTCCCTCTCCTTTAAGTTCGTCTATGATCTGATACATAGATTCCCGCAAAACCGGCTTTGTCAAAAAAGCATCCACGCCGGCGTCACGCGCTTCCTGCTCTACCCGCTTATAATCATACGCCGACATCAGCACAACAAAAATATCATTTTTCGCTTCATTTTTAATCCATTGTGTCGTTCGAATGCCGTCTACGTCAGGCATATACAAATCAACAAACGCAATGTCAAACGGCTGTGGCGCGTTTTTGATCGTGTGTACAGCCTCCGCTCCTGATTCCGCTACCTCCGAAGCTATCCCAAGCTGCTCACAGATCAACTTGAGATGGTCACGCATTTCCCCTTCGTCATCCACCAAAAGCACGCGCAGATCTTTGAAGGTTTCCAGCATCGTTCCACCAACGGGCGCGTCTGCAAACCTGAGCCACAAGGAAAAAGCGAACGTACTCCCTTTTCCTTCTTCGCTCTGCACATCAATCGCTCCGCCCATGGTTTCCACAAAAGAGTTCGAAAGCGCCATTCCAAGACCTGTACCGCCATATCTGTGTGATATTTCAGCTTTCTCCTGCTCAAAAGGAAGAAATATTCTGTTCATAAATTCTTTGCTCATGCCAATGCCTGTATCCTTGACCGAAAAGCTTAGGCACGCCTCGTCGCCGCGCTGCGCGATCTGACGAATCTTTACCTTGATTTGTCCACCCTCAGGCGTAAATTTGACAGCATTGGAAATAAAATTGAGGAGCACCTGCCGAATACGAAGCTCCGCTCCCACAAAGCGATCATTTACCACATCGCGCAGCATCACATCAAAGACCTGGTTCTTTTCTTCCACCTTCGGCTCCATGATCGCCGCGATCTCTGACAGCATAACGTTTAAGCTAAACTCGCGCTCTTCAAACTCCATCTTGCCGCTCTCAATTTTAGACATGTCCAACAAATCATTGACAAGTTCCAACAAATGCTGCGCCGCAATATTAATCTTCTTTAAGTCTGTACTCGGTTTTTTCTCGATCTTACAGGTGTTTTTCATGACCTCTATCAGCCCAATGATCGTATTTAAGGGCGTACGTATCTCATGGCTCATGCGCGACAAAAATTGCCGCTTTGCCTCGTTGGCGCTTTGCGCCACATCCACAGCAGCCTCTAACATCCTCTTTGACGCCTTTTCCGCAGTCATATCCCTCGTTACAAACACATGCTTTACAATGTTGCCGTTTTCCATGATAGGATACAGCCTTGTATGCATTTCTTTTTCAATTCCTGTTTGTGGGTCGCGCATGAAATAATCGTACTCCACGACCTCTCCGTCCCCGACGCGTTCCTGCTCACGGCGAACCTTTTCAAACTCTTCATCGCTGAAATACGACCGAGCGATCCACATATTCCGCTTGTATTCCTCAACGGGCAACCCCAGGATCCGTTCGGCATTTTCGCTGATAAACTCGACCTTTTCGTCAATGCAATCATATATCATAAACACATCGTCCACGTTTTCCGATATGATTTTAAAAAGCATATCGTTGTGATAAATATCCTCGTTGCGTTTGGAAATGGTGCGCACACTCACAATGGAAAGCAGCAGCGTCAGCAAGATAAGACCGCTGCCCCATACCAGCGCCATAAAATTCGTACGATCATTTACCTGCATTGTCTGGTCTACATAATCTGCGATATCCTGCCGCGACTCGTCGATCACCTGCGCAATCAACTTTTCCGCCTCCTGATAGATCGGGTAGGTTTCCCCGTAAAGGATCGCCCTTGCTTCGTTCGTCTTTCCCTGATAGATCAGCTCTATGCAATAATCGTGCAAGGAACGCAGCATACTGAAATCATTGATCAGCGTAGTGATTGTCTTCGGGTCTCCCGGATATTTTTCCACAAGAGTACGCTCTATAAAGGGCTGCAGCTTGCGATTTTCATACATTCGATCGAGATTCTCTTTTCGATCATCAAAAAAACGATCATCCGTCAGCATATTGAGCATGGTATTACGCGCATACAAAATTTGCATACGCATTTTCCATGCCGCTTCATAGACCGCGTATGGCTGCTGATAAATTTCATTGGTATATTGTGCGAGATTATCGGTATTAATAATCGTCATGCCCGCAAAAGCGCACACGCCAACAGAAATGATAATAACAGTCAACACCAAAAGCGTGTTGACATTTTTCAACTTCCATTTCCTTTTATTCCCCATCATATACCCCTACTTATAATATATGCCCGGTCACAAAGAAATATTCCGAAATAAAAAAAAACTTTCTCTTATGACTATTCGATATGTCTCACTGTTTTTCCTGTCTCTTTTTCAAAAAAAAGCCTTCAAGTAGCCATTTATATATTCCTTACTCGATCACATTTATATAATATAACCCTGTCGTTTTGCTTTTTAACGTCAAAAGACGCGGACCAAAAGGTACCGCGTCTTTTTCTCAGATAGCTGCACTTTTACGCGTTAGCGCTCCGCTCGGCGGATGTTCACCCGAAAAATGTCAAAAGGCAATTTTTCAGCGTGACGACGCGACAGCAAACTGCGTCGTATATGGTTTTATTTCACATCTACGATCGCGATCTCTTCCCGCGGATTCGTAATGCCGATAAACTTCTTATAATAACTGATCTTTTTTGCGCCTGCGCGAACGGGAACGTTTCCATTTGTCCTCCATTTTTTCGCAAGCTCTCCCACGTATTCGTAAAATCCATCAATCGCTTCCCGCGTATACTCCGTCTCGTAGCGGATATCAAGTATCCGATTTACAAACGTGATGCGCCCGCGCGCCACGCTTGCCTCAAAAGGCAGCAGGCTATCGCCATATTTCTGTAGCCTGCGCGCCGTGTTAAGCGTTCCCACTTGCTCAAGCTGTGCCGCATAGCCGCATTTGACGCATAAAAATTTGTCGTCCATAAAGCGATTTTTAAGCGTATTGACCCCGCACCGCGGGCAGGTATAAAACAAGCCGCGCGGACTCACGGTCACCGGCTTAGAAAGCCCGTTGATTTCTGCCTTATAGGCAACCATCGCCATCAGCTTATTGAACTGCCCTGCCGTAAGGCGGGCGAGGCTTTTATCCCGCGACAACTGATCGCCCATCTGACCTAGATGATAGCTGACGATCTTGCTTTTATACCGCTGCGCCACCGCCACGATTTGTTTTGCCGCGATATGGAAATCATTCTTAGCGGGTGGAATAGGCATATCCGCCGTATATTTCGCGATTGGCTCTCCTTCTTTATCCACCACCGTATAACGCGCCGCAGACGTTAAGCTGCGGGTGATCCCAAGGAACGTTTCTTCCGGCGTGCCTTGTGCCGCGGGCGTCGCAACATTCACCATCAGATAATATTTTCCGTTTTTTTCCTTCAACCGCGCCGTCTTGAATACCGACGGATCGGCAAGCCCTTGCATCAGAACCTTTTTCTGCTCTGCGCCAAACGAAAGCGGTAATACCAAATAACGCTCATGCTTGTTGTCCTCCGCCAGATATCCCCCGTCCTTTTGCACATAACGCAAACGCGTCGCGCCGCGCGTAATCCCGCCGCGGCGTCCTTCATCTTTGACGTTCATCAGGTAAAGCTTTGCATAAAATCTGTCCTTTTGCTCGTCATGCAGCAGGCAGTAATCCCTGCCGGACGCATAGCGCCCAAACAGGATCGGCTTTTTCAGATGCAGCCCGTCATAAAGCTTTCCGACCTGCGCACTTAAACTGCGCCTGCTGATCTTCCCTTCGCCATAACTGAAAAGCAACTCTTCAAACGCTTGATCGAACGCATCGTTATTGCGCACAAGGCGCGGATAACGCGCGTTTTTTTGCGAACGTTTGAGAGCGATCCACGCGATCATCATCATGGCGTAATCAAGTTTTAAAGAATCCTTAAAAGGCTGTACATGGAATACGTTGAGCGCATCCATCAGCTCTTTTGACAGCAGCGCAGTGATGCGCCGCGACAAAAAACTGCCACCGCTGTGCATTTCGTCCACAATATCCGGAATATTGCTTTTGGTATGGGCAAGCATATAACCCATCGCCTCGTTATAATTGCGGATCGCGCGATCCATGATCTTCTTTTTTTCCGTGGTCGGCTTATGTATCTGTAGTACGATCGTTTTGATTACCATTCAGCAATACTCGATTTCCACGTCTTTTCCCATTGCGCGCATAGTATGCGCGATATCCTTTACCAGACGCAGTTTCAAATTCAGATCAATGGGCAAATCAGGGTTTTGATGCGCGGGGTTTGCCGCCCTGCCCACAATAAAATGTGCGCGCGTACAATCCTCCAGCAATATTTTCGCCAAACGGGACGCACCGTCATTTTTGTATAGATTGAAGATATCGTCCATATCGCTCGCAGACGACATATATTTTTTCATGATCTCCATTGTCTTTGCAAGCGTAACAACGCCCTCCGTCACAAGATCGATCCCATCGATCAGACCTACGGGCGGCACGTCCGGATCTTTGTAGTCGATCTTGACTGCCAGATCCCTGCCGGAAACACGGCTCACGATCTGCGAGGTCGTACCGCCGCATACGATCTTAAAACCATCTACGCCAAGCAGCCTTCCCACGATTTCTTCATCGCGCGCGCCATCTACCGGCGGTCCCACCATAATATGCGCGGGGCGCGACCTGCGTATTTTCGTTGTGACGAACGTCGTATCGTCGCCCGGTTTTTCGTCGTATAGCGAATCGCAAGCCGAAAGCAAAAGCTTTGTCATGGAACGGGCGGGCATATCCTTGCTATACGCGCGGCACGCATATTCCACAATGTTGTCGCGCTGCCACCCAAAGTTTAACAGTTGTCCCACGCCCGCATGGATCGCCCCGTCCGAAAAAGCGATACACATATCGCCTTCCTTCATTTCGAAATGGCTTTCCAGTATTTTCTTGTCGCCAATCTCGATCTCTTCCTTTTTGATGGCGACTTCCTTGCCGTTGCGCACGAGGATCACCTGCGGATTATCAAACTCCACAAGGTGCGCCTGTCCCTGCTTGTTTACGCGCAGGATGGTAAAGGTACAGTAAGCAAGCCCACGTACATTGCACACCGGCAGCGTGGACGCGACCGTTTCCACCGTTTCATAGATATCCGCACCGTCCGCAAGCATTGTCGCCGCAATCTTTGAGGTTAGCGTAGACAAAATATTAGCCTTTACCCCGCTCCCAAGACCGTCGGCAAGAACGATCGTCACCACGTCGCCCTTGCGCACGATCTCCACCTTATCGCCGCACAGCTCTTCACCGTATTTGAACAGGCTGTCGTTGCTCGTCTCAATAAATACGCTCATCTTCGGACTCCTGAATATATTTTTTGAGATTGGTAAGCGCGATCTTTGTTTCCGCCGTCGTCTCTCCCAGCAGGCTTGCGATCTCCTGCGCGACGCGCATCTGCTTATCAATGACCTTTTGCGTAACGTCTACCGTTTCCGCGCGCATCTCGCTCATCTTCTTTTGCTGGTGCTCGTCTTCCGTAATATCTTTGACAAGCAGCAAATACATCGAATTTTCTTTGATGAAGATCGTAGACTGCTCTACCGTGATATCCAAGTCCTTATAATACACCTTGCGGTCAAAAATATTTTCACCCGTGTCCCTGACCTCGTCGATGTCATCGCAATCAATGATCATTGAGATCGGGCGACCCACATAGTTTTTCTCGTTCAGGCGGAAAAGCGCCGCCGCCGCACTGTTGTATTCCATCAAATTGAAATCACTGTCTAAAATCACGATGGCGTTAGGCGTGTTGTCCATCACGACATTCGAAATACTCTCCGCTTTCTCGCGCATAAAAGGCAGGCACATACGCATATCCGCCTTGCCTTGCAGTACGGCAACCGCTTTGTCGCGGCAGGTGGAATAACCGCATCCGCCGCAATTGAGTATTTTGTCGTCGCTTGTTTTACCCATACGCAAAAACACCTGCTGTATCTCTTCCTCAGTGGGTTCGTGCCGCTTGGGTACGCGGCTTTCGTACTGCCACGAAAAATCAAGCCGCGTATCTTCGGAAACAGGCGCTTGCTTCGCCTTGCGGTTTTTGACATAGCTGAGCGTATTGTCTTTGGAAAGCAGGTACGCCGGACTGCATTCCTTAAGCCCCGGTCCGCCAAGACAGCTGCCCGGGCACGCATTCATCTCCAGAAAATAATCCGTGATCTTTCCGTCCCGCAAAGAATCGAGTATCTCTGCGCAACGGTCAATACCATCTACACCGACACATTTATAAGCGGAACGCACCTGTTTATCAAGCGTCTGAATGATACCGCCGGGAATAGGATACAGGCGATTGATCGTGGCTTTCATCTCACGTACATCCTCATCCTCTTGCTCTAAGTCCACGCCCTCTTCCGTGAGCCAGTCCATCACTTCGTCAAACAGCAGCACCGCGTCGATCGCGCCGCCGCCTTTTTTCTCTCCCGCTTCATGCATTTTCGAGATGCACGGACCGATAAAAACTGTTTTGATGCGGCTGCCATACACTTCCTTCATCATTTTGCCGTGCACCGTCATGGGGGCGGCAACAGGCGCCAGATACTTGATCAGCTCCGGATAATATTTCTCCACCAGCAGCACAAGCGTAGGGCAACAGGTGGTGATGATATTTGCCATCTTATGCTCCTTCATCAGCTCTTCAAAGCGATGGCTCACCTGTGCCGCGCCGATGGACGTTTCCTCCACGCCCGCAAAGCCCAGCTTTTTTAAGGCAGCGGAAATTTTGGGGAGCGTGGCGTCCGCATAGCAGCTCGCAAAAGACGGCGCAACGGACACATAAACCTTTTCGCCGTTTTTGATATAGCCTTTCACTTTATCCAGATTAGAGTTAATGGATTTTGCGTTTTGCGGACACACAAGAAAACAATGACCACACAAAATACACTCTTTTTCTGTGATCTCAGCCTGCTCGTTTTTAAAGGCGATGGATTTCACCTCGCAGCTCCTGATACATTTATAACAGTTTTTACAATTCGCTTCTTTGAACTGGATGATACTCATTTTCTACCTCTTTTGGGTTCGACGTGTGCCGACGATGCGTTAGCGCTGCCACGACGGCAGCAAGTATTTGCGCTTAGATTGAGACTGTGCCCGGTATACGTTACCAACCTGCTTGCTCAAGCAACCGAACAAAGCTTCCCGCGCCGCGCTTCACATTTTGGCGAGCACCTGATTGTTGAAGAAATCACCGACGTTGTCCGAGTTGACGGAAAAAATCTCTTCGCCGACCTGTACAGACACCGCGTCCGTACAATGTCCCAAACAAAATACGCCCGTAAGCTCTACCTCGTCGCCCAGCCCCTTTTCCTCGATCATCTCCTGCAACTCGCTCACCACATTGTAGCTTCCCTTCAAGTGGCAAGCACTCCCGATACATACGCTAATTGTCATCATGATTCCTTGTCCTCCCCTTTATTATAATCCACGTGCAAAAGCTCATGGACTTTGTTCTTTAAAATCCCGCTGTACAAGGACATCATGACCGGATTTTCCTCCGAACGCTTGACCTGACAAAGCTTGTCCGCGTCATATAACCCTCTTGAGCGTTCCTCCTTGCCTTCCTGCCGCGCAAACGGTTGTCCCGCGCCGGCGATACACCCGCCCGGACACGCCATGACCTCCACAAAATCGTACTGTGCCTCGCCGCTCTTGATTTTCCCAATCAGCTGTTCCGCGTTTGCAAGACCATTGACGACCGCGATCTTAACGCGCTTGTCGCCATAGGGAATGTTTGCTTCTTTTGTGCCGTCAAGCCCGCGCACGCCCGTATAAGCGATGTTGTGCAGCATATTATTGCTCTTGTCATCCACCACGCGGCGAATGACCGCCTCTGCCACACCGCCTGTCACACCGAAAATAACGCCTGCGCCCGACGTGATACCAAACGGCATATCCGCCGCTTCCGGCTCGATATCCTCAAACACAATACCCGCCTGCTTTAATATGCTGGCAAACTCCTGCGTCGTAATCACGCCGTCCGTATCCCGCGATCCATCCTCGTGGATAAATTCCGGACGAACCTGCTCATCCTTTTTCGCCGTACACGGCATGATCGCAAATACCACCGTTTCCTTGCCGTCCACTTCCTTTACCTGCTCAAAATGCTCCTTGATGACCGCCGAAAATATCTGCATGGGCGATTTACAGGTAGAGACCTGCCCGATCAGCTCCGGGTGTGTATTTTCCGCATATTTGACCCATGCGGGACAGCACGACGTAAACAGCGGCAGCTTCGCTCCCTCTTTGTATTTCTTCAAAAACTCTTTGGATTCTTCCATAACTGTGAGGTCTGCGCCCATTGTCGTATCATATACCTCGTCCACGCCCATCTTCCGCAGCGCGCCGACAATCTTACCCGCAACATTCGTTCCTTGCGGCAAACCAAATTCATCGCCCAGCGCAACACGTACCGCCGGCGCAAACTGAACGACTACACGCTTTGTGTCATCATATAACGCATCCCAGAACTTCTGCGTACAGTTGCGGATAACGATCGCGCCCGTCGGACACACCGACGCGCACTGACCGCAGTTGACGCAGTTCGTTTCCGCAAGCGGCTTGCCCCATGCGGTTGAGACCGTCATATTAGAACCGCGATGCGCAAAATCAATCGCGCCTACATTTTGTATCTCCGAACACATGCGCACACAATCGCCGCAAAGGATACACTTGGATTCGTCACGGATGATGGACAACGCAGAGTCGTCTATCTTTGTTTCCTTCTTGGTGTTTTCAAAACGTACGCTGTCGATGCCAAACCGAAGCGCCAGCTCCTGCAAGCGGCATTTCCCGTTTTTGGGGCATGTCGTACAGTCACGGCAGTGGCT
>CAZBSH010000053.1:0-14921 GCA_964494645.1 uncultured Christensenella sp. | reverse complement strand
GCTTCGAGCCAACGATCCGCTTCATTCCAAGCCCGCATTGCATGGACAGATTGCACGTATTTCTGTGTCTCATCGTTTGTAACGGACGTGTTGTTTATTGCGTCGAGCACAAGGTCAATCAGCTCCGCCGTCGGCATAGCAGTGTGCGTACCGCAGTACCTGCAGCGAAAATATGTCCGGATCTCTTTGTTGTTGTCGCCGCCGTATCGCTTTAGGGCGTGACCGCATCCGCCGCAAACAAACCGCTTCCACAGCGCTTCGTCTGTCGTTTTTCGTGCGCAGCGGGTCCGTTGGCTGCGTATAACCTGCGCCTGTTCAAAGGCAGCAGTATCTACGATTACAGGGTAGCCGTTTTCGCCAATATATCGCCTGTTTGCCAGCACTCGCGAAACATTGTTTTTGTTCCAGTGCCCGCCATCCCTGTTATAGTAAATCCCTTTGTCGTTCAAATCTCTGGCGATCTCAAGGAAGGAATTTCCCTTTAAATATGCAGAAAATATGCGTTGTATGATTTGCGCCTCCGCATGATCTGCGGCGTATTCTCCGTTGGCGATCCGATAACCATAACACACATATCTGTTCATCGCTTGTTCTCCCTCGGCTCCGCAAATCCCAATCCGCCATATAGCTTAAAAACAAGGCTTTTCTCCGAGGCGATGGTAACCTCCACGATTTCCTCAAAGATGCTCTTGTTAAAATCAGTCAGCAATTCTTTGCCGATATCGCGTATCGCGGTGATCACCGCAAGAGTATCCTCCGCGTAACTCGCTTCCTCTGCCTGTATCAATCGCGTCCGCCGTTGTTTGAGCGTCAGTATTTTGCCGGAATTCTCTGCGGATCTTTGGGCGTATTCTTCCGGCAGCAGCAATCCCTTTGTCTGCAATCTGCTCAAGGTGTATTGCTGTTCGGCAAGCGTATTCAGCTTGCTGCTGATTTCCGTAGCTTCGGGAAGCTGTGGCGTGATCCGCTGCAAATTCATGATTCTTTGTTTTACAGGTTCAAGCACAGTATCGTAGTGACGGAGTAGCTTGTTGATCATCTTTAAAAAAGCGTCTTCAAGTTCCGCTTCGCTGATACGCTTCATACGGCATTTTTGCACATCTGCCTTTCTGCATGACCAAGCGACGTGCCCGTTTTGCGATGCTTTTTTCCGAAAAACAGTATTACAGTATGCGCATCGTATTTTTCGGCTGAACAGGTGCTCCTGCGATGGTTCGTAGGAAACGCGCCGCCGGTTGAGCATTGCCTGTACCTGTTCAAATTGTTCTTTGGGTATGATTGCGGGGTGGGAATTCGTAATATAATATTGCTGACGCTGCCCTTTGTTGGGCACTTTTCTTTGTGGAAACGTATTGGTGACGCAAGTTTTTTGCACCAGCGCGTCGCCCGCATATTTCTCGTTGCGCAGCATATATAATATGGTAGAGTATTGCCAGTATGGAACGCCGCCTCGTGTCGGGATGCCCATAGCGATGATTGCGTCGGCAATGTCGCTGATCGCCATGCCGTTCAGATAGCGATCAAACACAAACCGCACGATTTCTGCACATTCCTCATCAATCAGCAGTTTGCTTCTCTCCACGATCTTGTACCCGAAAGGCGCTTTGCAGGTAATGAAATTCCCGTTTTCCATCCGCTTTTGGTAGCTCCACTGCATATTCCCGGATATGGATTCGCTGTCTCTCTGGGCAAGGGTGCTGTGGATCGCCACAAAAAATTCCGGTCCCATAGCTAGCGTGTCAATGTTCTGCTCCTCAAAGTATACAGACACGCCGTTTTCTTTCAACTCGCGAATTGCCTTTAGGCAATCGTACGCGTTTCGAGCAAAGCGCGATACCGATTTTACCAGCACTTTATCTATTCTGCCCATTTGACAGTCATGCAGCAGACGTTGAAATTCTTCTCGTTTTTTGGCGCTTGTGCCCGTGATTCCCTCGTCTGCGTAAATGTCCACAAACTGCCAGTCCGCTTGCCTGGCGATGTATTTTCTGTAATATTGCACCTGCGCGGCATAGGAGTGCAGTTGTTCTTCCGAACGACTGCTTACCCTGCAATACGCAGCCACTTTCAGTTTTGCATCCTGCTGTTTGGTTGCTTCGATTTTGATAACTTCGCCCACAATGCCACCTCCTGTCAGCAACACACATTACCACATAGTCGTTCTCATATCTACCGGAATCGGCGAACAGCAATCGGGCGGTAGCGATCCGCAATTGCGCCATGGGCGATATCCAGCTCCTCCGCCGTAAGCAGTCCTAATTCCCACAGCTTTTTCAACATCCCGTATGCAATCCTGTATCGTATTTCATTTTGTGTATTGATCATTTCCCGACCTCCAAAACTATGATTGCGTTCAAATACCGCATAGGCACGGTCTTTTTCAAAACCGTGCTTGATCCGGCATCTGTGCCGTTTATTTTACATTTTTTGCAGTCGGTATTTACTCAACTCCCCGACTCAGGGAACGGTACAGGTTGGCTTTGGCTAAGCTGTTCACGGGCTTCTTGCGGGGTTCTGCTTCCCACACAAAAATAGCACCGCCTGTCTTACGTGCAGGCTAACGATGAGTGTCTCATTATGCATTCGGGCATGGAGTCGTGGCGACGGACGTGCCAATGTCCGCTTGCCTGTGGATTGTTCGCTCGTCTGCATTGCTGCAGAGTCTTGGCGCTCACACAGGGCTTCGCTCGTCCTCCCGAACGTTTTCCCGTACCGCTGATATTCTGTTTTCAAGGAACATTGAAGCGGGAACAAAAATACCCCTTCACTTACTTCTGAAATGAAGGGGCACTTTGAAAACCAATTCTATGAAATTACTTCAACAATTTTTTAAGTTTTTTCAAGATTTGGTGTTTGCGTTTGTTGATGGCCATTTGAGATATGCCAAGCTCTTTGGCAAGCGAGCGTTCCGAACAGTCTTGAAAATATATTTTTGTAATGAGGCTATACTCATTGTCCGAAAGCATACGCAAGGCTTGATGCAACCCCTGCGCACAATACTCATTTATGAACACTTCCTCTGCCGATGGAAGCATTATATGCTCTAAATCATCAGGCATATTCTCAAGTGATGTTTCCCGCCACAGCCGAGCAACGCGCTGTTTCATCTCTCGCCACTGCGGCCGGTAATACGCCTCATAAACTTCCTGCGTAACCGGAATATGCTCACCACAAAGCCATATATATCGCTTCATACCGTTTTCCTCCTTTCTCAAGTTTTTTGAAAAAAGGAGTGCAGGCGGGGAGCGAATTTTAGGTAACAAAAAAGCATGTTTACACACCGGCAAAAGCCAAAACATAAACACGCAGGAGTAATGTTCAGTATTTATATGAATTAATAGTTCAGTAAAAAGACCGCAATGTGCCTCTAACGCAGCATTGCTTTTTTTGATCGTGAGGAATTAAGGGAAATGTGTCCTAAGGGCTAAGGATACAGATAATGTTCGACATAAAAACGCCCCTTTCCAAAAACGTAGAATGGGGGAGCATAGCAAATTACCCCGCCATAATTTCGTTTTTTTTCTTGGGCGAGGTATGTTGATCAATATTATGTGCACTGTCAGTTCATCTATTTTAGAATTATTGAGCCATTATATACAGACAACATAATTCTGTAAAATATAATCACGGGGGTGAACCGATGGTACAGATAGATACTGACATATTAGGTAATGTAATCAAAACTGCCCGCCAACGCGCAGGGATAACTGCTACCGCTTTGGCAAACAGATTGGATATTACAGAGCGGTACTTATACCGCATAGAAAACGAAAATCAAAAGCCAAGCTTTGATATCTTGAGTAAGCTCGTAAGAGAGCTGTCCATATCCGCAGATTTGATCTTCTATCCGGAGAAGCAGTCTAAAGATTCCCAGATAGAAGACCTTATACATATGCTTTATAGTTGTGATGAGCGTTCTATCAAGATCATACGCGCAACTGTAAATGCCTTACTGGAAAACCGGGCAGAATAATCCCTGCAAATAAATAAGCCGATAACCGTGAGTTCCTCTCACAAGTTATCGGCTCTGCGTCTTTGCGTCCGGCTCTTTGATAACGGTTATATCTAATTGTTTTACCCCGATAAGCGTTTCCTGCTTGCACTTGGGGCAGAAGAGCGGGAAGTTATTTAGTTCTGTATCCTCCCGTATTTTCAGCCGCGTCTTGTTTTTGCAAACGGGGCATAATAGCCAGTTGCTTGTTTTCATAAATCCACCTAATGTAGCTATGAGATATAAATATCTCAAGGCAGCCTTACCATTTTGCTAATTGAGAAGACACCCGCATTGTAACGCTTTTGGGATCAACAGCTTCCAAAAACGCTTTTGCCGCCGGATGCTTAAAAATTTCTCTGGACGCGCGTTTCAGGTTTTCCGCGTTGTCCCAATGTTGTATCATAATCCATTCGTCCATCTTGTCATGATAGAGCAGTTCACAGTCAACATAGCCAGCCTGCTTGCGGTGGTAATTTTCCTCAAGGCCATCCACAATTTGAATGAATGTATCCCTTGCCGTCATTTCGGTAATTTTCATTGTTACAATTTCTGTCATCATGTTCCAAATCCTCCGTTTTTTCTTCAGTGTACCCTATAAAAAAGTAGAAGTATTGAACAAAATCGACACTTATTCGTATTGGTAACTGGCATTTTCTTTTATTGTTTCTTTTGCGCGCTTAAAAGCGATGGGCGTTGTTCCTGAAAAGCGCAAAAACTCTCTGTTAAAGTGGGACTGATCTGCATAAGCATTCTTGTAGACGATATCCGAAATGCTGCAACCTTCCCCCTGAACAAATTCATTGGCGGTATTTTGAAATCGTTTTCTACCGGCTAAGGCTTTGGGCGTATACCCTGTATAGCGCAACACCATTCTTTCAAAGGTTTTTTCTGATCTGTTTTGCTCCCTGCAAAAAGAAGCTACCGTTGTATTGCTTGCAGCCTGCAAATACCCGTCAATCAATCGAATATTTTGAAACCACTCATCTTTGATGGGCAGATACGCATTCAAAACCCGCTCGATTCCTGCTGCCACTTTTGATGAACCGTGCTCACCGGCAAGGGTAGTCTTGAGCCGCTCTGCCAGTGAAGCGTCAAAATCAAACAAATTTACCATGCTGTTTTTTGTGTCCTTTATGGACTTTCTTACCAAAGGGTACAATCCGAAGGCGTAAAAGGAAATTCCCCACACGGCAATTTTGCCCGTATGACAAATATAACTATGACGATCTCTCAATCCATTGATATGAAAATCGCTCACCTTTATTTTGACTGAATCTAGTTCATACCACATCTCGCCAGACAGATTCAGCACAATATCGATGCAGTCTGTCGGCAACATTTTATATCGGAGTTCTGCATGATCCAGCTCTAAAAACCAGATGAATTTTGCAAACTCTGCAAGCGCTGGATTTTTGATCAAGTATCGTTTAATGGGTAACATTGGCGACACCTCTTTTCTGCGTTTAGCAATACGATATACTATTCTGTCGATATTTACAGTATTCCAAATCATTATTATATAACGATTATTTTTGTAAAATCAGAATCAGCTCCTCCACAAACTTTTCACTTTCATTGATCCACGGGCTATGTCCCGAATGCTCAAACCAGACAATTTCTTTGTGCGGCGCATCCAAGACACCTACATATTCCTCGACTAGTGAAGCGGGCGCATTCACGTCATGCCTGCCAAGGAAGAAGTAGATAGGAACTTCTAAACTGTTGTAGTCCGTCCGCAAGTCAACGTCATATAGTTGTGGGTATACTAGGTTAAACGTCGAGATAATTCCGCGTAAATAGTTGATTTTATCAATCAAGCTGTATTCCTCAGAGAAAATATCTCGAAAAGTATTATACCCCGCATTTTGAATGTTGGGATCGCTAGCCATATAGGATGAAAGATAATTCAAATACTCTGCACTTTTCCACGTCACCTCCGTTCCGTAATACGGCGGACGTCCATTGTCTTTAAGTTTAGCTACTTTATTCGTATCACTCCGTTCCTTCGCAATATCTATCGCTTTGTCATAGTCTAACAACTCTGTTTCCAAAAAGTCTACCATCTGCCCGGTACCAACTACTGCGTGGTAGGCCTCCGGTTTTTCTGCAGCCAAAAAAATGGCAAGTGCGCTTCCCCATGATTCGCCCACAAGATAAATTTTATCTTGCGAAAAACGCTCTTGTAAATAATTTGTGAGAGCAATGCCGTCCTCTACGTAAACATTGGGGGCCATATCTTTTGGCGCAGCATCATAGGATTTTCCTGAGCCGGGTTGATCCCAATTCACAACAACAAAGTGTTTTTCGAGTTCCGAAAGATCGTGGCGCACAGCCGCCATTTGCGTGCCTCCGGGGCCGCCTGCAAGAAACAACAAAACCGGGGTTTGCATATTTTCGCCCCTTATACTGATCCATTCCTTACGGCCATTTATTGTGATCTGTTCAAGTACCGCAATGCTGCCTTCAAGCGGCTTTCCTTGCCCATCCAAGATGGGCGGCGTATGGGCTGTCAGTCCACTAAAAAGAAAAATTCCACCCATAATTACCATCGTCACGCCCAACGCAATGCCTGATTTTTTCAGAATTCCCAGACTTTTTCCCTTGGGATGCTTGCGGCATTTCTTAACAATGGATATGACTCCCGAAATGCAAACGGTAACAAGTGCGATAGCGACAGCAATCAACAAAACAAAGAAAATAATAACCTGTATCATAATGCCCCCTTATACCTGCTTTTATTCTAAGTATAGGGGCATATGCTGTATTGATCCTTAAATAAGCATTAAATCTATCTTAAATTGCCAGTTTTCAAATGAATCGTAAATCTACATCCTTCATTTGGCGCAGCCTCTATTTCAATGCTCCCGCCATGCGCATCTATTATTTTTTTTGCTATGGCAAGCCCTAATCCACTGCCGCCCGTCTCGGAATTTCTTGCCTGATCTCCGCGCGTGAATGGGTTGAAAATCGTTTTCGCTACAGAATCCTCCATTCCTATACCATTATCACATAAAATGATTTTTACGCCGTCACTTTCTTTTGCAAGAAATAATTTGAACTGCGTACCCGCTACATTGTATTGAATGCAATTGGAAAATAGATTTGAAAATGTTCGTGCCAGCAACACCTCGTCAAAAGACAATAATATCTCTGCTTCAGGAATAGAAAAGTCTGTAACCATTCCTGCCTCTTCGAAATCAGCAAAAAACAGTGAAACTTGCTCTCTCATAAATTCACAAATATCTCTTTGCTTCGGGCAAATTTGAAAATCCGGATGTTCCAGTTTACTGTAAGTAAATAAATCATCTAACCTTGCATTAGCGCGAATGCTGTTTTTCCAAATGACTTGTGTGTATCGCTTCTTTTTATCAGCATCCAAGGAATCATCTGTGCATAGTGTTTCGGCATAGCCCATAACGGTAGCAAGCGGGTTGCGAAGATCATGAGAAATATCAAGCAACATCCGCTTTCGATCTTCTTCTACCTGTTCGCGAAGCTCCTTTTCCGATGCCAGCGTGAACGACAATGTTGCTATATCATTTTTCAGCCACAAAAACTCTCCGGACAAGGTGTATGGCATGTTTTCCTCCTTGTAATTCCCTCGAGTCATTCGTTTTACTGCACCGCACAATTGTCTTAATGGGGTTATGAACATTTTTGCGGAGCTTTTCGCGTAGAGCAATGTGCATACAAACAGCAACAACAACAGCGCCAGAATGAGCAAGGAAAAGAAGATGATAGACTGCGCAAATGAGGTGGATTGCGGGTTTGCAGCAAAACTAAACTGTATGCGCACAGCGGTGGGGAAACCCACTACCAGCCAAAACTCACCGACTTCATCATAAGCCACGGTATAGGTATATTTCTCATTCGGATCTGCAACGGCAGTTAAAAAATCCGTCCACTCATTGATAGTAAGTTTTTGCTTTCCGAACAAAGGTGCACCTCCAAGAGCAGTAACGCGCCCGTTTATATCTACCATCGCAACACTGCCGCCATGTTTCGTTATCGGCGTAACATCCATTGCACGAACATCCGATTGAATAATGTTTTCCGCAGTATGCTCTACTGATGGCAGATAGGATTCTATCCACTGATTACTTAGAAAAGTTCCCACAAAAATAACCCCTACCAGCATTAAAATAAAAAACGGGAAGAGCAGAAGATAGCTTTTGGTCAAATGATTTGAGATGCTGGCTTGCTGTTTACGAATCATGCACATCACCCGTCCGGCTGACATGGTCTATCTTATTCATTTTATATCCGATTCCTCGAATAGTCACAAAATACTTCGGTTCTTTGGGGTCATCTTCCAACTTACTTCGCAGCCTGCTCAAGTGCACCATGACCGTATTATCATCATATAAATACTCTTCCTGCCACGCATCGTTATAAAGTTGCTTTTTTGTAAAGATCCGTCCTTGATTTTCCATAAATAATCGGAGCAGAATGAACTCCTTTGCACCTAACTGGATATGCTCGTCATTCTTATAACACAGGGCTTCGTCCAAATGCAATTCCAGCTCTCCACAAGTCAGTACATCTTGTTTTGTTAGCTCAATGTCTGCTTTGCCTTTTAGAAGATGCCTTGCTTGCACCTGAACTCGCGCTTTCAATTCCGCCATACTGAAAGGCTTCACAAGATAATCGTCTCCACCCAAGGACAAACCCAGCACTCTGTCCGCCTCCTCACCTCTAGCGGTAAGGAATATCACGGGAATTTCGCTGATAGCACGTAGCTTTCGAACCAACTCAAAGCCATCCATTTTGGGCATCATTACATCCAAAATGCATAGATCAATGTCCTGCTCATTTAGTATGTTCCATGCGTCTTCACCGTTTGAAACTGCAAGCACACTATGTCCCTCTCGCAAAAGATTATACTTTAACAATTCCCGCAGGTCGCGCTCGTCTTCGGCAATCAAAATTTGCACATGATCACCCCCTCATACACCTTATTTTAACATTTCTTTTGAAACTGCACCTTAAATCAACCTTAATTATTTCCCCTTAGAATCAAATCATAAGAATTTTGTGGCCTATTGCCTTTGCAGATTTAGCACATAAATATCATTCTTTTTATCAAACATAAACCCACAGGAAAGCAGTGTGTTACAGGAGGGGGTATTTTCCGGTTCCGGCTGTGCAATGATACGCTTTGCGCCGCGCTCTTTTGAAATACTCTCGACCAGCGCACAAACGATGGCTTTGCCGAATCCTTTACCTAAATACTGAGGATCGCCAATCATGTAGTCAATGCTGTAGGTTCCTTCAACTTCAGTATCGCCATGCCAATCTTCGCTGCTGTGCTTATATGCGTAATACTGGCAAAACCCAGCGGAACTGCCCTCGATGTCCATAATAAAGTGATGAAGAAAGGCAAACTCCGCATTGCGTTTTTCAACTTCCGCAATCCAATCTTGTGGATCATGATACCATTTCGCAACATGTGGCAAATACAGCCATTCTTTCAAAAGTGAGATATCTGTATCTTGGAATTGACGTAGGGTTACTGTTTTCATTTTAAGGAGCCCTCCTGTTCCGATTTCACAAAATATGAATTTTATTTCATATTTTGATTATATATACAACATTCGGTCTTGTCAACATGAATGTAACTTCATATTCGTTGACCCATGGCGAATTACACGATATAATATAATTCAAATACAGGGGAGGTTACCATATTGAGTGAACTGCCAATTCGTGAACCCAAACAAAAGCGATCTATTGCAAAAAAGGAAAAAATTATAGAAGCAGGATTGGCTTTGTTTTGTGAAAAAGGTTTTTACCACACCAACACGGTCGAAATCGCTCAAGCGGCAGGAGTTTCCACAGGAACAGTCTATAGCTATTTCAAAGATAAAAAGGACATTTATACCGCTGCTTTCGAATCTTTTTTAGATAGCCATTTACGACCGTTACTAGCGGAGCTGGCGCTGCTGCAAAAGCCTGTCGATATCAGGCTGTTTATTGATAAATGTATTGATTTATTCATCGATTTGTACATCAACTCCAAACACACCATTAACGAGTTGGGGCTGATGCAGGAATCGGACCCCGAAATCATTCAATACTTTGCGACCTACGAGGATTTGATCTTATCATCTTTTGTGGAATGTTTAGATCATCCGGGAATCACCAACCAAAATTTGAGCGAAAAAATGTATCTTTTATATACCTTGGCAGATATTTTGGGACAGGAGCAAGCATTTCATTATCATAAAAGTATAGATCTAAAGATATTGCGTGAACAAATAACCGCTATGCTGGTGCCACTTTTTGAAGAAGTAGTGTAGGCAATCTAACAATTTGGTTTTCTATTTAAATCGCCCGCCCAAACCCGAACACCTGCCACTTGCCACCGCCCATGCCCCATAGGTCACGATACACCACCTTGCCAAGGCTGCTACTGGCTTCCACAATCTTGCCGTTGCCACAATATATAGCAACATGGTGGATTTCGTTCCACCTTCCACAACCGCAGGAAGTCTTTGACCAGAACACCAGATCCCCCGGTTGCAGTTCGTTATAACCCACCATAAGGTTATTATCATAGCAGTATTTTGCTTGCTCTACTGATGTAGTAGGAATATTTATGCCTGCGGCTTTGTAGGCAATGTAGGTGAGCCACGAACAATCGATGTATCTGCCCTGCCCACGCTTTGGCTGGCTATATGGGTCGCCCAATCTTGACATGGCTGTTTCAATGATGATTTTTGCTTTCTCATTGGCAGGCAGGTTTGAGATAATATCCCTGATATTCTCCGGGGTTTCGCCGCCATAGATGTCTATGCCCAGCAGCTTTGCAAACATAGAATCATATGCCGGTGACATAATTTCTGTAATGGCCTGCATCTGATGCTCGGTAAAGGAATAATACTTTGCCGCATCTTCCCACGCCATGCTCTCCACTTCCACATAAAGATACAACATCAGCGTTTCTACTTCCTTTTCCTTACCGTTTTCTATAACTTTTTCCGTTGTAACTTTGGTGGCGGTAGAATATTTGACCTTGTTCATATCGTAAAAAATATTCTTCAGCACCTGCCGTTTTTCGGGCGTAACAATGATGGCATCCGTGCCGTAATCCGCTCCCATGGTCAGCACAGTGGAGTAGATACCGATGACGTCAGACCAGTTGTTTGCCAGATCGCTGTCGCCGTCCATGCCGCCTGTGTAGATGATCTTCAGTTGATCGTGAGCCGTGGCTTGAGATAGCTGCTGTATATTTTTATCTATCTCACTTTGGAAGCCTTCCTGTATTTCCACTATCGTCTGTGTCATGAGCGCGTCTTCCGTGGCCTCGTTTGACCAGAACACTCCAAACACAGAACACAAGATCGCGGCAATGATCGCAACAATGGCAATAATTAGAACCGCAACCCAACCGCCTGCCGCGATTGCGGCAATCAGTGCCTTGACTGCCGCTATGATGGCTTTTATCACTGCAATAGTAACCTTAACCGCAACCTTTGCCGCTTGGACAGCCGCTTTTGCCGCCAGCTTTGCAGCCTGCATTGCGGCTTTGGTAGCCACCTTGGCTGTCTTTGCAGCAACTTTCGCAGCAACCCTTGCTGTCTTGATGGTCTTGGCAGTGGCTTTTACTGCTGTTTTTGCAGTCTTTATTGTGCGTTTGGCTGTTTTGACTGAGCCTTTGGCAGCGGCTTTCACAGTTCCTTTTGTGGCTTGCTTTGCTGTAGAAACAGCATGTTTTGTTGTGGCGCGCATACGTCTGTTCGCACTTTGACGCGCAGCAGCCTTTGATCGTTTCGCAGTCTGTCGCTGTATAAACTTTTTAGCAGTGTCGCCCTTTGTGTGGGAACGCCCATTTTCAGCATATGTTCCAGACTTTTTTGAGGACTCATGATTCGTTGCGGTGGATTTTTGTATCCTTCGCTTTACAGAATCGACAATGCGCCCGCCCGCCTGTTTCGTTCTATCCTTTGCCTCATGTATCCCCTGATCCAGTTTATCCGATGCATACCCCTGCGGGGTTTGTTCGGAAGAATCGTTTTTGGATCGTTCCGCTACCTTCTCTTTCGTGCTATCAGACATATGACGCACAATCTGGCGGGGTGCGCGCGCCGCGTCCGTCAGCGTCTTTGTTCCTTTGAACACAGGCTTTTCCTTGATCGACTTACTCATGAGCCATACCTCCAATAAAAACAGGGCGGGGAATCCCCCGCCGCCGTGTCACTGCCAAACCTCCATCTCGGACGGTTTGGTTGTCATCAATTTATACAAAGAGTCCTTGGGATAGGAGTCCATAAAGGGTACGATCGCACCGCCGCATTTCAGCAACCCGCGTCCAGCCTCCACGTTGGTGATGTACGAAAGCTGATTATCTGAAATATTGAGCAGCTTCGCCAGCTCCAGCCTGTCTGTGCTTGCCTGATTGAGCATCACGAGGAACTCGCTGTTGGCAAGCATGGTGCGCGCGGTGTGAGACTGGAGCAGATCGTCCACATTCTGGGTTAAGCCCGTTGCGCAGGCACGATATTTCCGCACACGTTTCCACAGGGTAAACAGAAAATTGGCGCTGTACTCATGCTGGAACAAAAGATAGATTTCGTCGATATAGATCCATGTATTGCGCCCCTGCTCGCGGTTTTTCACGATACGGTTGAAGATGTTATCCAGCACCACCAGCATTCCGATGGGCAGAAGCTGCTTGCCAAGATCGCGGATATCATAGCACACGATCCGGCTGTTCGTATCCACGTTGGTGGGCTTGGCAAAGGTGTTGAGCGACCCTTCGGTGAACAGCTCGATGGCGAGCGCCACCTCCTTTGCCTCCGGCTCGTTCTGGCACAGCAGTTCCGCGTGGAAATCCCGCAGGGTAGGCGGCGTTCCCTGAAAGCCCTTTTTCAAATATTCCCTGTAAACTTTTGCTGTGCAACGGTCAATGATGGATTTCTCTTTGGCGGACAATCTGCCCGCTCCCACAAGCTGTTCACAAAGGGAAAGGATAAACTCGGATTTCAGCACTACGGGGTTTTCGCCGTCACCATAAGCCGCATCCATATCCATAGCGTTGATGTGATTGGGGCTGGTGGCGGAAATATTGATGACTTCGCCGTTCATTCCGCGCACCAGGGAATGGTACTCCTTTTCCGGATCGATGATAAGGATATCATCGTTTGTGGACAGGATGAGATTGGCAATCTCTCGCTTGGCAAAAAAACTTTTACCGCTGCCGGACACCCCAAGCACAAACCCATTCATGTTCAACAGTTCGCGGCGATTAGCGACAATGAGATTTTTGCTGATGACGTTCTGCCCATAATATATCCCACCGCGCTCCATGATCTCCTGCGCCTTAAAGGGCATCAGCACAGAGACCGATTCGGTGGTCAGCGTGCGCAGGGCGTCTATTTTGCGCAAACCAAAGGGCAGCGCGGTTTTCAATCCCTCTGCCTGCTGCCAGTTTAATGTGGAAAGCTGGCATAAATGCTTTCTGGCAATGGATTTGAGGGTGTCCGTATCGCTGTCTAGCTGCTCCTTCGTATCCGCTAAATGCACGATCGTCGCAACCGCAAACATGAGCCGCTGGTCGCGGGTGGTGAGGTCGTCCAGCATTTCTCTGGTTTCGGCGCGCTGCTGTTCTAAATCGTAGGGGACGACTGCCGTATAGTTGTTGTTTTGGTTTTGCCGCCTTTGCCAGTTGGTGACGTTCGTCTCAACCCCCAACAATCGGTTCTGCATCTCGCGCACCGCCTCGTCCGTCGGTACGGGGATCACGTCAATACTCAGCATACAATTTGCGGGCAGCTCCGTCAGTTCAGCAATCATGCTGTCTTTAATATAGCTGGCATATTCTTTTAAGAACAGCACCCTGCCATAGCGATGCCCCATAATAAAGTGATCCTTTTTGTATTCCATGGAGTCGGGGGCGATATAGTCCTGAAAAGAATGCCCCTTTTTCATTGTTTCCTTGAGATCGAATCGGAATCCGGTTTCTTCGCCCACGCGATAGAAATCATGGAAAATGCGCAGACGCTCGGCTACTGTCAGTTCCTCGCAGCGTGATCCAAGGTGTGACAGATGCGTCATAAGGTCCGTCATCACGCGCGAGAAGAAAACCCGCGCTTCCCCCACATTCTTTTTGTGAACGCTGACTGTAAGGTAACGCTCCTGCACCACGCTGTTGGAGGCTCCCGTCACCTTGGAAAGCAGCATCTGATTGTAATCATCGCGATAGCCGTCGATTCCGTCCTCCTTTTTTTGCAGCAGGATGGATTCCTCAAATTCCCGCTTGTTGATGCGTTTGTTGTTGATGGTAATCTTGGTGGTGGCACCCGAATCCAGCGCATTCAAAAGCTCGGAGTAATCCAGAAACATTTCCGTTTTGTCTTCCTTGCTTGCGATGGCGTAGTTGATATCCGCAAAACGAATGCTCTTGGAAAATTTATTGCCTATTTGAAAAATCCCATCCGCATAGACTCTGCGAATGGGAATATCCTGCTGTACAGACTTTGGAACAGCAAATCGTTCTTTGTACCCCAGGGCACCTTCTCTTTTGCCAATGGCAAAATTCACCTTGTCCTGACTCAATATATTCTGTAACGACTTAATCATTCTTGAGTTCCTCCCTGATCGTTGAATTGACGAGCGCTTTGGCATAGATGTTTTCTGCTTTAAACATGAGCTGCCGTGGGTAGATGAATTCCGAGCGCAGCCATGCCAGCACAAATCTTTCGGCGGGCATACCGTTATAGGTAAAGAACCCGCAGGCGGCAAAGGGCGCGGCGCCCAGCACACACACCCAGCCCACCTCGGATGTGCCGATCACATCCTTTAGCGCAAAGTAGAGCAGCACAGCGCAGATAACAGCCAATGCGGAAAATATGAGCTGTCTGAGCGTCAGACCAAAAAACACAGATTCCTGATAGTTTCGGACTTCTTTGTTCACCCGTACTTCCAT
>CAZBSH010000052.1:0-15661 GCA_964494645.1 uncultured Christensenella sp. | reverse complement strand
ATTCTTACCTCATCGGCAGCGTTTCCAAACACTTCTTTTATCGCCGCGCGAATTTCTTTGATCGTGTCATTTGCGTCGTCGCTCGTCGCGGTCTTTCCCGTCCCGATTGCCCAAATCGGCTCATACGCGACCACTACTTTCGCAACATCACCCTGCGCCACATTTAGAAGCGCCAGCTTCGTCTGCTTTCTGACCACTTCCGCCGTCACGCCGCTTTCGCGTTCCTCCAGCTTTTCACCCACGCATACGATGGGCGTAAGTCCTTTTTCCAAAGCTTTCAAAACCTTAAGGTTCACCGTCTCGTCCGTTTCCGCATAATATTCACGGCGCTCCGAATGTCCGATGATCACATATTTGACACCCAGCTCAAGCAGCATATCCGCCGACACTTCACCGGTATATGCGCCGCTGTCATGATAGTCCATATTCTGTGCACCCAGCGCAATATTGCTGCCCGCAAGTGCCTGTGCCGCAGCCGCAATGTCCGTTGCCGGTGTACACACCACAACCTCCGCCTGCGCAGAAGCCACCAACGGCTTCAGCTCATTGATCAGCGTAATCGCCTCGCCGGGCGTTTTGTTCATCTTCCAGTTCCCTGCAATAATTGGTTTCCTCATTGTTCTTTCCCCTTAAAAATATAAATATTTGTGAAAAGGGCGGATCTACTCCGCCCTTTATGATACTAAATACCGGTTCCCTTATTTATCGTTGAGTGCCGCAACCCCGGGCAGCTCCTTGCCTTCAAGGAACTCAAGCGACGCGCCGCCGCCTGTGGAAATATGCGACATTTTATCAGCAAAGCCCAGTTTCTTAACCGCGGCGGCACTATCTCCACCGCCGATGATCGTCGTTGCCGAAGCTTCTCCAAGCGCTTCCGCAATCGCTTTTGTACCGCCCGCAAATGCCGGTATCTCCGCCACGCCCATCGGTCCGTTCCAGATCACTGTTTTCGCGCGCTTGATCTCGTTTGCAAAAATAATCCGTGAAGAAGGTCCGATATCCAGCGCCATCATATCCGCCGGAATATTGTCAACGGGCACGACATGTGCTTCCGCGTTTGCGTCAAGCTCCGTCGCGACTACAAAATCGGAAGGAAGCATGATCTTGATCCCCTTTTTGTTTGCCTGATCCATCAAATCAAGCGCAAGCCCAAGTCGCTCGTCATCAACCAGCGACTTGCCCATCTCATACCCCTGTGCCTTTACGAATGTATTCGCCATGCCGCCGCCGATGATCAGGCAGTCGACCTTGGAGAGAAGGTTTTCGATTACGCCGATCTTGTCAGATACTTTTGCGCCGCCCAAAATCGCGATAAACGGACGAGCGGGGTCTTCCAGCGCCTTGCCCATAAAGGAAAGCTCCTTACCGATCAAGTATCCTGCCACCGCCGGCAGGTATTCCGCAACCCCCGCTGTAGAAGCATGCGCCCTGTGCGCCGTACCGAAAGCGTCGTTCACAAAGATGTCTCCAAGACCGGCAAGCTCTTTTGCAAAAGCAGCATCGTTCGCTGTTTCTTCTTTATGGAAACGCAGATTCTCAAGCAAGACTACCTCGCCGTCACCAATAGAATCCACCGCGTCTTTTGCCTCTTTACCTACACAATCCTTTGCAAATACGACCTTTGTATTCAATATCTCTGCCAAACGTTTTGCAACAGGCGCAAGTGAAAACTCAGGCTTTACTTCGCCCTTCGGACGCCCAAGATGAGACATCAGTATCACTTTTGCCCCTTTATCAATCAAATACTGTATCGTCGGAAGCGCCGCCTGAATACGCGTTTCATCCGTGATTTCACCTTTCGCGTCGAGCGGAACGTTGAAATCTACGCGCACAAGAACTCTTTTTCCGGCTACGTCAATATCTTCAATCGTCTTTTTCATATTTGTACTCCTTTAAATTTGAATAATTACATACAAATCCATTCTAATCAATTTAGCCGCAATAATCAAGCACAAGTTGGGATTATTGAAGGTCTCCCCGCAACGCAAGCGCCGCAATATTTGCCGTATGATCGGCGACCCTCTCGCACATCGTGATCAAGTCTGTGAACAGCGTACTCGCGCTGGCTGTACATTCTCCCTTTTTCAGGCGCTTGACATGCAGCTTTTTGATCTTTGCCTCATAGATATCTATCTCATCTTCAATTTCCATGATACGCTTTGCGTATTCCAGATTATTATCCCGCATCATATCCCGCAGCATAGAAAACGCTTCCTCAAGCTTCTTTCCCATAAATTCAATTTCCGCCACGCCTTTTTTAGATAGCTTTATTTTTTTCTCCACACGCGTTGCCGCAAGATTGGCCACATTTTCCGCAATATCCGAGATACGCTCAATATCCATGATCGCATGGAGCATACCCGTTACCGTACGCGAGTCTACCTCCGAAAGTCCTGTTTGACTGATGCGTGCCAGCTCATCCGTGATCTCATGGTTTAAAAAATTCACAACTTTTTCATTTTCCACCACCTCGTCGATCAACTTTTCCTCGCCCGTCACAAAACTTTTAAGGGCAATGGTGTAATTTTCTCCGGCGATGCGCGCCATGCGCGCGACCTCAAGGATGGTCTGCCCAACGGCAACCGGCTGACTGTCCGCATTTTTATCAATATACTTGAGCTTTCTTCCCTCGAGCTTTTTATCTTCCCCGCGAATAAAGAAACATGCCACCTTTGCAAGCAATTGCGGACATCCGATAAATATAAATGCGTTCACAACGTTAAAAAACGTATGGAAATTTGCCATCTGGCGTACCGGTTCCCCGGGCGTCCATGACTTGATCCAGTCCACGATAGGCAGCAATTGCATCCCCGCCATAAAAATCAACGAGCCCAGCACATTGAAAAGCAAAAGCGCAATCGCCGTACGCTTCGCTGTTTTGGTACCTGAAATGCTTGCTATGATTGCCGTAACACACGTCCCAATGTTAAGCCCCAAAATCACGTATACAGCAGAATCGAGCCCCATAGCTCCCTGCATCGCGAACGCCTGTATGATTCCCATCGTCGCAGACGAGCTCTGCACGATTGCCGTGACGGCAAGCCCTGCCAAAAGTCCAAGCCACGGCTGCTGGAAGGAGGCCAGCATATCTACAAATGGTTGATATTCACGCAACGGCGCAACCGCTCCCGACATGATCTCCATGCCAAACAGCAAGATTCCCAGCCCGCCGATGATCTCGCCGATTCTGCGGATCTGGCGTTTTTTGATAAATAACATCATCAATACGCCCGCAAAAAGCACAGCAGGCGCAAACTCCGTCACTTTCAGCGCTACGATCTGCGCAGTGATCGTTGTTCCGATGTTCGCGCCAATACCCACGTTGATCGCCTGGATCAGCGACATCAGTCCGGCGTTGACAAATCCCACGACCATAACCGTCGTTGCGGATGAGCTCTGGATGACCGCCGTCACTCCCGCGCCCAAACCCAGCGCTCCAAAACGGTTTTTCGTCATCAGTTCCAGCCCTGTTCTCAGCTTATCTCCGGCCGCAGCCTCCAACCCGTCCGACATTAGCTTCATACCGTACAAGAAGAGCCCCAACCCGCCGATCAGCATCATGATACCCCAAAAGTCCATACATATCCCCCAATACTTCAAGCGTTAAAAATTTTTATCCCAAGGTGCAAACCTATTTCATACAAAAATAATTATTTTGACGTAACGCTTCATACACGCCCACGCATACCGCATTTGACAGGTTCAGGCAACGCTGCCCTTCCTGCATAGGAATACGCACCGCGTGATCACGGTTTTTATCCAGCAATTCTTTGGGCAATCCTTTTGTTTCTTTCCCAAATATCAGATAACAATCTTCGTTATAACTTACTTCATTAAAATTTCGTGGTGTCTTCGATGAGAAATACCAGCACTCCGCCCCCGGATTCTTCTGATAGAATTCTTCCAGATTTTCGTACATGTGCAACGCAAGATCTTGCCAATAATCCAGCCCCGCCCGTTTGACATGCTTCTCACTGAGAGAAAAACCCATCGGTCCGATAATATGCAGGATGCTTCCCGTGACAACACATGTGCGAGAAATATTCCCGGTATTCTGCGGTATCTCAGGCTCCAACAACACGACATGTATCGCCATTTCCTATCCCCTCATAACAAATTTCAAAGTCTATCCAAAATAATTATAAAGTAAAACCCTTGTGTGCGCAATGTAAAAATCCTGTATGCTGCGCAACAAAAAAGAGCTGTAACAACAGCTCCCTTTCCGAATCATCATTTGCCAAAAATAAATTTATCGATCGCTTGTGCCACTCCGCCGTTATGGACATCCGCCGTCACATAATCAGCAACTTCCAACGCTTCTTGCATCGCATTCCCCATCGCGACACCTATCCCCGCGGTTTTAATGATGCTTACATCGTTTCCACTGTCGCCTATTGCCATTGTTTCGGAAAGATCAAACCCATAAATGTCCGCAAGTCTCTTAAGACCGCTTCCTTTTGATGTGGTGAGGCTATTAATCTCCACGTTTGCATGGTCTCCCCGCACCACCGACATCTTGCCTTGAAGCAGTTGCGCCGCCTCGTGCATTTTGGGGATGTCCTCCTCTGCACGCGCCCAGATCAGTATCTTCTGGATCGGCTTCCCCCTGAGCGCTTCAAACATCTCTTCTTCATTTTCACCCACAAATGCAGGACAGTCACCCATATAACCAAAATCCCACCGCTCTTTGAGCAACGGAAAAGCATCTTGCTTTGTATGATAAATCAGGTTGTCGGCGGAGATATATTTTGCCAACGGTATATCACGGAAACATGCGAAAGCCTCCCTTACGTTTTCAATCGGGATATTGTCCATGTAATACGTTTTTTCCGCAGAGCGGATGTCCGCGCCATTGATCGAAATCACCGGTTCCGTGATATCGAACATACTGAGCCACCGCCGTGTAAGATCGTAAAGCCGCCCCGTTGAAAGCGTTACCTTCACGCCCGCCTCCTGCGCCCTGCGCACCGCATCCGCATCCACGGGTGCGGTCACCGAGTTTGCGTCCTTTACAAGTGTTCCGTCAATATCGATCGCCAATAATTTTATTTTCTGCATTCTTTCACAAACTCCGCTATTCTTCTCAAAGCCTCTTTTAAATGATCCATAGACGACGCGTACGAACAACGCATAAACCCTTCGCCCGCCTCGCCAAACGCCGTACCCGGCACACACGCCACATGTTTTTCGTTGATCAACTTATGACAGAACTCTTCCGACGTCATCCCCATGCCCGAAATATTCGGGAATACATAAAACGCGCCCTTTGGTTCAAAACATGAAAGCCCCATGTTCTTGAACGAATGATATACAAACGTCCGACGGCGGTTATAATCCGCAACCATCTTACCCACCTGCGCAAATTCCGTATCCATCTCGTGCCGCAGCGCTTCTTCTCCCGCGTGCTGGCTCGCCGTCGGCGCGCACAACATAAAATACTGGTGTATCTTCACCATCGCCGCAATGATATCTTCGGGTCCCGCCGCATAGCCAAGACGGAATCCCGTCATGGCAAACGCTTTTGAAAAACCGTTGATCACGACTGTACGCGCATACATATCCGGAAACGACGCAATAGAACAGTGTCTTTGCCCATAGGTAAGCTCCGAATAAATCTCATCAGAGATCACGAACAAATCATGCCTATCAATGATATCCGCAATCGCCCTCAGCTGCTCTTTTGTCATAATCGCGCCTGTAGGGTTGTTCGGATATGGCAGAATGATCGCCTTTGTCTTCTCAGTGATCGCGGCCGTAAGCGCCTGCGGCGTCACAATAAACGCGTCACATTCTTTTGTTTCAATGGGTACCGCGATCCCGCCCGCAAACGCCACCCCCGGCATATACGAGACATACGACGGTGCGGGAACGAGTATTTCGTCGCCCGGCTCAATGACCGAACGAAACGCAAGGTCAAGCGCCTCGCTCGCGCCCACCGTCACGATCGTCTGCGACTTCCAATCATATTGGATATCATAACGTTGATCAAGATACCGTGCGATCAGCTTGCGCAGCGCAGGATTTCCGTGGTTTGAAGTGTAGTGCGTATACCCGCGCTCAATAGACGATATCGCCGCTTCGCGCACATTCCAAGGCGTTACAAAATCCGGTTCCCCTACCGAAAGCGATATGATATCTTTCATTTCACTCGCAATATCAAAAAACTTCCGGATGCCGGACGGTGGCATTTCTTCTACAGTTTTCGCTATAAATTTTCTCACGGGGTGACCACCAATCTTTCATCCGTCTCGTCCCCGACCAGAATAACGCCCTGTTCCTTATACTTCCGCATAATAAACACCGTTACCGTACGCGTCACTCCGTCAATGACTGCCAGCTTTTCAAATACGAATTTCGAAATATCTTTCATACTGCGGCTTTTGATGCGCACGCACAAATCATACGTCCCCGCCATAAGGTACACAGCGCGCACCTCCTCAAAGCGGTATATCCGTTTTGCAAGATCGTCGTAGCCATATTCGCGCTGCGGCGTGACCTCTACTTCGATAAGCGCCTCCGCATCCTCTTCTTCGGAAACGATCTCACGGTTCACAAGCGCGCTGTATTTCACGATCGCCTGCTGCTCTTCCAGTTCGTCAATCGTTTTCTGTACGTCGGCGGCGTCAACATCCAGCATCATGGCAATTTCTTCTGCCGTAGTTTTTGCGTTATCTTCCAGAATATCCAGAATTTCCAGTTTTAAATCTCTTTTCATGACAACCTCCAAGAAAACAATAATTAGGGTTATTATAACACGTTTTGCATGATTCGTTCAATCAATTCATTGTGTGTGCTCCCTTTCCCCTATTGTAAAGGCAAAAACGATTGCACACTCCTTTTCATCAATCTGTCGCGGATAACAAAAAACCCTGCCTTTTTTGCGCAGGGTCTTTTTCATTTTTTTCTTTAAATTTCCGCTCTATGCGCACACAACGCCGCATATGTTTTGTAATCCGCATCTTTGACAATGATTTCCAGCTCATTATCGCCGAACGACGTCGTGCGTCCTTCTGCGTACTGCCTATCCACCTCGTCCTTTATTTTTTGCACCAGAGCGGACTTTTTATCGATCTTCTGATTGCCATCCAGTTTGAAATGCGCATTCACCCAATGCGCGATGCCCGCAAGCCCCGAATGCTCACCGATCACGACCGCCACCGGCCGACCGAGTATCTTATCCGTGTTGAAAATATTGTATATCTGCTCATCCTTTAACAATCCGTCCGCATGGATACCTGCACGGGTCGAATTAAAATTCCTGCCCACAAACGGGGTGCGCGGGTTGATGTCGTATTTTAATTCCTTTTCAAAATAATCAGCGATGTCTGTGATCGCCTTCAGATCCATACCGTCCTGCGTTCCTTTCAGCTGCACATATTCGATCGCCATTGCCTCGATCGGGCAGTTCCCCGTCCGCTCGCCAATGCCCAGCATCGAGCAATTGACGGACGATGCGCCATAAAGCCACGCTGTCGACGCATTGCACACGACCTTATAAAAGTCATTATGCCCGTGCCATTCCAACAGTGAAGACGGAACATTGGCATAAAAACGCAATCCATAAACAATCCCTTGTACACTTCTCGGAAGCGATGCCCCCGGATAGGTGACGCCATATCCAAGCGTATCACACATCCTGATTTTGATCGGGATGCCCGTTTCCTCGCGCAGCTCCATCAATGCACGCGCAAACGGCACAACAAACCCATAAAAGTCCGCGCGGGTAATGTCCTCAAAGTGACAACGCGGCACAATACCCATACCGAGCGCGTCCTTAACCACGCCCAAATACTTATCCAGCGCCTGTCCCCTTGTCATACCCATCTTATTGAAAATATGGTAATCCGAGCATGAAACCAGAATCCCTGTCTCTCGGATACCCATATCCTTTGCCAGCGCAAAATCATTTTTGTTGGCACGTATCCATGTCGTGATCTCCGGAAACTCATAGCCAAGCGCCATACATTCCTCAAGCGCCTTGCGGTCTTTTTCGGTATATACAAAGAACTCACTTTGACGGATGATTCCCTTCGGTCCCGAAAGCTTGTGCAAAAGCTTATACAGGTCTACGACCTCCTTGACCGAAAAAGGCGTGCGCGCCTGCTGACCATCGCGAAACGTCGTATCCGTGATCCATATATCCTCAGGGAAATGCATAGGCACTGTCCTGTGATTGAATGTGATTTTCGGAACTTGGTCATAGTCGAACATATCTTCGAACAAATTCGCCTGCGCAACATCTTGCAAGGTATAATTATAATCGTTTTCCTGCAAAAGGTTCGTACGCTTATATCTTTCCTTCATCATATTGATTCTCCGAATATCAGTCGAGCATCGCAACAAATTCCGCGATGCGTTCCAGCCCCTTCTCGATGTTCTCGCGAGAGATCGCATACGAAAGACGAACAAAATCGTCCGCACCGAACGCAGCACCCGGGATAACTGCCGTCAGCTTCTTCTCCAGAAGCTTTTCCGCAAAGTCCACAGAACCTTTGATCTCCTCGCCGTTGAGCTTACGCCCTTTGATATTCGAAATATTGAGCATCACGTAAAACGCGCCCATAGGTGTCAAACACGAAAGTCCGTCGATCTTTTGTATAAGCTCCACCATCATCTTACGTCGCGCGTCAAACTCCTCACGCATCGCAACAATCTCCTCACGCGGACCTGTGAGCGCCGCGATCCCCGCAAATTGCGCGATCGAACAGGGGTTTGAAGTCGCATGGCTTTGATAGCTGCCCATGATTTTCGCAATCTCAGCGCTGCTGGCGGTATAACCGATGCGCCAGCCGGTCATCGCATATGTTTTGGAAAGTCCGTTCACAAGGATCGTGCGCCCATAAGAGTCCTCATTAAGCGCCGCAATGCTCTTATGCTCGTTCCCGTCGTAAACCAGCTCGTCATAAATTTCGTCGGAAACAATAAAGAAATCATGTTTTTTCGCGATTGCCGCGATGTCTTCAAGCGTCTTTTGAGAATAGATACAACCACACGGGTTCGAAGGATTATTGACAATGATCGCCTTTGTTTTTGAAGTGACCGCCGCTTCAATATCCTTTGCAAGAGGCTCAAAGTTATGACATTCCTGCGCTTCTACATATACAGGCACACCGTCCGCCATCTTTATCAGTTCCGGATAAGTCAACCAGTAAGGCGCAATGACAATCACTTCATCTCCCGGGTTAAGAATCGCCTGAAACACATTAAACAAGGAATGCTTCGCCCCGTTAGAGATCACAATCTGCGATGGATCATACGAAAGCCCATGCTTTTTCAGATCTGCGCACACTGCTTTTTTCAGTTCCACCGTTCCCGATGCCGGCGTGTATTTGGTCATCCCTATCTTAAGCGCCTCAACCGCCGCGTCTTTGATGTGCTGCGGTGTATCAAAATCCGGTTCTCCCGCGCCAAACCCCACGACATCCAGTCCGCGTTTTTTCATGTCCTTCGCCATTGCCGTGATTTTGAGTGTCAATGACGGTGAAATTGCAAGTGCTTTTTCTGAAAGTTGCATTTTGTACCTCCGATAAAATAACGATATCAATCTTATATAAGTACGCTTTCGCGCACGTCTATCGCACTATTAGCATATTCATTCTAATACAAAACCTGACCGAAAGCAAGTACTATTCTCGCTTCAAAATGCAAATTCAAAATAATTTTTTTTCGTTTTTGCGTTTCCCCGTAATCCCTTGATTTTCCCGCCCCTTCAATGATACAATATTAGTATTATCAAAACCTGAAATATCATAGATTGGAGACCAAACAGATGGCAGATTATGTGATTACATGCAGCTCCACTGCTGACCTCCCTACCGAATTCGCCAAAGAACATAATATTACTGTACTTCCTTATCAGTTTTTTATGGACGGGAAAGAATATTATGACGATCAAGGCGTTTCTATTTCCACCCACGATTTTTATGAAAAGGTCCGTGCCGGCTCCATGCCCACTACATCCATGGTGAATGCGGATCGTTATATTGCATTTTTTACACCGTTTCTGGAAGCGGGGAAAGATGTCCTGCACCTTGAGTTCTCCTCCGGTCTTTCCGGCTCTTATGACAACGCTGTGATGGTCTCGGAACAGCTGATGCAAAAATATCCGGGGCGAACGGTCAAAGTTGTGGACTCCCTTTCAGCTTCGCGCGGTTACGGTCTTTTTGTCCATCTTGTGATGCTCAAAAAGGAAGAGGGCGCGACTCTGGAGCAGGCTGGCGCTTACGCCGAAGAGTTGAAATGGAAAATCACGCACTGGTTTGCCGTTGAAAGCTTAGAACACCTTCGGCGCGGCGGAAGGGTATCGCGCGCCAGCGCTTTTTTAGGTACCATGCTCAATATCAAGCCTGTGCTTGCATTTAACAACGAAGGAAAGATCATTCCCGTCGAAAAAATCCGCGGGCGGAAAAAATCTTTGATCGAAATGGTCAACAAAATGGAAGAGGATGTGGACAACCCTGACGGTCAGATCGTGTATGTCGGTCATGGGGACTCGCCCGAGGACGCGGAATATGTTGCACAGCTCATCCGCGAACGTTTCCCCACGGTAAAGGAAACGCTCATCAACTATACCGGTCCTGTGATCGGCGCTCATTCCGGTCCCGGTACGGTCAATATCCATTATGTCGGCAAACAGCGTGTCGATACAAAGTTTAAATAATCAGAATAACGCAAAAAAGACGCGGAATATATCCGCGTCTTTTTGATTGGTTATTTCTGCTGCTCTGCTTTCCGCTTTTTGTAATAGGGCGCCAGATAAGCATACCCCTCTATCTCCATATCCGCTTCCGGAACAAAGCGGATCGCCGCGCCATTGATGCAATACCTAAGTCCACCGCGCTCCTTTGGTCCGTCGTCAAATACATGTCCCAAATGAAAATCACCCGCACTGCTTCTCACCTCTGTGCGTACCATCCCATGTGACAAGTCACGGCGCGCTGTCACAAAGTCTTCGCTGATCGGACCGGAAAAACTCGGCCAGCCACATTCGGACGGAAATTTATCAAACGAGGTAAACAGAGGTTGCCCTGTTGCGGCATCCACATATATTCCCTCTCGTTCATTCTCCCAATACTCACTTGTATATGGGTGCTCCGTACCCTCTTCACACATCACATAATACTGCTCTTCGCTTAGGCTGCTGCGCAATTCTTCTTCCGAAGGTCTCTTATATTCCGGCATATCGCGGTTCGTAAGTTCCTGCATAGTTAAACTCCTCCTTGCCAATATGACAATACCCGGTCGGATATTTGTCGAGATATTTCTGATGATATTCCTCCGCCGTATAATAGTTCTTAAGCGGCATAACCTCCGTTACAATAGGCTCTTTATATTTTTGTTGTTCCTTTTCCACATACGCTCGAATAACAGGTTCGTCTGCGTTATCCGAATAGTAGACGCCTGTACGATACTGCTCCCCTACGTCGTTGCCCTGTCTGTTCTTTACCGTAGGGTCGATAACGTGGAAATACAGATGCAGCACGTCCGCAAGCCCAATCTCGGTTTCATCATAACGCAGGCGGATCGCCTCTGCAAACCCTGTATCCCCACAACATACCTGTACGTAGCTCGGATCGTTTATCGTACCATTCGCATAGCCTGTTTGCGTCTCCAGTACACCCGCCACACAATCAAAATATTTTTGCAATCCCCAAAAACATCCGCCGGCCAGATAAATTTCTTTCATTCGACGTTCCTTCTTTCCTAATTGTTAGGTGTTATCTATTATATAACCAACTTTTCGAAAAGTTATGTCCGGAATATTAACTTTTTTTAAAGCTTTCCCTGAACGATTTGACACATTCGATGAATACAGATAGAATCTTACATAGAAATTAGAGGAGATCATACATGAGAAAGCTTATTTGCATTTTACTGACACTTATGATTACGCTGTCCTGTGCGACAGCCTTTGCCGCGCCTGCGTCTTCTTCAGGCGGTTCTTATACCGTCACTGTCAAAGCCGAAACCGAGGGAACGGGAACGGTATCCGGCGGCGGCACCTATTCTGCCGGAAAAAACGCCGCACTCAGCGCAGCCCCTGCGGAAGGGTATGTTTTTGCAGGTTGGTTCAAAGAGGACGATATGTCCACCCCTGTCACCACAGATCCTGAATTTGTTTATTCATTAGAGCAAGACCGCACATTCATCGCGCGCTTCGACAAAAAATATACGGTAACTCTCTCTGCCGATCCTGAGGGCGGCGGCACCGTTTCCCAAAGCGGGAGCGGAGAATATATGCAAAACGATGCAGTCACAGTGACTGCACAGCCCAACGAAAACTATACATTTATCGGATGGTTTGATGCCGGCGCCACTTCTGCCGACCCGGTCAGCGCCGAAGCTTCTTACGGCTTTCAGGTACAGACCGATCTACAGCTTGTCGCAAGATTTTCTGCGAGCTATACGCTGGATTTAACGGTCAGTCCGCAAGAATGCGGCAGTGTTTCAGGTGGGGGAACCTTCTCAGGCGGCAGTGTCGTCACCGTCACAGCAACACCTGCGGATGGTTATCGCTTTGCGGGCTGGTACGATATTGGCTCGCCCGGTAAAATCATCAGTACAGAGGAAAGCTATAACCTGAATCTTGATGAAAACCGTTCGCTTGGCGCGCTTTTTGAGCGCAGCTATGGTTATACGCTCATATGGATATTGATTTGGGTTGGTGTCGGCTTTGTTGCCTTTGTGATCGTCATGCGCATTATCCGTCGCGTCCGCATCGTAAGGCGCAGAAAGCGCAGAACTTACAGCAGGCATCCGCGTCGCTGAAGATAAAACAGATCAAAAAACGGTCGATGGAAATCCATCGACCGTTTTTTTGATATTTCATCTTACCTTTGCTCAAGCTCCAGCAAAGCCCGCTTCATTTCAATGCCGCCAGCGTATCCCGTCAAAGCGCCATTCACGCCAACGACCCGATGACACGGAACAACGATCATGATCGGATTGTTGTGATTTGCCATCCCTACCGCACGACCGGCATTTGGATTTCCCACCGCTTGCGCAATCTGCTTATAAGTGCGTGTCTGTCCATACGGTATCGCGCAAAGCGCCTCCCATACCTTGTTTTGAAATATCGTACCTTTCAACTCATACGGGAAATCAAAAGTCTTTCGCTTTCCGTCAAGATATTCGCAAATCTGCCCAAACACTCGGTCTGAAAGTTCCGAATGTACATCCGGCGCATCGACGCACCCTGCCCGGCATACGGATACAACGCTCGTATCCGTATATCCTATTTTTAACATACCAAATACAAAACTGTAAAACGCAAATTTTTCCATTTCACTCCATCCTTTTTGCATATAACCGGATTATACCACAGCCTCCGCTCAATAATGAACCCCTTTCAGAAGCAATCATAAAAACTTTTTGTTGACATATTATTTTATACGTATATAATTGAATTAAAATTCAATGAATGGATGTTTAACAAGTGAACAAACGTGCAGAACAAAAAGAACAACGACGTATGCAAATCCTGAATGTTGCGCTCGACCTTTTCATACATAAAGGCTATTCTGCAACAAAAATCAGCGATATTTCTGAGGCAGCCGGAATGAGCACCGGCTTACTGTTCCATTATTTCCCTTCTAAAGAGCACCTGTATGAAGAGTTGATACATATTGGCATAGCCGGACCGGAATCTATGACAGAGCAGCTACGCAGTCTGCCGCCCTTCGCATTCTTTGAGCAAATGTGCTCGAAGATATTCGCGGGAATCTTGCAAAGTCCATTTACAGCGAAAATGTTTGTGCTGATGAATCAGGCTTTTTCGAGCGATGCAACGCCTGCTCCCATCCAAAAAATGATCCAACGGATCAATTATTACGAAGTCTCCGTTCCCATGATAAAGGCGGGGCAACGAGAGGGCACGATCAGAGAGGGCGATCCTCTTGCCCTCTCTGTCGCCTACTGGACGGCAATCCAAGGTGCTGCGCAAGCCGTTGCGCTTTACAACATGCCCTGCCCAAAAAGCGAATGGATCATTGATATCATAAGGAGAAAATCATGAAAAAAGTAATCATTATAGGCGGCGGGATCGCCGGACTGTCCGCAGGTGTCTATGCGCGTCGTAGCGGGTTTGACGCAACAATCTTAGAGCAGCATACCATTGCCGGTGGCAATTCAACAAGTTGGAAACGCAACGGCTATCTGTTTGAAGGCGGTCTTCACTGGCTGGTCGGGTCTTCTCCCCGCGTTCCTCTCAACCGTTTGTGGCGCGAGACGGGTGCCCTCGACGAAGATACGTCCATCTATAACCGTGATCCTTTCTTCACTTATCTTGATGGCAACACAAACATTTGTTTGTATCGCGATCCGGATAAGCTTGAGCAGCATTTGCTGTCTGTCTCACCGCAGGATGCAAAAATGATTCGCTCCCTGTGCAAGGACATCCGTAAATTTGGCAAAATGGCTATGCCTATCATGGATATAAAGGGCGTGCAGGTCAAGCACAAGAACGCTCCGCCCCTTTCTATGCTGTTTTCTATGGTGTCTGCATTACCGCGCATGAACGCGCTTGCAAAACTATCCTGCGCACAATATGTTGCACAATTCAAGCATCCCGGTATTCGTAACGTACTGCAAAACATTATAGGCAGCGGAACATTTGCAGCAAATTCGATTCTCTTTACATTAGGCGGCTTGTCTGCCGGCGACGCAGGATATCCCAAAGGCGGTTCCCTCGCCATGGCGCAACGCATGGCAGATCGCTTTACAGGTTTGGGTGGGCACATCGAATATAAAACGCACGTTGATCGCATCGTAACGACCAATGACAAAGCAGTGGCAGTCATATGCAATGGGAAAGAACTACTCACAGATGCAGTGATTGTCACCACTGATGCCATGACCGCGATCGATTCCCTATTCGACCCTCCCTTTCATGAACCTTGGACAGACGTGATGCGTTCTGTCACAAAACCAATCTTAGACACCTTCCTTTGTCTGGGCGTCGAAACCGATCTTAGTGATCTGCCTGAGAATTTTTTGCTTCCTCTTGATACGCCGATCAATTTCGCAGGAGAAGCACACAACATTTTAGGCATCAACAACTATGCATCCTTTGAAGGTTACGCTCCCAAAGGGTGCAGTGCGCTCACTGCTGTTTTTTTAGCAGACACAAATACATATAGCTTTTGGAAAAATGCCAAGCAAGATGGGAGTTACGAACAAAAAAAGAAAGAGTTTGCGCAAATGGTGATGGATCGCCTGAGCGAAAAGTTTCCCCAACTTCGCAACAGGTTCTCAACATGGGATGTAGCAACTCCGCTGACATATGAACGTTACTGCGGAACCTACAAGGGTTCATGGATGACGATCATGGAACCCAACAAACCACAAGCAAATTATCCATTAAAATCGGAATCCATCTCGGGTCTGTATTTTGCAGGGCAACGCATGCAGGCTCCCGGCGGAGTTCCCATAGCGGTGACCACAGGAAGGACCGCTGTTCAACATCTTTGCAAAGATACGAATACTATATTTGAATGTAATACATGATAACCGTCAAAAACCGCTTGAGGTCAAAACAAGCGGTTTTTTTGATACGTAAAAAGCCCTTAAGCTTTACGCAAAAGGACCCCTCACATAGAATATTATTGAAAAATAGAATCCGGCAGCTACCTATCCTCCCACACCGTTGCCAGTGCAGTACTTT
>CAZBSH010000051.1:0-16280 GCA_964494645.1 uncultured Christensenella sp. | reverse complement strand
ATCCCAAAGTGCCGTACGCCTTGAATTCTAACACCCGCCTCTCGGCAGGTGGGTATCCTGCTATCAGCATTAGGCTTCCTGCGCGTAGCAGACGTGCTCACAACTGAAAAGACGCTGGATTCCCGAAACTAGAACGTGGGTTTAAAACACAAAGCATTACGCACACCCCAGGAATCTTTTAACCGTGTATTATAATAACATAGCCTCCCCCTCTTGTAAACCCTAATCGCAAACTTTTCTTGCTACTTTTTCTTTGAATTTCTAATTCATCAATGTGTACTTTTTATATCAGGTATGCTATTATAATATGTATTAAAATTTTTGGGGGAAATGAAATTGTATAAATGGAAGTCTTTTACGAAATTGATTGCCGCGGTTGCGGTTGTTGTTTTTTTAGCAGTCGGGTGTTCTGCTCCCGGTACCTCATCCAAGCTTGATCCGACAGACCCTGTCACTTTAGAATTGTGGCACTATTATAATGGTCCGCAAAAAATCGCTTTTGACGAACTGGTCACACAATTCAACGAAACGGTTGGGCTTGAAAAAGGAATCATCGTCGAAGCGTTCAGCCAAGGCAGCATTGATGAATTATTAAATAAAGTCGTGGACGCGTCCAACAAAAAAGTCGGCGCCGACGATATCCCTGATATTTTTGCGGCGTATTCCGATACCGCCTATGCGGTAGATCAGCTCGGTCTTGTTGCCGATCTGGACCCTTATTTTACAAAAGAAGAACTTGATGCGTATTTTCCTTCTTACATAGACGAGGGACGTTTTGACAAAGACAAATCTTTAAAGATATTCCCTGTCGCAAAGTCCACGGAAGTGATGATGATCAACAAAACCGATTGGGATAAGTTTTCACAGGCCACCGGTGCGACCTATGAAGATATTGCAACCATCGAAGGCGTTACTGCCACCGCGCAAAAATACTATGAATGGACCGACAGCTTAACAGATACGCCAAACGACGGCAAAGCCTTCTTCGGTCGTGACGCGATCGCAAATTACATCATCAGCGGTTTAAAACAACAGGGTGTCACTGTTTTTGCGATGGACGAGGATGGAAAGGTCACCTTCAATCTAGATGAAGAGGCATTTCGTAAAATCTGGGACAACTACTATATTCCTTATATCAACGGATATTTCGGCGCTTACGGCAAGTTCCGCTCCGACGACGCTAAGACAGGAGACCTGATTGCGCTCGTATGCTCGACAAGCGGCGCAGCTTACTTCCCTAACGCGGTCACGGTCAATGATAACGAAAGTTATCCGATCGAATGTGAAGTTCTCAAAAGTCCATGTTTTGAGGGCACGGAGCGTATCAGTATACAACAAGGCGCGGGAATGGTCGTTACCAAATCCGACGAAAAAACCGAATACGCCGCCTCAGAATTTTTGAAATGGTTCACCGCTGCCGAACAAAACGTCGCATTTTCAATCGGCTCCGGTTATATGCCCGTTAAAAAAGAAGCCAACGATACTGCATTGATCGAAAAGACTTTTTCCGCAAATACCCAAGAACAAAACGCTCCTCTTGAGGCTTCCATCCTTGTTTCCATCGACGAGGTCAATCATGATAAGCTTTATACAAGTACCGCCTTTGAAAACGGTCTTGAATCGCGCAACGTTTTGGAATACTCCCTTGCGGACAAAGCAAAGGCTGACCGCGAAGCGATCATAGCGGCAATAGCGGATGGAACCAGCCGTGAGGATGCTATCGCAGCCTATGCCGGCGACGATCATTTCAAAGCATGGATGGAGGAACTCAGGCAAAAGCTTGATGACACGCAAAAATAACCGATAATCAGTACAGCGCAAGAGGTGTCTATGTCCGTTAAGGTCAAGGAAAAATCTATTTTCAGAAAGTTTATGATTCCCCTTTTGGTCATTATGGTCATTCAGGTTATCTTGTTTGCGTGCATCTTTTTGTTTGGCGGTGCGATCCGTCATCTGGACAATAATTCCTTCGATATCTTGACCAGCCGTGCCACGAGCCGTAAAAACTACTTGCAGAACGAGATGATACAGCAGTGGTCGAATATCGATTATTTTGAAGAAAACATTGCATCCAAGATCGATAACTTATTGGCGCAAGGCGGCATATCCCCTACGCACATTGACCGGGAAATAGAACCTCAGATCCTAAACGCAGTTACGCAGGATCTCGTTTCCTTGCTCCGTGAAAGAGGCGTAAGCGGTGCTTTTCTGATTCTTAACGGCATCGAAGATTCCCATGAAAAATCCGGTATCTATTTTACGGACATGGATCCTACGACCAATTCTGCGGACAACTCCGATCTGTTGATCGAGTATGCCCCATCCTCCGTGACAAAAGCTCTCAGGTTTCCGTTAAACAGCACATGGACTCCCGACTTTCTACTCGATCCTGCCAATCCTGAAACCGTCTTTTATTACAATGCGTTTAACGCGGGAAAAACGTATGCGGATGTATCCACAAAAGACCTTGGTTATTGGAGTCTGCCGCATCAGATATCACCCGGTTCGTCGCAATACGTGATTACCTATACAAGACCATTGCGCACAGGTGACGGTACTGTAATCGGCGTACTGGGTACAAGCATTGCGACAGATTATCTTGCTTCGTTGCTTCCTTACGAAGAGATCAATATGGCCGGAAAGGGTTCTTATCTGCTTGGCATTGCCTCTGCAAATTCCGGCTTGGTCAAAAATGCCGTCACGAGCTGTCCTATGGCAAAACAGATCATCGGCAGCGCCCCAACAACAACCTTGATCGACAAAAACGATTATAGCGGGATTTATCAGTTTGCGCAAAACGACCGTGTGAAAAGCGACGTATACGCCAGTGTCCAACCATTGCATTTGTATAATACAAATACACCCTTTGAACAGGATCAGTGGGTTTTGAGCGGGTTTATCGAAGGACGCTATCTCTTGGACTCCTCTTTGCAGGTCATTATGATGGTCATAATTTCCCTAGCCATTGCCGTCGTTTTTGGTCTGCTCTGTATCACGGTTGTCGGTCGTCGGCTAACACGCCCTATTTCTTCTTTGGTGGGTATCATGCGCGCCTCCAATGCGCAGCTCCCTGTTGCGTTCCCCAAGACACATATCACGGAAATCGACAGCCTTGCAGACGCAGTGGAGACCTTAAACCATGATGTTTCACAAGCCGCCTCCAAACTATCGCAGATCATACACGCCGCCAATATTCCCATCGGCGCGTTTGAATATTTTGCCGCAACCAATCAGGTCCTGATCACAGGACGGTTTTTTTCGCTGTTCGGCTTGCCGGAGGCTGATTTGAATTCTTACTATATGCCTGCTCAGGAATTCGAAAAGCAGTTGCTTGGTTTTTCAAAGTATCATGAAGCCAGCCCGGACGAAAATACCTATATTTTAAAAATCCCGCTCGGATCGGGCGACACGCGCTGGCTGCGTCTTAAGATCATCCAGAAGGATGGTTCTTGTATCGGCGCGCTGACAGATATCACACAGGAAACGCTTGAGCGCCGCAAAATCGAATATGAGCGTGATTACGATATTCTTACCAACTTGCTCAACCGCCGCGCATTCCATGCCTATATGCAGGATCTGTTTCGGCATGCCTCATCCATTAAAACCGCTGCGTTTATGCTGTGGGACCTTGACAACTTAAAATATGTAAACGATACCTACGGGCATGATTACGGCGATACCTATATCCGTAAAACAGCCGATGTATTAAAGGACTTTATCTCGCATAACAACGCGATCGTCTCGCGTATGTCCGGCGATGAATTTTATATCTTCTTATACGGATATGACAGCAAGGACGAAATACGTGAGATCATTCATTCTGTTAAGGCGGAGATGGACGCTACCCTTGTTGATTTGCCATGCGCAACCGAATCGCGCATTCACGCGTCAGTCGGTGTGACATGGTATCCTGACGACGCTTCTAATTATTTTGAACTAATCAAATATGCGGATTTTGCGATGTATACAGTCAAAAACACCGGTAAGGGACGCATTGCGGAATTCGATCGTGCCCTTTACGAGCGCGACGCTTTTCTGCTGCACAGCAACGAAGAATTAAATCTGATTTTGGAAAACGAATCCGTGGACTATGCGTTTCAGCCTATTGTAAATGCGCGAAACGGCGATATTTTTGCTTACGAGGCCTTGATGCGTCCTACCTCACAAACCCTGCTTAAACCCTCTGATATTTTACGCATCGCGCATTCACAAGTGCAATTGCACCGCGTAGAAAAGCTGACTATGTTTTGTTCCATGCGTGCTTTTTCTCAATATCCGGAGATTGCGGCACACCGCAAAATTTTCGTCAATACGCTTCCCAGTCAGATATTGGACGATGCCGACATCCTTGCGTTCCGCGAAGAATTCCATGATATGCTTGATCGCATTGTTTTTGAACTGATGGAAAGCGAGCATCTTAACGAATCCTTTACCAATGAAAAATTACGGTATATCAAAAAATGGAACGCACAGATCGCAATCGACGATTATGGTGCCGGATATAGCAATGATTCTGTTCTTTTATCCTTGAATCCCGATTATGTTAAGATTGATATGTCCATCGTACGAAACATTGATACAGATCAGAATCGGCAACTGTTCTTGGAGAACCTGCTTGCTTATCTGAAAAGCAGAAACATCCTAACCGTTGCGGAAGGCGTCGAAACGCAAGAGGAACTGCGAAAACTGATTTCTTATGGCGTTGATTTTGTACAGGGCTTTTATGTCGGAGAACCCGCGCTTGAACCTGCCGACATCAGCCTGCGCGCAAGAGAGATCCAACAAATTTTTTCAGAAGAACACGGAGAAGGAAAAGGCGCATAACCCCAAGGGTTCGCGCCTTTTCAGCATCCCGGATGTATTGATGTCGATCTTTATACGCCTTGTCGTTTGAGCACACCATCCACAAACGCCTTCGCGCGGGGAATATCTCCCTCGTCCAGATGCTCGATGATCAGCGGCATGTTTGGGGAAAATTTACCCAACAGTTGCAGATACAAATCGTAATTGAGCACCCCGAGACCCGCCGCCGGCAGTTCTACCGCTCCGGAACCACGAAAACTGTGTGATTCGTCCGCATCGATCTCCGCATGCTTTTCTCCCATATCCTGTGCAAGTTTGATATCTTTTGCGTGCGCAATCACCATCTTATCGGCAAGCGCATGAAAAATACGTCTTAGCTGTCCATCTACGTCCGCTATATTGTTCTGATCAAAATAATTCGTTGGATCGCATATCAGCTTCAAATTCGGCATATTCACATCGCAAAACACGCGCTGTATCTGCTCAATCGTTCCAATCACATTATTTACGTAGTTTTCCATGATAAACGTTGCGCCTACCTCGCGCCCAAACTTTGCAAGCTCATAAATCGCCGCGCACGCTTCCTCATACGCTTCTTCCGTCGCATTCTTATCATCCCATACCCAGTCGCTTTCCCTGCAGTATGTGCCTGTCTCACTCGCCACATACGGGCTACCTAAATCAAGCGCGCGTTCCATCATGCCTTTGATATAATCCATATTTCTTTTACGCTGCGCAGGATCGCTGTGCACAATGTTGGTGTATGCGGATACCGCCACAACAGGCAGATTTGCGTCCCGGAATTTATCGCGTATCATATTTGCCTTTTGTTTGGTAAGTATTTCTTTTGTCGCATCGCAATCCTTAAACGAAACATCAAGTTGCACGCATGAAAAACCACCATCTTTTATTTTTTTGATCGTATCGTCGATCGTTTCCGGATAATACCCGGTAAAAATACCTGTCGCAATCATTTTCCGTTTCCTCCCCTTTATCCGATGACCTCGCTTAAATATACGGTGCGCTCTTGTTCTATGGATCGATAGCACGCTTCCACGCACGCAATGGTATTTACATTGTCCCGCGCGCTGATCTCCGGCTGAGTCCCCTCTTCGACCGCGCACAGCAAATTCGCCATCGTACCCACAAATGCATCAGGAAACCACTGTGTGTCCCACTTGGGCTCGATCCATTCATCAGGACATGATTTGCAAGTCATTTTCAGCGTACTGCCCGCAAAGCCTTCCCGCTTATGCCAGCCAAATTCGCCCTCGGCAAAGCCGTCAAGCCCTTCCACACGCCAACGGATATAGTTATCCTTTTTACACGGCTCTTCCGGCCATGCCCATACATCGTCTAAACTGGTCGCCATCATGCCGTCCTGATACTGGTATGTAAACTGTACGATGCCGTCCGTATGCTCGAACTTTGTGCGCGGATCTGTGCGACAAACCGTCGTAATCTTTTCCGGATCTCCGAACAGATAGCGGAAAATATCTACGTGGTGGATTCCCATCGAGAATATCTCCAGCTTGTTATACGCGCGCAAGAAACCCTGCCAGTCAGGGATCGCGCGCATATCTATCGTAGCGATCACCGGCGCGCCGATCAGGTTCTGATCCAATATATATTTTAAGGCGCGCATAGACTGGTCATAGCGCATATTAGAATTGACAGCAATGGGGATGCCGGCCTCCTCACCAAGACGTACGATCTCGCGCGCATCCTCAAGCGACATCGCAATCGGCTTTTGGCATAAAACCCCCTTGATATGCTTTTTCTTGCAAATGTACCGTACCATTTCAAGCTGCACATGCGGTGGCACAGCAATATCTATGATCTCGATTTCCGGATCATCAACCATATCGTGCCAATCCTCGTATATTTTCTCAAGGTTGTGCTCCGCCGCGACATCCTTGCTTTGCTCAAGGTCAAGAGATGTGATCGCGCACGGATGAAAGCCCGCCTTTTTATACGCTACAAGATGACAGTTTTTTACAATGAAGCCCGCCCCGATGATACCAATCTTATAGTCCTTCTTCTTGGGGAGCCTTGGCAGCGTCGCCTCTTCGAGTCTTTTAGCCAGATCCTGCATATTAGCCTCCTATTTGTACGGTAAGTCCCATTTTTTCGCCGATTTCCTGATACGGCTTAAGTTCCTCTTTTGAGATCATCTTTGTGTCTTCCATCGTATACTTCCACCCGAGCTGCTCATACTTTCGGCGTCCCAGCGTATGATATGGAAGCAGATGTACCCTTCGCACACCATATTCTTTTACCAGTTCAAATATGCCACGCAACGACTCCTCATCATAATTGAACTGCGGTATCACCGGGATACGTGCAATAACACGCTCTTCCCCTTTTAAAACCGCATAAGCAAGATTCTTTAAGATAAGCGGAAGCTCGCCACCTAACACACTTTTTAATCGCTGCGCATCGCAATGCTTGATATCGAATAAAAAGGTATCAATATATGGCTCTGCCTGAATAAACCGGTTTTCCGGCACGTTCCCCGTCGTCTCTACCGCTGTGTGAAGCCCTGCCGCCTTCGCCTGCTTCAGCAACTCCAAAAATCCATCAAACTGAACAAATGGTTCCCCGCCCGAAACGGTCAGCCCACCATTTGTGGTATCATAATAATCTTTGTCGCGCAATACCGTTTTGATAATATCCGCAACGTCCATCCCTTCGCCCGCATAAACAATCGCCTCCGCCGGACAGTACTTTCCGCATGTACCGCATACAACACATTTATCGCGGTCAAATACCGGCTTTGCGCCGCGCATTTCAATCGCGCCGTGCGGGCATACGCGCGCGCATGTTCCGCATCCCACGCATTTGTGCTCCATATAGCGAAGCTGCCGCTCTAAATGCTGTGATTCCGGGTTTGCACACCATGGACAAAAGAGCGGGCAACCCTGCAAAAATACAGTCGTCCGTATTCCTTCTCCGTCATGTATCGCAAACCTTTCGATTTCGAGTGTTTTCAATTGTTGCGCCATTGCTTATGCTTCCTTGTCGTCATACAAGACCCTGCTCATGAGTTCCTGCTGGATATCCGGTTCTAAGTCGACAAACACCGCGGAGAATCCGCTCACACGTACAATGAGATTCGGATGGTTTTCCGGATGCGCCACCGCGTCCTCAAGATCACCTTTATTAACCACCGTGACCATCAAATGACTTCCGCCTTTTTTGAAATATGTTTTGAAAAGCGCCTTGATCTTTCCACGGTTTTCATTGAACATAGACGGTGAGAATTTGATGTTCTGCACCGAACCGCCATGATACTTTGCTTCGAATTTCGCCAGTGAATTGAGCATTGCCGTCGGTCCGCTGGTGTTTGCACCGCCCTGCGGATTGTTCGCCGGATTCATGAATTGCCCTGCGTGACGTCCATCCAGCGATGCCGCTGTCTTTCTTCCCCACTCGGTATTCAATTGGTTGTTTGAAATTACGATCAGGAAGTACTGCATTCCCGCAGCAATCCCGCGGTCGCGCACGCCCTGCGACACAAAGTGGTACAAATCAAGCGCCATACCGTCCGCGGTATCCAGGTCATTACCATATTTATCACACTCCCAACAGTCTTTGCGGATTTGGTCATACCCGTTAAAGTCTGCAAGCGCGGCACGATTGAGTTCCTCTAACGTATATTTTTGCGTATCATATACGAGATGCTTGATCGCCCACAATGCGTCCGACGCATTGATATTGCCGTATGTTTCATTGGTTCCGCCGAGATAGCGCACCCCGCCATCCAGAAGCGCTTTTCCGCGCGCAATACAGTCGTCCGTCAAAATACTGGTGAACAGGAAGGAAACCTGCTCGTTCATCAGCTTATAGGAATACATTTGGGCGTCGATCGCGAGGTCGAAGTAATAGTTTAGCAGTTCCTTATAGTTGTCATATAGATCTTCAAACGTCTTAAACGCACTAAGAGGCTTGATCTTAACCGGTCCGCACTTTTTCTGACCATCCATCGGGTCTACGCCTTCATTTAAGGTAATCGTCAAAAGCTTGAGCAGATTCATGCACACATTTGGCGTACCCGTGCTCTGTCCCTGAATGACAAATTCCGTACAGCCAAAAGGCACATATTGCTCCGCCGCCTTTTCGTCCAGACGCATGCCGTACATGACCGCGGGAACGTTCACATCGTCATTATAAAGGGTCGGGTAAGTAGCGCCCACACCCAATGCGTCAAGCGCCTCGTCCCATATTTGCTCAGACATATCCTCCGTGATGCGCAATGTGAACTGTGGCTCTACATAGCGGCAGTTTTTCGCCGCCTTCATCGCAATATGCAAAAACAAATCCGCCGCCTCAGGGTTGCGCCTGCCGCGCCCTCCCACGATAATGCGACCATTTACCGTTGTCCTGCGATTTTCGATCATCGTCCATAACGACTTTACATATTCATACGCCTCATCCTCGGTGATGAGCCCCGTTTCCAAGTCGTGCTTTAAAAAAGGTCCCATATAGTCGTCTAAGCGACCATAATTGATCACACCCGCAAGCAGCGCATACAACCAGAAAAGCTGCAATGCCTGATGAAACGTCTCCGGCTTATCGCTCTTAACTTTCTCAAGACTGTCCCAAATGGTTTGAAGCTCTTTTTTGCGCTTTGCATCCGCGCCCTTCATATTCCGCCAAGTCATGTTCTGCAAATGCTCCGCGCTCGCTACGAACAAATCGAGGGACTGCATCGCCGCCGCGTAAAAATCATTGTCCGGCGACCCTTGCATCTTCTGCTGTATTTCACGGCGCAGACCGCCGATCCCAAGGTCGATCAGCTTCTGATAATCAAGCATCATACCTGACAGACGCGCTGTCGCGATCATCGGATAGTTTACATCAATAAAGCGACCGATGGTATCTTCCGTCAATACATCTTTGCAATAAAGCGTCTTGACATCATGGTCGAGCCAGTAATCATACAACGCGTCCACACGTTTTTTCAAACTTTCTTCCGCAAGCTCATCCCGAAAGGCGAGCAGCTTATTAAACACGCAATAGTGTCCCACCCCGCCAAGGGATGTCACGCAGCCAAAACCGATGGGCAAAAAGTCGATACGCCCAATGATCTTATCTTCCTGCTCTATTTCGCGGAACAAGGTCGGGTACAACACCTTTAAGCATTCTACCTCGCGCTTTTCCTTTGCCTGCCCCGTGAACGCCTTATGCGCCGCCGTATATTGCTCCATGATCTCCAGTTGCTTAATCAGTGGTTTTTCGCAGGGGAGCTTTTTGCTCACTTCCACATTTTGCGCGCCGTTCACGTCAAATTTTACCATTTCTCGCTCCTTCCGAGTTACACTCACTAGTGCTTTTTGCGCTCTGCCTCACGCCAGTTGTCCTGATAGCCTCCCAGCAGGTCCACAAAACGCTTTGCCGTTAGATGCGGTCTTGTGATAGCGCTCCCCACCACAACGGCGTGTGCACCCAAATACATACATTTCATTGCGTCTTCCGGTGTATAGATATGTCCTTCCATCATCATATATGCCTCATCCCCCATCTCTCGGCACATACGCGCAAATTCACGCAGGTCGGGCAGCTCGATGTGTTTTGTTTCAGCAGTATAGCCGTAAAGCGTCGGTCCTACGATATCCGCGCCATTGTCGATCGCGCGCCGCGCTTCTTCATAGTTTGAAACATCCGCAAACAGCATCGCTTCCGGTATCTCCTTTTTAACAAGAGGCAAAAGCTCATGCGCCGGTCTGCCCAGGTGGTTGATCTGGTTCGTACAGTCCATTGCGATGATCTCCGCGCCCGCTTCGAATACCTGCATTGCAGCCTCAAGCGTGGGCGTGATGAACACATCTGTGTTGTCATGCCAAATTTTGTATAGACCGATCATTGGCAGGTCTACTTTATCTTTGATAGAGCGGATCTGTTCAGGGGTATTGGCACGGATACCGACCGCGCCCGCCCACTTTGCTGCCTCTGCCATCTTTACGACCATCTCTTCCGAATAGATCGGATCGTCTTTCTGTACCTGACAAGATACGATCAGCCCATTTTTGAATGATTCCAGTATTTCCCGTTTTCTTGCGTCTGTTGTTTTCATCTTTTTTTCTCCAAATATTTTATCAAATTATAATAGCTTTATTTCTATATTTAGTATATACCCACACATTTGCAATTGCAATCTGTTTTTATCATTTTTTATCATTTTTACACAAAAATATTATGCACATTTGTTCTGTATAGCTAATTTCACCGTTATCATTTTTTATCACATAAATAAAAAAGAGCGGAATCCCGCTCCTTCCCTCTTCTTGTTTCAGATAAATACAATGTTTTCCGGCATCTCTCCCTCCGGCGGTTTTCCATTACATACCACCGTAGCAAAATCAGCAAGCTCAGCAAACTTCAAAAATCCGCGCACCTGCAATTTACTGTCATCCAGCAAAAGCACGCATTTATCCGTGTTTTCAAGCGCGATGCGCTTCATCAACATACTTTCCGTTTCCGTTGTATAAGCAACGCCCTGATGTGCATCGATACCCGTACAACCGATAAATGAAAAATTAAAGTGGAACTGCTTGAGCACATCTTGCGCCAGCGGTCCTACCGTCATGCTGTAATACGGCAAGAATTTCCCGCCCACTACAATGATTTCCGCAACCGCGTTGGTCGTCTTGCGCAACACAAGCTCATTACACGTCACCAACCTGATCCGCTTGTTCATCAAATATTCCACAAGCGGCACCATACTCGTTCCCGCGTCTACAAAAATGCAATCACCATCATTAACAAGCCCCGCGGCATATTCCGCTACCTTGCGCTTTTCGTCCATGTTGATCGAAATACGCTCGTTCATTGTAAGTTCTGCGTCTTCCAGCACTTCTTCCAGCGCCGCGCCACCTTGCACGCGCTTCAGCTTTCCTTCTTTTTCCAGCTTTTCAAAATCCCTGCGCACGGTGATCTCGGAAATAGCAAGCTCCCTTGCGATCTCTTTTAAGTTGATGATCCCTTTTTTGTTCAAGCAATTCATGATGTATAATTTACGTTCAGAAGCAATCATTTTCTTTTCCTTCCCCCACCTGCCGGTCTTTTATTCCATGCATTCTTCAAGCAGCGCCGCACCGATGATGCCCGCGTCATTGCCAAGCGTCGCCGCAACCGCCTTCGGCGCGCCGATGTCAGCCGCGCCAAAAACATAATCCTGCAATTTCTCATTGAGCGGGTCAAGCAGGCATTCCCGTTGGTTACAAATACCGCCGCCCACAATAACGATTTCCGGACGCAGCACCGTTGCCAAATTTCCTATGCCAACCGCGACATACGAAATATATCGGTCAACCACTTTTTGCGCAACATCGTCTCCCAACTTTGCGGATTCGAACGCAGTACGTCCGTCCACCCTGCCATCGTTCTTCTTGCTGAAATCGTGCATCAGCGATTGCGGATGCGTCTGCATCGCATCCTTTGTCTGGTTGATCAGCCCGGTTGCGGAAGCGTAGGACTCCAGACAGCCTTTTTTCCCGCACGTACACCTTACTCCGTCATATACGATGACAGTATGCCCCGGTTCAAATCCCGCGCCATCCGCGCCCTTGAATATTTTGCCGTTTAATATCATACCGCCGCCTACGCCTGTGCCAAGCGTTATCATCAATGCGTTTTGGCAGCCTTTTGCCGCTCCTGCAAGCGCTTCGCCCAGCGCCGCGCAATCCGCGTCATTACACACAAACACAGGCAAATCGATATGTTTTTTGATTTCTTCTATCAACGGCACATTGTGCCACCCCATATTGTTCGCAAACACCAAAAGTCCTGTCTTGGGGTTGATATAGCTTGGGCTTCCCACCCCAAGAGATGAAAAGGCGGAAAACGGCAATCCGGCTTTTTTCGCTACTTCTTTTGCGGCGAGACCAATGTCGGCAACGATCTCCTCAAAAGAACGATGTGCACCCGTCGGAATACTGTGACGCGCAATGATACGATAACTCTCATCGACCACACCCGCTGCGATGTTTGTACCGCCGAGATCTATCCCCAAATAATACTTCATTCAGTTCTCCCTAAAATAATGAAATTCTATATTATGATTTTACAATAATTATCAAAATAAATCAAGAGCGATCAAATCGTTACATTTGACCGCCCTCTGGCGTACAACCTCACCTACCGGTTATACCGTTGTTTTGATAAATGTACAATCGCCTTTGATATGGATATCCCCGCTGTTTGCCGGCGCGAACAGGCTGTCGCCCGCAATAAAGGGAAGGTGATCATTCTCGTTTTCCGCAGCGCCTTGCCCCTCAAGGATCACAAGCGACACAAAACTTTCTTGCCCCGCGTTGATCGTCGTTCGCGTTTTACTTTCAACCAGCTCTGTTGTAAAATACGGACATCTCGCAAGCGCAGTGTATGCCGCGCCTCCTTCGCCCATCCATTTCCTGCCCGACGCATCCCTCTCCGTTGGCTGTAAATCGCTTACGTCAAGCGCCTTGCTGACATGCAGCTCGCGTAGGTTACCCTGCTTGTCCCGCCTTCCGAAATCATATACACGGTACGTAGAATTTGAATTTTGCTGTATTTCACAAATCATAATGCCGGCGCCAATAGCGTGGATCGTTCCCGCCGGAATAAAAAACACATCGCCTTTCTTAACGTTTACGCGCCGAAGCGCATCACAAATCGTATCATTCTCGATCGCTTGCCTAAACGCATCCTTATCGATCATACGCGCAACGCCAAAAAATAAATACGCGTCCGGTTCGCAGTCCAAAATATACCACATTTCCGTCTTACCGTATTCGTGCTCTACACGTAATGCATACTCGTCACTGGGATGTACCTGTATGGAAAGCGACTGCTTTGCGTCGATAAACTTGATAAGCACGGGAAAATCTTCAAACCGCTGCGCATTTGTTCCCCATGCCTGTTTGCCGATTTGTCTCAAATACTCCGAAAACGAAAGCCCCGCATATTCGCCTGTCGCAACCATACTTTGTCCGTCAGGATGATTGGACAACTCCCAGCTTTCCGCAAGCGGATACATCTCTGTTTTCTTGTTGTATTTTGTTTTCAGGTTTTCTCCGCCCCAAAGATAATCTTTAAAGGCCGGACTCATCTTTATGATCCCCATCGTTTATTTCCCCGTTGAGCCAAATCCGCCGTCACCGCGCTGTGTATCACAAAGCTCGTCCACTTCGCAAAAATCGACCGCAAGAACGGGCGTGATCACGAACTGCGCAATGCGTTCCCCGCGCGTCACCATCTGCGACTCCTGCGAATGGTTATGCAACGAAACAAGCACCTCGCCACGATAATCGCTGTCTACCACACCCACTTTATTTGCAGGCGCAAGACCGCGCTTTGTTGCAAGACCACTGCGCGCATAGATCAGTCCCGCGTAGCCGACCGGCACCTCCAGCGCGATCCCTGTCGGGATCAGTCGCGTGTCACCCGGCTTTAAGATCACTTCTTCCTCCACACACGCATAAAGATCCGCCCCTGCGGAAAACTCCGAACCATAGGTAGGGATCACCGCGCCATCCCTCAATTTTTTAATGTTCACTGACTTTTTATCCATATCCAGCCTCTCCTGTCTGATTCTTTATCTCATAGATTGTAGCATACACGCATAATCAAAAACAACCCTTCAAAATCGAAGGGTCGTTTTGGTTCTTCATTATTCCGCCTGCCGTTTTTCCCTACCATGCGTATATGTCGGAAGCAGCAGCGGCGATATGATGTCACTCACAATCCCTGCCTCCTCCATCTCCTTCGCGTATGCGTCTACGTGCGACAAACTCAGTTTTCCTACGTCCACAGACTTTGCTTTGTCCGCCGCATGGATTCCGGCGTTTCTGCCGAATACGATCACATCAAGCAGCGAATTGCCCATCAGACGATTTCTGCCATGGATGCCCCCTACAGCTTCTCCCGCAATAAACAGGTTTTCTACGTGACTTTGTCCATCTACCGCGATATCAATGCCTCCATTCTGATAATGCAGTGTCGGATAAATCAGGATAGGCACCTTGCGCATATCGATATCATATTTCATATACATACGCAACATCGCCGGCAACCGTTTTTCCAGTGTACCCTCGCCATGGATCATGTCGATCATCGGCGTATCCAGCCACACGCCATACCCTTCAGGCGTTTCTATGCCCTTATGCCGCTCGTTGCACTCCCGGATGACAGATGCCGCCGCCACATCGCGCGTTTCTAACGGATGCATGAACGCTTCTCCGTCTGCGTTGATAAGCATCGCGCCCATCGAACGCACCTTCTCCGTCACCAGCGCACCGAATATCTGTTCCGGAAAAGCAACGCCTGTCGGATGATATTGCAGCGTATCCGCGTAAAGCAAAGGCGCTCCCGCGCGATACGCAAGGATCAGTCCGTCTGCCGTCGCACCATAGTGGTTAGATGTCGGGAATCCCTGGTAATGCAATCTTCCCGCGCCACCCGTCGCAATAATGACCGTCTTTGCCCGCGCAATCATGTATTCGCTTGTTTCCATGTTTTGCAGCACCGCGCCTGCGGCCCTGCCATTCTCATCCAAAATCAACTCGACTGCCGCCGTAAAATCAACAATGGGGATCTGGCGGTTTAGCACCTCGTCACGCAGCACACGCATGATCTCTGCGCCCGAATAGTCGCGCGCTGCATGCATCCTTTTGCGCGATGTACCGCCGCCATGCGTAGTGATCATCGTGCCATCCGCTTCTTTATCGAACATCACACCCAACTCGGTGAGCCATTTGATCGCTCCCGGTCCTTCTGTTACAAGCTTGTTCAGCAAATCCGGCTTATTGGCATAATGCCCGCCGCCCAGAGCGTCTAAATAGTGGATCGCAGGAGAATCATTCTCTTTATCAGCGGCCTGAATGCCGCCCTCCGCCATCATCGTGTTTGCATCGCCCATCCGAAGCTTGGTGACGACCATAACGTTTGCGCCCGCCTTATGTGCCTCAACCGCCGCAGACGCACCCGCGCCACCGCCGCCGATGATAAGCACATCAACATCATACTCCAAGCGCTCAAGATCAAGATCCAGCCCCTTGATCCTGCTGCCTGCCTGCAACAGCGCCGCAAGCTCCTTTGGAACCTTATCCCCTTTGTTTGGTCCGATCATAAGTGCCTCAAAGCTATCCTCACGGTAATCCGGATGGAACTGCCTGAGCAACGCGTCTTTTTCGTCGGCGGTCATTCTTCTGGGTTCCACGCCGATCCTTGCTTCTCTTGTCTCTTCCACCTTTTTGATGGACGCAAGCATTTCTGGTGTAAACATATTAACCCGCCTCCTTATTGTTCGATCTCTCTGTGATTATAAAGCTCTTTTAATTCTTCGATGGGCTTATTTGCCACATCCTCCAAAAGCTTGATAAAGTCGCCGTGTTCAATTTCACGTACACGCTCTGTCAGATGTTTTGACTCGGGCGCCAGATATTTACCTGTAAGCCGCCGTGCCAACACAGCAACCTGCGGATGCGAAATCTCTG
>CAZBSH010000050.1:0-16357 GCA_964494645.1 uncultured Christensenella sp. | reverse complement strand
CCATTCAATCTCCGCCGCCGCTTTTGTCGGTCCAAATGCACGAATACCTGCGGCATCAAGAGCATCAATCATTCCCAATGCCAACGGATCGTCCGGCGCAACAAATACCATATCCATTTCGTTTTGCTTTGACCATGCGACGATGCCGTCAACATCATCTGCTTTAATGGGCACATTTTGCGCCAGCTGTGCCGTGCCGCCGTTTCCCGGTGCACAGTAAAGCTCAACTTCCCTACTGCCCTGCTTCAACTTCCATAAAATCGCATGTTCTCGGCCACCGCCACCCACTACTAATATCTTATACATACTAAATCGTCCTATTCTTTAGTGTCTGAAATGACGAATCCCTGTAAAGATCATCGCGATCCCGTTTTCGTCACATTTTTTAATGGAATCCTCGTCACGGATAGAACCCCCCGGCTGGACGATTGCCGTGATGCCTGCCTTAGCGGCCACCTCAACACAATCGTCAAACGGGAAGAAAGCATCCGACGCCAAGACCGCCCCTTTGACATCCTCACCGCTTCGTTCGATCGCCATTTCCGCTGCCCAGATCCGGTTTGTCTGCCCCGGACCAATACCCAGCGTCCCCATGCCCTTCGCAATAGCAATTCCGTTGGATTTTACGTATTTAACGACCTTAAACGCGAACTCCAGATTCTCCAGTTCCTCTTCTGTGGGTTGGCGCTTCGTGACAACCTTGAAGTCGCCGTCGAACATTTTGTCATTGAGTCCCTGCACCAACAAACCGCCCAACACCTTTTTCGTGTCAATTCCATCCTGCGGTAATGATGCCGAAATTTCCGGCAAACGTAATACACGCAGATTTTTTTTCTGACAAAGGATGTCCAGAGCTTCTTGGGTATAAGAAGGTGCAATCACGATTTCCAAAAATATCTTGCTCATCTGGCTCGCAGTTTTTTCGTCGATCTCACGGTTACATGCCACAATTCCGCCGAAAATAGATACAGGATCACATTCATAGGCCTTCATGTAAGCGTCATAAAGCGTTTCCGCACTTCCCACGCCACACGGGTTTGCATGTTTAACGCCCACTACAGTTGTCTCTGAAAATTCGCGTAGACAATCCAGCGCCCCTGCCGCATCATTGATGTTATTGAAGGAAAGCTCCTTGCCATTAAGTTGCTCCGCATTGGCAAGACTTCCCGGCACACTAAGCGGCTCTTTATAAAAAGCGGCTCTCTGGTGCGGATTTTCTCCATACCTCATTTCCTGATGCTTTTCGTATGTAATCGTCAGCTTTTCAGGAAGCGCCTCCGCATCTACTTGCTTTCTCAAATACTGCGCGATGAGCGCATCATAGGCTGCCGTATTTTCAAACACCTTGGCGCTTAAATAAAATTTCGTATCACGCGACACAGCGCCATTCGATCTCAGTTCTTCCAGTACCTTTTGGTAATCCGCCGCATCTACGACAACCGCCACGTCCTGCCAGTTCTTTGCGGCAGCGCGCAGCATGGTCGGACCTCCGATATCGATATTCTCGATCGCATCTTCAAGCGTTACATCCGCTTTGGAGATCGTTTGCTTAAAGGGATAAAGATTAACGGCGACCACGTCGATGGTGTTTACACCAAGTTCCTTTAGCTGGTTCATATGCTCTTCGTTACCGCGCATCGCAAGGATGCCCGCATGGATCTTCGGATGAAGAGTCTTTACCCTGCCGTCAAGGCATTCGGGAAACCCCGTAATATCCGAAACATTGGTGACCGCAAGCCCCGCGTTTTCCAATTCCTTTTGCGTGCCGCCCGTAGAAAGGATCTCAAAGCCAAGATCAATCAAACCTTTCGCGAAGTCTACAACGCCGGTTTTATCAAAAACGCTCAAAAACGCTCTTTTCGCCATTTTATTCTCCTCCAACCTATTTCAAAATTTTTACAATTCTACCTTCTGTTCTTAACTTGCCATCCGCCATCAGGCTCACTGCCTGCGGAAGGATCTTATGTTCTGTCTCAAGTACGCGGGCTGCCAGATCCTGCGGCGTATCGTCCGGCTCTACCGGCACAACCGCCTGCATAATAATAGGGCCTGTATCCGCCTGTCCGTCAATAAAATGTACTGTAGCACCTGAAAACTTTGCGCCATACTCAATCACCGCTTCATGCACGCGGCTTCCATACATCCCCATTCCGCAAAAGCTGGGAATAAGCGACGGATGGATGTTGATGATCTTATTTGGATACGCGGCCAGTGTCTTCTCTCCGATGATACTCAAATATCCTGCCAACACCACAAAATCCGCCTGATAATGCCGCAACGCTTTTAAAATCGCTTCGTCAAACGAGACCACATCAGCAAACTCTCTTTTCTGTACGATCTCTACCGGTATTCCCGCCTTACGCGCACGCGTGATCGCATAGATATCCGGCTTTCCGGCAATCAAGCAGCAAATTTCAGCGGAAATCTGTCCGGCTTTGACCGCATCGATCAAAGATTGGAAGTCTGTACCTCCGCCTGACGCCATGACAGCGAATTTTAGCATAATTCAATGCCTCCGTCGCCTGCTTTGATCTCGCCAATCAAATACGCTTTTTCACCTGACGCCTTTAATTCTTCCACCGTTTTTTCTGCTTGGTCGGCGCTTACCACCACAATCATTCCAATACCCATATTGAATGTATTGTATGCGTCCTTTTGCGCGAGCTGCGCATCCTCTACAAGCTTCTCGAATACATACGGCATATCCCATGAGCCAAGTGTAATCTTTGCTGTTACCTCCTTTGGCAGGATGCGCGGTATGTTTTCATAAAAGCCACCACCCGTTATGTGCGCAATGCCCTTAACATCCACTTTCTCAATCAAACTAAGGATAGATTTCACATATATCTTGGTTGGTGTCAACAGCATATCACCCAGCGTCTGCGCTGTTTGTTCCACTTGAATCGTATTCAGGGAATCATCCATCGCATAAAGCTTACGCACCAGCGAAAATCCGTTTGAATGAATGCCCGTGGAACCGATTCCGATCACCTTATCCCCCGGCTTGATGTCCGAACCGTTGATAATATCATCTTTGTTCACGATGCCCACACAGAAACCTGCGAGATCGTATTCGCCTTCCGGATAAAACCCGGGCATTTCCGCTGTTTCTCCGCCAATAAGCGCACAGCCGGACTGTATACAACCCTCGGCGATGCCGGCGACGATATCCGCCGCAACACCGGGCACAAGCGCGCCTGTCGCAATATAGTCTAGGAAAAACAACGGACGCGCTCCATGGCATATCACATCGTTTGCACACATCGCCACGCAATCGATCCCAACCGTATTGTTTTTTCCCGTAGCAAAGGCTGCCATCAGCTTTGTTCCTACGCCGTCCGTGCCTGAAACGAGTACCTGCCCGTTATTCAAATCGTACATACCGCCAAACGTACCAAGGTCAGTGATCACATTATTGTCAAACGTCTTTTTGACATGCTCCTTCATCAGCTTGACCGCTTCATAGCCACGCTCTACATCCACGCCCGCATCTTTATATGTTACTGCCATTCTTATCTCCTCTTATTCAACCGTCAACAGATCTAATGTTTCCGTTTCCTTGATCGCCTTTTTCATATCAATTGGGTATTGCCCGTTAAAGCATCCCACACAGAAATTACATCCCGCTCCCTCAACTGTTTTCAACATATCCTCCGTTGAAAGGTAATGCAGCGAATCCGCACCAATGATCTTCCTGATTTCTTCAACAGAATTCTTAGAGCCAATCAACTGATCGTGCGATGGCGTATCAATACCAAAAAAACACGGACATGTTACAGGCGGCGAACTAATGAGCATATGCACTTCCCTCGCCCCTGCAAGACGCAGCATCTCAACGATCTTTCTGCTGGTCGTACCGCGCACAATGGAATCGTCGATCAAAATCAGACGTTTTCCATGCACATTACGCTTCATGGCATTTAACTTAAGCTTTACGCCGCGCTCCCGCAGCGCCTGTGAAGGCTGTATGAACGTCCTGCCAACATAGCGGTTCTTAGAAAGCGCCTTTGCGTAAGGTATCCCGCTTTCCGCAGCATATCCTGATGCAGCCGGTGTAGCGGAGTCCGGTACGTCGCTCACGAGATCTGCTTCGATCGGAAATGCCTGTGCAAGCTTGATTCCCATATTTTCGCGAGAGCGATAAACACTAATACCATCGATATCCGAATCCGGGCGCGCAAAGTATACATATTCAAAGATGCACAGCGCGGTATCCATCGAAGATTGCGCCTGATAAGATTTTAAACCATTTTTGTTGATCACGATGATCTCGCCCGGGCGAACATCCCTTACAAACTCCGCGTCGATCGCGTCGAACGCACACGATTCCGATGCCACCACATAGCTATTATCCAACTTACCAAGCGCCAACGGACGAATACCAAGCGGATCTCGTACCGCAATCAACTCATCCTGTGTCATGATGACAAGCGCATATGCACCGCGCACAACCTTCATCATCGCGGTAATCGCCTTAAGCATCCCGTGCTTGGAATACCGCGCAATCAGGTTTGCCATCACCTCCGTATCGATGGACGTCTGGAAAACGGTGCCTTCCTCCTCCATTCTTTCACGCAGTATCGTACTGTTGATTAAATTTCCGTTATGCGCCAGTGCAAGCTTACCGCCCCGATAAGACATGACAAGAGGCTGCGCGTTGTCGCCCTTGCTTTCCCCGGACGTCGAATACCGCACATGCCCAATTCCGATGTGCCCTCCAAGAAGCTTGTCCAGATTGTCTTTGAATACTTCAGAGCACAATCCCATCCCCTTGTGGTACTTGATCCCTTTCCCATCTGTTACCGCGATCCCAGCGCTCTCCTGCCCTCTGTGTTGCAATGCGAACAACCCCAGATATGACGCTTCCGCCGGATCATAGTGGTGGTCATCCATAAAAATCCCGAATACACCACATTCCTCCGGCATAACATCGTCTTGCGGCTTCCATCGTTCATAATTGTTTTGCTGCAAAAGCTCGATCGGCATATATTTACTCTCCCATAAGTCTCTTTAAGATTTCCTGATACGCATCTTCCACATTACCAAGATCCTGCCGGAAACGATCTTTATCCAGCTTTTCTCCTGTTTTGGAATCCCAGAAGCGGCAAGTATCCGGAGATATCTCATCCGCAAGGATGATGTCACCTTTAAAACGACCGTATTCCAGTTTAAAATCAATCAGCTCGATGCCGAACTGCTTCAAATACTCCGTCATGACTTCATTTACTTTAAAGGAATATTCCGCAATCTTTTCCATCTCTTCGGGCGTTGCAAGCTCCATCGCATAAATATGATAGTCATTGATCATTGGGTCGCCGAGATCATCATCCTTGTAGCTGTATTCAAGAACCGTTGATTTCAGTTTCGTTCCCTCCGGGATACCCAGTCTTTTAGAGAGGCTTCCCGCCGCGATGTTTCTGACGATCACTTCCACCGGAACGATGGATACGCTCTTTACAACCGTTTCACGGTCGGATAATTCTTCTACAAGATGCGTCGGGATACCATGTTTTTCGAGCATCTTGAACATGTGGTTGGAAACCTTGTTGTTGACCACACCTTTACCAACGATCGTACCTTTTTTTAGTCCGTTAAACGCAGTCGCGTCGTCTTTATAATCAACGATCACATAATCCGGATCATCCGTTTTAAAAACCTTTTTTGCCTTGCCTTCATATAATTGTTCTGTTTTGTTCATTTCGATAACTCCTCTCTGAGTTCAGCGTCCGCAGCCACAACCTTAAGCTGCATATCCTCTTTAAATTTATATAATAAATCGCTTAATGTATCGTACTTCAATGCGAGAATCTGCACTGCTAATAAAGCGGCATTTTTACCGCCATTGATGGCTACCGTTGCCACCGGAATACCTTCCGGCATCTGTACTGTGGAAAGAAGGGAATCCAACCCGTCCATCGTCGAGGACTTGACCGGTAGACCGATCACAGGCAAAATGCTGTGTCCGGCAATCACCCCCGCCAGATGTGCTGCCTTCCCCGCCGCGGCAATGATTACTTCCACACCGTTGTCCTTTGCGTTTTTCGCAAAATCTGCCGCCAACTCAGGCGTGCGGTGCGCAGACATCACGTGCGCCTCTACCTCAATCCCAAAATCCTTTAATGTGTCAATTGTCGGCTGCAAAACCGGCAGGTCACTTTTGGAACCCATAATCACTGCAACTTTCATTCTCGTCTCTCCTTTAACCTTCATCCATTGTTATGCTGATATCTTTTATGAAACGATTGAGCCGGCAAGTTGCCGACTCAATCCCACATCACGATTCCGTTAGATCACTGCCAGTATAATAAAGTTTATTACAAACAAGAGCGTAGAAACGATCAAGATCGGGTGCAGTTCTTTTGCTTTACCGCGAACGATCTTCACGATGCAGTAGAACAGGAACCCTGCCGCGATACCGTAAGAGATACTATAGCAAAGTGCCATGAACACCCCTGCAAAGAACGCCGGAACAGCTTCTTCAAACTCGCTCCACTTGATCTCCTTAAAGGCTGCCATCATCATTACACCAACAGCAATTAGCGCCGGTGCCGTTGCCTGCGAAGGCACGATGCCCATGACAGGCGCTAAGAACATACACGCCAAGAAAATGATAGCGGTTACAACACTGGTAAGACCCGTGCGTCCGCCCGCTCCAATACCTGCAGCGCTTTCTACATAGGTTGTTGTATTAGACGTTCCGAACACAGCGCCTACAGACGTAGCGATCGCGTCTGCAAAGAGCGCCTTATCCATTTTAGATTTAAAGCCTTTGCTTGTTTCCAGCGTCTTCATATCTTCCGCGCTAAAAATACCGCTGCGTCTACCCGTTCCAATGAACGTACCGATCGTATCAAATGTATCCGATATACTAAATGCAAATATCGTCATGATAACCATCAATATCTTATCGGGATCCGCAAACAATGATTGCATCCCCTCCGAACCAAATGCCGCGCCAAAAGTGGTACCCAGATCGTTAAAGGAAGCAGCGAGGCTATCCTGCGCAAAGTTTACCGTGGAAAGATCAACAACGCCCATCGGAATACCAATGATCGTTGTAGCAATAATACCAATAAGGATCGCCCCTTTTACCTTTGCGACAAGCAAAATGATTGTCAATACGATACCAATGATCGCAAGAATAACCGCAGGCGAATTGAATGTGACCAGTGCCGGAACCGCGCCGCCGGAAGAAACGACATTTGTAATCCCCGTGTATGTCGCATCCATAGCAAACGGCGCACCATTGATAGACATAAGCGTTCCCGGATCAGACGTAAAATTGATCAGACCCGCATTCTTAATGCCAATATATGCTATAAAAATACCAATACCGCCGCCAATCGCGTTCTGCAAAGATTCCGGAATAGATTTGATGATTGCTTTTCTGAGCTTGGTCACCGTAATAATAATGTTTACGATACCGCAAATGAAAACCATTGCAAGCGCTTGTTGCCACGTAAAGCCAAGTGCAAAACAAACCGTATAAGTAAAGAACGCATTAAGCCCCATACCCGGAGCTTGTGCATACGGTACATTTGCAAACAGACCCATCACGAGCGTGCCAATGGCAGCAGCGATGATCGTTGCTAAAAATACCGCCTGAGAAGGCATGCCCGTCGCCGAAAGAATACTCGGGTTTACAAAAATGATGTAAGACATCGCAAAGAACGTTGTAAATCCGGCGATTACTTCGGTTGAAGCCTTTGTGCCATTCTCTTTGAGTTTAAAGAACTTTTCCATATGATACCTCCTACAATTAGAATATATAAGTATAAAAACTCATATAAGTATCATACTAAATTGCGCACAAATCCGCAATGTGTTTTCGAACGTTAACTCCATTGTAGAATTTAATATTCGTAATGTATCGAACATATTTCATCTCTTTTTCTTTGTATTGTACTGTTTATGCAGTTTTTTAAATGAAATCGAATCAACAAAAAACCGGCTGCTTACACAGCCGGTTTTTTATCTTACATTCGTTAAATATGCTGAGCCCACGTATCTTTTTCTTCCTCGTCATACTCTTTGCGGCTTTTTTTAGAAAAGATGGCAACAATTACCTGTACTGCTGCTATAACGATCATCAGCCAAGTCCACTGATCGATCAGTACCATAGGCAGCCTGACATCTTCGGTCAGAATGAAGGCAATCACCGCAATCAGCGTCACCACAATGCTGAACAGTCTGACGATACCCTTACGCTTTAGCTTACGGTCAGAGTTTTCCTCTTCCGAACGCTGTGCGCGCGTCACATTTTCATTTTGTGCTTCCTCCTCCTCGTCCTTGCTCTTTCCAAAGAACCATGTGAACAATAGTACCAACATAATGATTCCCGTCACAAAAGCAAGTATCAGGTTGAGCAGCGCCCACGACGCATTCAGCCCCGCCGATGCCAGCGGTACTTTTGTATCACCGATCTGCACCGTCGGCGGTTTTTCGACCGTATCTCCCGCTGCAAGAGGCACATCCGTTTCATCAATCGTTACAAGCTGCGCAGCGTTCTCAGCCGCGTTCCCCGGATCCGCTGCCGGAGTCGTCGTACCTGCTCCACCGCCCGGAGTCGCAGGCGGTGCTGTTGCTCCGCCACCCGCAGGCGCATCGGTAATCGTTAACGTACCCGGTACGATTGCAACCGCATAATTCGGGTTATCGCCCAACGTCGCATTGATCGCATAGCTTCCTGCCTCTTCGCCCTCAGCACGATTCAATGTGAAGTTCAGAACATCATTGCCTATAACTCCCTCAACATCCGCCCGGAATACAGGATCCTGTGCGCCAGCAACTTTGGTTGCATTCGCCACTGTGATCGTCGCCTGCTTCGGCGTTACCGTAAAGGTTCCCTTGGCAACCTGGATCGAATCGAGCACATAATTCGGATTGTTTCCAAGCGTTACGTTGATCTCATATGTTCCTGCATTTTCTCCGGATGTGCGGCTCAATGTATAATCGAGCTTCGCGCTGCTGTCTGCGCCAATCTGCGTCGCCGTAAGCGCGGGGTCAATTCTGCCATACTCTTTGCCTGTGTTATCCGGTACAATCAGAACCTGCACAGATTTTGGAGCGATTGTAAACGTTCCATTGATCCCCGTAACAGTATAGTTTTTATTTTCTCCCAAGACCACGTTGATCGGATACGTTTTCGCATCTTCGCCTGCCGCACGTTCTACCGTGTAATTGAGCTTATCGCCGTTCACAACACTTCCTGACGTAACTTCTGCGCTCAACGCCGGATCCTGCCCGCCATAAATCTTACCAGTGTTTGCCGCTGTGATCGTTACAAGCCGAGGAGTGATCGTGAGTTTCCCGATTCCCCCAACGATTTCATAGTTCGGATTGTTTCCCGGTTTAAGAGTTAAGTCATACCCACCGACATCTTCTCCCGGCGTACGATCTATCGTATAGTCAAGCGTATCGCCCGGCACCAAATCGGGGGCGCTCACACTATAGGAACCCGGATCAGGGTCGCCATACACTTTGCTTGTCGAATCCGGTGTGACGGTAATCTTCTTTTGCTTGATCGTAAGCTTTCCGTTAACTGTATCAATCTTATAATTTTTGGAAACCGGATCCTCTACCACCTGTACAAAAATCGCGTACTCTTTTCCGGCATCAGTGCCTTCCTCCCGGCGCAGGAGACAATTCAGCGTATCCCCCGGAACCAGCACAGCAGCTTTCGCCGTAAACTGGGGATCGGGATCGCCATAGCTCTTTGTAAAGCTGTCCGCCGTTACAATGATCGGCTTAGGCTCAATTTTAAATGTCCCCGGTTTTGTCGTAACCTTGTAATTCTTATTTTCTTGTGCAAAGATAGAGATTTGGTAATTGCCCACATCTTTACCGAGCGCACGGTCTAAGGTACAATCGATCGTATCTCCCTTTACAAGGCCCATACTCGTCGAATCCTGTTCCTTTGTAAGCGCTGTCGCACTCAATTCCGGCTCAATCGTCGTGCCATACTGCATGATTTTATCGTCAGCCTGTATTGTCACCGGACGCGGCTTTACAACGAAGTCAGCTTCCAGACACGAGATTTCAGAAGTTGTATAATTCGGGTTTTCTCCCAGTACCACCTTCACTTTATAGGTCCCTGCCGTCTTATCACCGGTACGAATCAATGTGTAATTGATATCGCCCTCCGGCGCGCCTGTAATCTTTGCTGTAAGCTGCGGCTCTGTTTCACCGTAAATCATTTCCTGATAATCCGGCATGATCGCCACTTTCGTTGTAGACGGCATAATCGTAAATGTGCCCGTCTTCGTCGTAATGACATAATTAGGATACGCATTCTTATCCACATTTACATATATATTATACTGCCTGTTTGCTTGCTCGCCCTCTGCACGGCTCAATGTATAGACAATCGTGTCATTATAGGCAAGATTATCAAATGTCACCGTATCCGTCAGCGGGTTTGGCTCCGGATCTTTATATTTCTTTCCCCCATTCCCCGGCGTGATCGTTAAGGGGCGCGGCGTCACCGTTACTTTACCTGTGCCGCCCTCAATGATATAATTTTCATTTCCTTTATCAACGATCGTGAGCCCATACTCTCCCACATTTTTGTTTTCCGGTTTTTCCCTCACAACATCGTAACTCAGAGAATCACCGCTGAGGACGCCATCTTCCTTAATTTGAACGTCTTGGTTCGGATCAAACGCCTCTCCGTATACGACCTCTGTCGTCCCCGGCGTTACCTTTACCGTTTTTTTACCGATCGTCAGTTCTCCCGACAGCGCCGTTACAACATAGTTCGGGTTTGCTCCCAGTTCGATATTGATCGGGTACGGTGTCGTGCTGGCATTTTTGCCTTCACATACAAAGCCATATTGCAGCGTGTCTCCTTCCACCAGCGATGTTCCATTCTGGAACGACGCTGTAAATGCCGGTTTGTCGCCATATGTGATCGACTTATCGTCTGCTTTGATCGTCACCGGACGCGGCTTGATCACCAGATTATTTTTCTCCACGGAAATCGTATAGTTCTTGTTGACCTCCGACGTAGTACTCACTATCGCGTCGATCTTATATGTGTCAGCATTCTTTACTTCCGGTCTTTCGCGGGTAAGCGTGTAATCCAGTACATCCTCGCCAACCAAATCCTTTACCTGCGCACTAAATACTTCAGGTGTCTCGTCGCCATAAACGCGTTCCAAAGAATTGATTTCTATCGTTACCGGTTTGGGCGTGATAACGAAATCTGCCGTCGCATTTGCGTCGATATTCGTATAGTTCGGATTGTCTTTTAGCACAACCTTGATCTTATAGGTGCCCACTGCATCACCCGGTTCACGCACCAGCTCATAGTTTGGCATTGGGCTGCCGTCCGGTACCCCGATGACTGTCGCATTAAGATCCGGGTCTTTTTCCACGCCGTAAACTTTCGTGTTCCCGTTCGGCGTGATCTTAACTTGCGTCGTTAAGGGACTGATCACAAACTCTCCCGGTACAGGATTAATATGATAATTCGGATTGTCCTCCGGTTTTGCTGTTACGGTGATCGGATATCTGTTGACCGTTTCTCCTTCATCGCGCTTTAGTGTATAGTTCGGCGCAACACCTGTCCCAAGATCTGTAATCCATGCCGTTAATGGAGGATCAGTCCCCCCAATCACCTTACCATTGTCATTGGCAGTGATCGTAATCGGGCGCTGCAAGATCATGAATGTTCCTTCTCCATCAATGATTTCGTAATTTTCATTGATACCCGACGTAACGAACAGTTTATAGCCATCTTTGACAACATCCTCTCCCGGCATACGCGTCACTGTATAATCAAGCGCGTCGCCATTGATCGTTTCCCCTACTGTTGCCGTTAACCTATCCGGATCCGCATTTCCATATACTTTCGACACATCATCCGGTGTAACCGTCACTTTTTTCTTGCCTACCGTCAACATTCCGGGCTTCGGATCTACTGCATATTCATTCGTCACTTCCGTCTTAACGCCGTTAATAACGCGATAAATATGCACTTCCGCAATTTCATTTGCATGTTCGCCCGCATTTGTCTGCACGCTGTCAGGTGTCATCGTTACTTCAATCGTATCACCACTCTTAAGCGATGCAAGGCTATCCTCCGTTACTCCTTTTGCTGTCAGCGGAAGTCCGTCGTATTCCTCTTTATTTCCGTCAATCGCCGTTACAGTGATTGATGTTTTGGGCGCAAAGACAGCCGTATAGGTCGCGCTCTGTGTTACCGCATCCGGGAATGACGCGCTCCAACCCACAAAATAGTATCCGTCAGCAGGTTTAGGTACAGGCACTTTAATCGCCTGATCCCACGCCGTACCCGAAACAATATCCTTAAACTCCGTTAAGCCTTCCAGCGTTCCGTTGTTACCCGCTGCAAAGTTGATATCAAAAACCTGTACCGCTTCTACATAACCGTCGATGTGATACCCCTTTGTTGCATAGGTAGACTGGTCATATTTCAGCGCATTCCAAGTGATAGAATCGCCATTCTTGAATATCACTTTCTGACCACTTTGCATATAAATCTTATCCGCAAGCTTACCGAGGGCAGACTGTATCTGCTCCTTGGTGGGTGCTCCGCTGCTCACAAATGAGGTCAGCTCGGTTCCCGTAATATCAATGGATGTTTTATCTTCCATCTCGTCAGGAATATTGATCATAGCCTGTTTCGGATCACCAACCGGCACATACACGATGTCCGCTTGCGGCTTCAGAGGATCGTCTACCCACCCCTTGACCGTTACAAAGAATGACGCAGGTGCCACAGTTTGTTTCCATTGTGCCGTAAATTCCACATTACCGGAAACCGTATATTTGTCGCCCGCTTGATATATCGTTCCATTGCTGCTCCATCCCTTAAAAGCATATCCGTCGCGTGTAAAGGTCGATGCCGCAAGTAGATTGAGGGACCCTTCCTTCGCCACATAACGAACGACATTCCCTTGTGTGCTCTCAGCATATCCCGACGAAAAAGTGACGGTGTAATAGTTGTTAGGATCAACAAACTGCGCTGTCAGCGTAGTATTCCCCTTGATCGTAATCAACTGGTTTGGATAATAGAACATCCCGTCTGCTTCATTTTTCCAACCGCTGAAGGTCTTGCCCTGTACGGTAAGGTTTCCTGTATTAGCCTGCACACGTGTCTGCGAGCCAATTGCGTAGCTCTTATCATCCGTCGGTATATTGCCTGTTGCTGCCTCACCCGGCGCATACGTAATCGCAAAGCCCTCCGTCTTCCACACAGCATACATATCATAATTCCTATTGATCGGCATATCAGGGTATGCAGCTACTTGCTCTGTCCCGTTCATCAGCCAATACCAACCCAGAAATTCTCCATAACCCGGCACTGTCTTGCCTGTCATCAACGGATAAGTCTTTCCCTCTACCTCGATCGTAACCGGTGTGGAATAATCCACATAAGCACCATTTGCAACGCCTTGTCGTGCGATGGGCGTGCCGCTGCCAACGCTGGAACGATTGTCATAGAACGATACGATATGATCATTGGATTGCCATTTTGCATATAACGTTACCGTCTGCAAATCCTGCATCTCTCCTGCTATGGTATAAACGCTCGCAACAATCGTATCTGTGTCCCACGATACTTTCTTCTTGAATGTATCGTCATAATACCATCCGTCAAAAACAGCATTGTTCTTTACAGGATCTATCTGCGGCTTATACCGCTGCATATCCTGACCATGTTTTACATTGTTTACAGCAGATACTGCTGATCCACCCCCCGTATTGAATACAAGATTAACGGTTTTGCGCGCATAATAAAAGTCGTAAACCTTTATTCCATCGGAATTTGTCTGTTCGCACGTCCCCGCCAGCTTCATTCCCGGCAGATCTTTACCATAGACCGTCGCTCCATGCTCTGTAACGATCGTCTGAGAAAGCGATTCATCTTTTACATAGCTTCCCGCTGCAGCATTGTTTTTTGATGGTACACCCGTTTGACCGTCAAGAACACCATACCAATAATTGACTTCTTGTTTTTGCTGCTTATCCCCATAAATCGCATACCATGCCAACGCCTTACCGTTGGCTCCATCACCATATTCAAACGGAATCAAATCCGGTGTCAGTATCAGCCGCTTTGTAACCGCACTGGACTGACTCCCCATTGTAGCTCCTTCAGGCTGCCAGAAAAGCAACTGGCTTGCTGAAACATTTCCATTTGCGGCATATGCCGTAAATTTTGTATTTATATTCTGCGAAGGCCACAGCGAAGAAATATCCTGTTCGTATTTTGCCTGAAACGAATAAGCGACCTGCTGCATAGGCTCACGATTAAACGTCTTTTTCGTCCACCCTGCAGACGTTTCCTGCGTCCATTCCCACTCAATCTTGCTCTCCGGCGCATAGGTTCTTGTCAGCTTTTCACCGCCTGACAAATCAACCACTTCCTGCCCCGCCTTATACGATACTACAAAATTCATTGTATAGATATTGCGATCATAAAGAACGTTCACTACGCTCTGCCCGTTCCCCTGAATGATTGTCGGCACTGTTTTTGCATAGTGAAAAAATGCAGTATCAGCAATTCTAGGACGGATACTTACATCAATATCCGTGATTTCTGTTCCTGCGATCGCTTCACACTTTGCATAGATCTGCTCATTTTTATTTGTCAAGTCTCCGTTCTTTACTACACGAAACGACATATAGTCTTCCGGCCATGACGGAGTTCCCAGAAGATTTGGTTTTTCCATCCAAATGACAGCAGTGAACGGCACTGTTTGCCCCTGCCATACTGCATGTAAACGCAGTGTATCCGTTACCGGCGCACTAAAATCATACGCTTCTCCTCCCGGTTCTGCAGACCAATGCAAAAAATCATAACCAGCACGTGTCGGATCCGCTTCCGGCTTCGCTACCGGTTCTCCGCCTGTCACCCAGACAGGATCAATCTGTGTTCCCTCGGAATAAAAGTACACATAATATGAGCTGCTGAACTTAGGAATCAGCGTAACATCGGTTTGCACAGTGGTTCCAAATGTAAATTGTTCTCCCGTTTCTTTGTTTGCCCAGTATAAAAATGACTGCCCTGATGGCGGCGTTATAACAATGCCGGGATCTTGTACCGTCTCGCCCGGCTTGACATTCGCCGTACCTAAAACGCTGCCATCTTGCGCTTCAAACGTAATTACATAACTCTGCATATCAAACTGTGCATACAGGTTCAGATTTTCGACAATAATATCTTCTGTCTTAAATTCAATCTTACCTTCTTTGTCATGCGACCATCCGCGAAAAGCAGCAGCCCCTTCCGGCCACATACTTGCATCAGGCGCTTCAGGCGCTTCAATGTGTCCATCCACTACAGGGATTTCCTTATAATGTTGTTCCGCGTCACCAATAAATAAATATGCAAATAACTGCGCATTATTTATGTCTGTCGGATCCGAAACACTCCTTAAGCTGTTTCCCGGCATCTTCAAAGGCAGCTCCATATTGGATTGATCTGCAACAGCCTGTGACTCTTGCGGTGTCGCTTCGGGTGAAGCTTCCGCCGATTCTACTGCTACCGGGTCATTACCCTCTTGAGTTGTTTCCGCCTGTTCAGGTGCCTGCTCCTCCTGCGCACCAACAACAACCTTGCTTTCCGTATTCATACCGGAAGTAGCAAAAACACCTGTTTGCACTGCAGCCAGAAGCGTAACCAAAACAAGCAGGCATCCTACCGCCCGGCGGAATAACTTCTTGTTGGCTACTATAAGCTTTCTCCTTTTTCCTTTTCGTGAATTCTCATCATGATTGAATATGTATTTCATAATCTTACCTGCTTTCTGACGCAATACATGCCGATCTTCGTTTACTTTTTTGCATATTGTTTCTATGCTATTATCATTATAATAACCAGTAGCGGTCACAGAAACAGTCGCATTTTGTCTCTTTTTATCGATTTTAAGATATTCTACAAGTAATCAAGTATACTATCTTTAGTAAAAAATAGATGACAATACCATCATCTGCTTTTTGCTGATATTATTATACATCATTTTACCAATATTTGGTAGTCATTTCTACTCATATCCGCATAGGTAAGCTCCTTCTAAATCAATTCTATTTTGCTGCCATAAGAGATTATCCCTAATCTTATAGATGACTAACCTCCTAACAACGTGAATGCTGAAAACAAAAAAGAGCTAACTGACCCCAAAAATCAGTTAGCTCTTTTACTATAGATCGTATAATAGTGTTGCCAAAACGTTGCCATGAGGCTGTTTCTCGCCCCACAAATCCGCTTAAACCAAGGGTTTACAGCGTTTTGCAAATTACTCCCACTCAATCGTGGCCGGAGGCTTACTCGTAATGTCATACACAATTCTGTTGATGTGCCCCACCTCGTTGATAATGCGATTTGAGA
>CAZBSH010000049.1:0-16427 GCA_964494645.1 uncultured Christensenella sp. | reverse complement strand
TGGGAGAACACTATCCTAGTTCGTTTTAACACATATTATAAGAAAGAAGGATAAGAACTATGGCAAAGAAAATTGCAGGGTATATCAAACTGCAGATACCCGCAGGAAAAGCAACGCCTGCGCCGCCGGTCGGACCTGCGCTTGGACAGCACGGCGTAAACATCATGGACTTTACAAAGGCGTTCAACGAAAAGACAGCACAGCAGGCCGGGCTTATTATTCCGGTTGTTATCACTGTGTACGCAGACCGCTCTTTCAGCTTTATCACGAAGACGCCTCCGGCGGCAGTGCTTATCAAAAAAGCCTGCAAGATCGAGAAGGCTTCGGGCGTGCCGAACAAGCAGAAGGTTGCAAAGATCACACGCGCGCAGTTAGAAGAGATCGCAACGCTCAAGATGCCCGACCTTAATGCAGCGTCGCTCGACGCGGCAGTCAGCATGATTGCGGGAACCGCAAGAAGCATGGGCGTAGAAGTGGAGGGCTAAGCGATGAAAAGAGGAAAGAAATACGTAGAAAGCGCAAATAGCTTTGATAAAATGACGTTGTTCGACCCGGAAGAAGCGATAAAGCTTTGCAAAGAGACTGCAAAGGCAAACTTTGACGAGACGATCGAACTCTCCGTAAGACTGGGCGTTGACCCGCGTCACGCTGATCAGCAGGTTCGTGGTGCGGTTGTTTTGCCGCACGGAACGGGAAAATCGGTCAAGGTGCTTGTTCTTGCCAAGGGTGATAAAGCAAAGGAAGCAGAGGACGCCGGTGCGGACTTCGTGGGCGCTGAAGAAATGATTGAGAAGATCCAGAAGGAAAACTGGTTTGATTATGACGTGATCGTAGCGACGCCTGATATGATGGGCGCGATCGGACGTATTGGTAAGGTGCTTGGACCGAAAGGTCTGATGCCGAACCCGAAATCCGGTACGGTTACAATGGATATCGCAAAAGCGATTGCGGATATCAAAGCCGGTAAAGTGGAATATCGCGTTGATAAAACGGCTATCATTCATGTACCGATCGGCAAAAAGAGCTTTGACGAACAGAAGCTTGTCGAAAACCTCAAGTCGATCATGGGCGCAATTGTAAAGGCAAAGCCGTCGGCAGCTAAGGGTACGTATTTGAAGAGCGTTGTCATCGCGTCGACGATGGGACCCGGTGTGAAGATCAATCCGATGCGGTTTATCTGATAGGGGCAAAATTACTTGATATAAAGAGAGCAAACTGTTGATATGCGGTTTGCTCTTTTTTAATAGGATGAATGAAAAAATATTGGATTTCGTGATATGAAATTAAACCTTGCGTTTATTATTAAAATTGTTATAATCATACCTATAAGGTATATATTTATAATAATCTGAGAACTGTGACCAATAGGAACGGTTTAAGGGAGTGGGATAGATATGAAAAAGTATTTTGACAGAGTCGGTCGGTATTTTCTGGCGGCTATTTTTCTTATAACGATGATTTTTCCGTCGGTTTCGTTTGCAACGGATGGGGTTTCGCAAGCAATGATTCCAGAGACAGGCGAGATCATTCAACCGCAAGTGGAAAACGACAGTGAAACCCGACTGGGAGCGGCGAATGCCGAATTGACGACTACAAGCATCACCTCTCCGGGGACGCTTGAAATGCAAATGAATATTGTGGCGGGACAATATGGGATTGGATCGGTGAATCTTAAGATTGCGGATGTCAATGGACAGGAAAAAACACTGACGGCGACGACGGAGAATATCACAGGAGAGGGAACGCTGAAAACATTGTACTTTCCTGTAGGAAAAACGATTGTAAAAGGCGAGTATGAAATTAGGGAAATCAGTGTTTTCGATACGGAATACAATGTGAGGTCTTATAATAAAGCCGGCTCGGAGTGGCCGTTTGGAAATTTGCGATTCACTGTTACAGAGTCAGAAACGGACGACAATATTGCGCCGGTGTTAAATAGTGTTACAGTGAAAACGCCGGGGATTTCCTCGCCGGGGACGCTGGAATTGGATATGGGTATATTGGAAGAGGGCGTTGGGGTCAAGTATATTAGCGTGGAGTCAAGCTTTTGGTGGGATGATTTTGTTTTTGAGCCACAGGGTGAAGTGTTGAAAGGGAATGGGGATCCGCAGACGATTTCTTTTGAAGTGCCGGGTTCGAGTGCTAACCATACAGGAAGTAAGTTTTACATAGTCTCTATCACGATTTGCGACAATAACGATAATAAAACGGTGTATACGCAGGGAAACTCAGAGTGGACATTTGGCAGTTTACAGTACGAGATAACCAAGACACCGCACGATGAAGCGCCTGAAATCAAAAGTATTTCGGTTAAAACACCGGAAACGACCGCACCCGGTGTGATTGAACTTGATATGGGGATCACTAAGGGTAGTGACGATACAATAGGATATATTCTTATTGAATTGAAAAATGAAAATGGAGGTCGTCTCAGCCTTGATGCGACCGATCTTTCTTGTCGAGCGGACGGCAATCCGGAAACAGTTGCATTTAAGGTGCCGGCTTCTGCGGGGGTTGGGAAGTGGTCGGTAAGGTATGTTAACGTTATCGGTCTTGCGAGCGGAAGCAGAAGTTATATGTATGTTAATTCACCAAATGATTGGGAATTCGGCGCACTGGACATTATGGTGACGGAGTCTGAACGAGAAGATTATGATGTTCCGGTACTTAAGAGTTTGAGTGTCAGGACGCCGGAGGTCACTTCGCCGGGGACGCTGGAGCTTGATTTAGGTATCCTGGAAGAAGGCTCGGGATGTTCATATATTTTGGTTTCATTAGAAGAAGACTTTATGGTTAGCCTTAATGCAGAAATTGGAGAAGGCGCCGTCTTGAAAGGCAATGGTGAGCCGCAGACCGTTTCGTTTAAAATCCCGGAAAAGAGGTTAGGGAAACAATCCTATACGATCAAGTCTGTTTGGTTGTGGGATGCCAGTGGAAACAATAAGAATTATTACTGTCAAGAGCTGGGCTTCGCGTCGGGAAGTTATCCGCAATTTACGGTGACGCGCACAACGAACGATGATGCGCCGACGATCACAAGCGCGGTGATCAGGAATACGAACATCACCCTGCCGGGAACGCTGGAGATCGACATGTCTTTTGGAGGGGCAAACGATGTGAAGGCGGTGGAGCTGTCGCTTAGGGATGGTGTGGGCACATCTAAAACGGTGGAGGGAAGGGTGTCGCAAGGCGGACAGACCTATTCGTTTGCGCTGGATGAGACCTTTGAAGCGGGAGCATATGAGGTTATGGAAGTGCGCGTGACGGACAGCAGCGACGCAGTGACGACCTATGGCAAAGACGATCCGGCGTGGGCGTTTGGAGAGATGCGTTTTGAGACGACGAAAGCGGGGAATATCGAGAAAACCGAACCTACCGTTGATCAGGTTCTTCCGATGACCACAAGCATCACTTCGCCGGGAACGCTTGAAATGCAAATGAATATTGCGGCAGGAAAGTATGGGATCGGGTTGGTGCGGCTCAGTGTCGTTGATAACAAGGGACAGACCAAAACACTCGCGGCAGAGGCAGCGAACATCACAGGAGAAGGGACGCTGAAAACGTTACGATTCCCGGTAGATCAAACAATTGTAAAAGGCGAGTATGAGATAAGGGAAATTAGTGTTTTCGATACGGAATACAATGTGAGGTTTTATAATAAAGCCGGATCGGAGTGGTCGTTTGGAGATTTGCGATTCACTGTTACAGAGTCAGAAACGGACGACAATATTGCGCCGGCGCTGCAAAGCGTCGCGGTGCGAACGCCGGAGGTTTCGTCGCCGGGAACGCTGGAGCTTGATATGGGAATCCTCGAGGAGGGCGTTGGAATCAAATATATTGTTGTTGGGTCAGACCGTTGGTGGAGCAGTTTCTATTTTGCCCCTCCCGAAGAAACACCGATACTGAAAGGGAACGGGGATCCGCAGACAATTTCTTTCAATATTCCGTCGACCGTTTTGCCTGCCGGCGATACATTTGAAATTGTCTCCATTCGGATTTGCGATAACAATGATAATGTAGTGCAATATACCAAAAACATTGCTGGCTGGACGTTTGGAAATTTGAGCTATAAAGTGGTAAGGACCCAGAATGAAGATGCACCGACGATCAGCGGCGTCTCGGTTAAAACCCCTGCGCTAAGCGCACCGGGAAATTTGGATTTGACGATGAAGCTGCACAATGGTCTTGGAGGCGATATATCATCTCTTAATTTGGAACTTAAGGATGCAAATGGGCAAAGAAAGACAATTTCTTCGTCAAACGCTGCATTTATAGGGGATGGTTCGGAAGAGACAGTATCTTTTAAAATAGATTCTATCTTGGCAAAAGGAGACTATAAAATCAACTCGATATGGATATGGGATACACAAGACAAGTTTCGATATTATAACTATTATGATACATCCGTCGGTTGGTCGTTTGAAGATTTGAAGTTTACGATCACAGAAGCAGAGACGGACGACAATATTGCGCCGGATATCAAAAGTCTGAACATCAGAACGCCGGACGTCACTTCCCCGGGAACGCTTGAGCTTGATTTGGGCATACTGGAAGAAGGCGTGGGCGTCAATAGGATATGGATTGTTACAACAGTTTATTCGCAGTTCCAAGCCAATATGAAAGAAGGTAATTATTTGACAGGCAATGGTGATCCGCAAACAGTATCGTTTATGATTCCAAATACACCCGGACAATGGGCGTATTCAATTAAATCGATCATGATATGGGACGCCAATGGGAATTACAGAAGTATTTATATGAACGAGCTTGGATTCCCGAGTGGAACATATCCGCAATTTACAGTGACGCACGAAGGGTATTATGATCGACCGACGATCACAAGCGCGGTGATTCGGAACACGAGTATCGCTCTGCCCGGGACGTTGGAGATGGACATGATCTTTGGCGAAGCAAAGACCGATGTGAAGGCGGTAGAGCTGTCGCTTACGGATGGTGTGGGGGCTGTAAGAACGGTGGAGAGCAGTGCGCCGATGAGCGGACAGACCTATTCGTTTGCGCTGGATGAGACCTTTGAAGCGGGAGCATATGAGGTTACGGAAGTGCGCGTGACGGACAGCAGCGACGCAGTGACGACTTATGGCAAAGACGACCCGGCGTGGACGTTCGGAGAGTTACAGTTTGAGACGACAAAGGTGGATGCGACTCCGGCACTGAAAAGCGCAGTCTTAAATACGCGAGATATTTTGTTGCCGGGAGCGTTGGAGATGGACATGGTCTTTGGCGAAGCAAAGACCGATGTGAAGGCGGTAGAGCTGTCGCTTACGGATGGTGTGGGGGCTGTAAGAACGGTGGAGAGCAGTGCGCCGGTGAGTGGACAGACCTATTCGTTTGCGCTGGATGAGACGTTTGCGGCGGGGAAATATGAGGTTACGGAAGTAAGCGTAACGGACAGCAGCGACGCAGTGACAACTTATGGCAAAGACGACCCGGCATGGACGTTCGGAGAGTTACAGTTAAATACATCGCATTTTTATTATGTGCCGTTCGAACCGCCAATTGAATTTCAAGATGGAATAACGGAGACGGGGCGTATTCCGTTGTTACCTGTCGAAGGTGCCGCCCAAAAAAATATGACAAACGAGCTTATCTCTTGGTCACTTGAGAATACTTTGAGGACAGATGAAGAGACCACAATTGCCGGCACATCAGGGGATCAAGCCGCGAAAACCGTGATGCAGGCTAGAGGAAGCGCAAATCTCGTAATGAATGATCCGGTCTTGGCGGAAATTCCGGTGGGTGGATCTGTTGTAGTTGCCCTCAGTCAGTCTATTGAAGAAACTATTTCGAGACACATTGATGAGAGGCGAAAGAGTAATTCGATATTACCGTACATACTTTTAGCTACAGGTTGTATCGTAGGGATCGGGATTGTGATTGGGAAGCGAAAGACGTATAAAGTAAAATAAAACATCAGAAATATTCTAAAAGAGAAGGAAGACCCTGCAAGTGGTCTTCTTTTTTCGTACCTTTGGTTTATGTGAGGGGAAAAGGGTTACCAATAAGGTATCATTTCATGAAAGGGAGGGTATATTTTAATGGATGAAAAAAGAAAACTGACAAACGAGGTGGGAGCGCCTGTTCCGGAAAATGAGCATTCCGTAACTGCCGGTTCGCGTGGACCGGTGATGATGCAGGATGTATGGCTGATGGAGAAGTTGGCGCACTTTGACAGGGAGGTGATTCCTGAACGAAGAATGCACGCCAAGGGGAGCGGTGCTTACGGCACGTTTTTCGCTACACACGATGTTTCGCAGTGGACAAAGGCAAAGGTCTTTACGCCGGGAACACAGACAGAGCTGTTTGTTCGTTTCTCGACGGTAGCGGGTGAGCGCGGAGCTGCTGACGCGGAGCGTGATATTCGCGGATTTGCGATGAAGTTTTATACGCAAGAAGGGAACTGGGATTTGGTGGGAAATAATACGCCTGTGTTTTTCTTGCGTGATGCGCACAACTTTCCCGGACTTAACAGGGCAGTAAAGCGCGATCCCAAGACGAATTTACGCAGTGCGCAGAACAACTGGGATTTTTGGACGCTATTACCCGAGGCGCTGCATCAGGTGACGATTGTGATGTCTGATCGTGGGATCCCGGCAAGCTACCGGCATATGCACGGGTTTGGATCGCATACGTACAGCCTGTATAACGAAAAAAATGAGCGTGTGTGGTGCAAGTTCCACTGGCGCACACAGCAGGGCATCAAAAATTTGACGGACGCGGAGGCGGAGGAGCTGATCGGTAAAGACCGCGAGAGTCACGGGCGCGACTTGTTCGAGTCTATTGAGCGCGGCGATTTTCCGAAATGGACGCTGTACTTCCAAATCATGACGGAGGAACAGGCGAAAAATCATTACGAGAATCCTTTTGATATCACGAAAATATGGCCGCACAACGAATATCCGCTGCATGAGGTGGGTGTGATCGAATTAAACCGTAATCCCGAAAACTATTTTGCGGAAGTGGAACAGGCGGCGTTTTCGCCGGCGCATATTGTACCGGGTGTTGGATTTTCTCCGGACAAGCTTTTACAGGGACGGTTGTTCTCTTATGGGGATGCGCATCGCTATCGTTTGGGCGTGAATCATAACCAGATACCTGTCAATAAGGCGCGCGTGGATGTCAATGAGTTTCACCGTGACGGACAGATGCGCGTGGATGGAAATTATGGCGCAACGGTTGCTTATACGCCAAACAGCTATGGGCAGTGGTCGCCGCAGCCGGAGGTGATGGAGCCGCCGCTTGACCTGGAAGGAGCGGTATATGCGTTTGATCCGGCGGACGATCCGACGGACGACGTATTCAAAGCACCGGGCAAACTGTATCGCCTGATGGACGAGGAAAGACGCGCGGAGCTGATCGACAATACGGCGCGTAACATCGCGTCTGTAACAGACAACATCAAATATCGTCACGCGGTACATTGTTATCGCGCGGACGAGGAATACGGCACACGCCTAACGCAGGCGCTTACGCTCAATATGGATAAAGTGCGCGAACTTGCGCAACTTACAAACGACGCGCTTAACGAAGCGACAATGCCCGGCAAGCTGTAAAAACAAAAGAAAAAGCCTGTATCAAGCGGTACAGGTTTTTTTGTTGCCGTTGTTAATCCGAAGGGTTTCGACTTGAAAAAGCTTCATTGATCTTTTTGCGGTTTTCTGAGAACTGCGGATGACGGTCGAACGCCTCTTTTCCGACACATGGATATCGCGCAGGAGATGGTTCAGGTTCCACGCCAGCCATAAGGCTTTGTCCTCCTTATAAAGCAGTATCTGTTCATTGTCTTTGCCGACGTAGGTGAAGCTGGGACGCATATCATAATCGTAGTGCTGCCGGTCAATGATCTGTGTTTCAAAATAGGCGGGATCGAGTGCATCGATATAATAGGACAGTGTGTCTGCGCCCGGCGTGGTCAGGCTGTCGCCCACAAAATGGATGGAATAACGATCATAAAGCGTCTTTTTCATACAAAGCATGACTTGCTCGCACAGCAGCAGCAAGATCAGGAACGCGTTTATGGTGAGCAGCAGCGGGTTTGATAGGAGTACGAACGGTATGCACAGAAGGGCAATGAGCGCAAGATGTACCAGCGTTGATTTTGGGTTGGATGTAATATGTTTGCCGAGCGTAAGGAGAAGCGCTGCATAAAAGATGACGAGATATAGCGGCACATTGAGTCCGAGCGGGATGAGCTTGAACAGGGTGTCGTATAGCAGCACGCAAAAGGATATGGCGAGCAGAGCGCCTGTGACTGCAAGGCGCGTCGCGGACAATTTAATGGGTTCTGTCGTGGCAGGTACCTCCTGTTTTTGAGTACAGCAAACCAGCTATGCCGCGCAGGGCGGCAAGAGCAAGAAGCGTATTTTCTCGTTTACTCCTGATCCGGTATATATTCCAGAAGGTCGGCAGGCTGGCAATCAAGCGCCTTGCACAAGGCGTTTAATGTAGAAAAGCGCATCGCCTTACATTTGTTGTTTTTTAGGATAGATAAATTCGCGAGTGAGATATCCACTCGCTCCGCAAGCTCGTTTAAACTGACTTTGCGTTTTGCCATCATCACATCGAGATTCACAAGTATCGCCATGCCGCACCTCAGACCGTGAAATCGAGCTCTTCGCGGTATTCTGCGGCGCGCTCGATGAGGTAGGCAAGAACCCGCGCGCACAGCACGCCAAGCAGCAACAGCGCGATGCACAGAAGTTTGGAGGCGGACGGACTAAAGCAGGTGATGAAGATGAAGTCCGCGAGCAGCAAGGCGAGAGAAAGCGACAGGCGCTTTAGGATGACGACATTGCGCCTGATGAACGGGTTGCCGTCGCGCACACTTAGGATCAGTTTGCGCAATTCGTACAAAAACCAGAACGCAAGCACCCCTGCCGTATAAAAAAATATGAGGTTTTGCGCGGTGTAGAAGCCGGTCATATATTGTTCCAAAAACGGTGTCATGACAAATAGCGCAATGATTGCCGCCATACATACGATGATTGCGCCATTCAATATTTTTGCGGCGGTTTGTCCATGTGTCATAGTTGCCTCCCATAAAACTATAGTGAGCTTATCATGGCAAGTATATCGCCGATTTTATTATATGTCAACAAAAATTTATTGATAAACGATAAATAATGAGCTTGAAAGTAAAATGCTTGTTGAAAGAGACACACGCGATGAATGGCAGAAACATAATAGGGGTGAAGATAAGAACGCAATTGACCGTATAAGCACAGGCAATAAAAAAGCGGGATATTCCCGCTTTTTTAGGATAGGGTTATGCTTGCAGCCGCCCGTCGTGAATAGTCACGATGCGCTTACTCGCTTGTGCGACGCTTTTGTCGTGGCTGATCATGACGATGGTATTGCCCGCGCTGTTGAGCGCGTCAAACAGCTTGAGGATTTCCTTGCCTGTTATGGAGTCGAGCGCGCCTGTCGGTTCGTCGGCAAGCAGCAGGGCGGGTCTTGTTACCAGCGCCCGCGCAATGGCGACGCGCTGCTGTTGTCCTCCGGAGAGCTCATTCGGTCGATGCCCGATGCGTTCGGTAAGTCCCACAAGGCGAATGCTTTCCTCTGCCTGTTCAATGGCCTGTGCGCGCGACATACCGCGCAGCAAAAGGGGCATGATCACGTTTTGCAATGCCGTGTATTGCGGGATCAGATGATATTTCTGAAAGATGAACCCGATCTTTTGATTGCGCAGCGTGGTGAGCGCTTGATCGCTTTTTTCATGCACGACCTCGTTATCAAGCAGGTATGTGCCGGAATCAAGCGTATCCATACAACCGAGAATATTCATGAGCGTGGATTTGCCGCTGCCCGACGGACCAAGGATCGTCATATATTCGCCTTGTTCTACCTGAAAGCACACATCCTTTAGTACGTGCAAGCGTTCCTCGCCCATTGCATAGGACTTATTGACGTTTTTCAGTGTAAGAAAGTGTTCCATGGTCTATTCCATGACGGTCATCGAAAGGATGACGCCCTTCTCGTCCTGTGTGATCATCAGCACATTGCCTTCCTTTAAGTCCGCCATTTTGACCTCTTTGCCCATGACGTCAAAAATTTGCAGTCCGGCAGGGATTGTGAGGTCTTTTGTCTCGCCTGTGTATTCCAGTTCTATTTTTGGAATATCGTTGGAGCTGATGACATTGCCATTTGCGTCGTAACTGCCTATATTTGTTTTACCGTCGCCATCGCCGGAATCTTCGCCGGTAACGGATACGCTTGCAGAATTTGTGATCGCGGCGGCAGCTACTTCTTCTTTGCCGTCTTCCGACGCGTTTTCGTTCGCGGGAATTTTGGCTAGGTCGAGAGTCACTTCATTTCCTACAAGACTTTTCACTTTGCCGAACACAGGTTCGCTGACAGCGTCGTTTTCGGGCGCGGAGGGAGCCGCATCCCCGGAGGAGGATGCCGAGGCTTTGTCCTGTGGGGGAGCGGTGGGGGTTTCGTTTGCGGGGAGCGTACTGCACGCGGTAAGTGAGAAGAGAAGCAGCGTTGCAAAAGTTACCATAAGAATTTTTTTCATGTGTTGGATTTCCTTTCTTTTGTTGTGTCTATTCATAATTCAAAGCATCGATCGGTTTTAAGCGCGATGCTTTGTATGCGGGGTAAAAACCGAACAGTGTCCCTGTTACCACTGCGAAAAGCAGGGCAATGATTTGCCCGTCTACGGTGGACAGGACGGGGATGTCGGTGTAGTTCATCAACGGCATACACAGATGAGAGAGCGCAACGCCTATCGCGCCGCCAAAAAGGCTGATGATGACAGATTCCAGCAGGAATTGTGTCATGATATCTTTTTTGGAGCTGCCGAGCGCCTTTAGAATGCCGATTTCGCGTGTGCGTTCTTTGACGGACACAAATAATACGTTCATGATACCTATGCCGCCAACGATGAATACGATGGTGGCGACGGAAATGAGGAGCACGTTCATTGTGCGGGCAGATTCCATTGCCGCGTCGATACGGCTGCCCGCATCTTCTAACATATAGACGCTGCCATCCTCTAGGATGTAGTCGAGCGTACCCTGCATCTGCTTCATCGCTGCTTGGACACGACTGATATTGTCTGCCATGGCGACGACCTGCGGGATCGTATAGTCGTCTCCTAAAAATCGTTCGGCGGTAGTGAAGGGGACGAACACGGTATCATCGGGATTGACACCCTGCATACCGTCGCCCTTGCGCTCCAGTACGCCGGCGATTTTATATTGCTGTTCGCCGATCTTAATGCTTTTTCCGATCGCATCCTCGGGTCCTTTGAAATACTTTTGTGCGACTCCGTCACCGATAACAGCGATGCGGGCTTCGTTTTCCACATCTGCATCTGAAATATTTTCACCCTGCGCGACGTTTAAATTGTTGATGGTCTTGTAGTTTTCGAGCACGCCCGTTATTTGCATGGACGCCTTTTGTCCGTTTAGGGCGACGTCTTTAAAATAGCTGGAGCGCAGCGTGATGTCTTTGAGGTAGCTGTTTTCGTCGATCATCTGCCTGATATTCTCAAGCGTCAGTTTGGGGAACTTACCCATATCCATGTCAGCGTCCATCATTTTGCTGTAGTCAGGGTTGATATAGATGGTTTCGGCGGAAAGCCCCTGAAACTGTCCCGCAATTTTTGCTTCACCGCCTTTGCCAATGGCGATGACCATCACGATGGTGACCGCGCCCACGATGATCCCCAGAGAAGTCAGCAGTACTTTGAATTTATTTTGCATCAGATTGATCCATACGATGCGCAGCGTTTCGATTAGCTTCATTTTATCAACCTTCCACGATCACAACGTCGCCCTCGGAAAGACCGTCTGTGATCTCGCTTACTTTGCCATCCGAAAAGCCTGTCGTGATTTCCATTTCCCGCAGGGTACCATCTTCATTTTTCATTTTGACGACCTGTTTTCCGTCCTTTACGGAGATGGCTTTATTGGACAACTGCAACACGTTTTTTTGTTGCTTGATGATCATAGTTGCGTTGGCGCTCATACCGTCGAGCATTTCCGTGTCGTTTGGAGTGACCTCGATGACGACTGAATACGAAACAGGATTGCTGTCCTTTAAAGGAACGAGACTGCGCGAGCGCACTTTGCCGGTGAATTTTGTGTCGCCAAATGCGTCCAGTGTAAATTCTACGTCCTGCCCCTCCTTGATCTTGCCGATATCCGACTGGGGAACGGAAACGGACACTGTTTTCTTGTTTGGATCGCCAATACGCGCGACAGGGGTGTCGGGCTTTGTCTCGCTGCCCTCCGATGCATCGAGAGACAGGATAACGCCGCTTATACTTGCGTATAGGTAAGGGTCGTCTTTGATCGTTTGCAGTTGATCGACTTTCTTTTGTGCCGTCTCCACGTCGAGTTTTGCGAGCGTGATTGCGTCGTTTTGATTGCCGGCATTTGCGTCTGCGATCTTCTGGTCAATGCTGTTGCTCTTGGCGCGCGCCGAATCCTGCTTGTTTTTTGCATCCTCAAGAGAGGAAACATTGCTGTTTGCGTTTTCAAGGGCGGATTGCGTGTCTGACAGTTCTTTTTGCAGGGCGGTTTTGCGCGCGGTAAGTTCCGCATATTGAGGGTCACCCTCGACAAGCGCGGCAAGCTGCGCGTCGATTTGCGTAAGTTGTGATTGCAGGTCGTCGATTTTTTGACGCAGCGCATCTGCGGATGCTTTTGCCTGCGCAAGGTTTCCCTCCGCTTCCGCGCTGCCTTCGCCTTGTGAGGCTGCCTCTTTTTGCGCGTTCAACGCACCCAGCGTTTTTGCGTTTTTCGCCTGCTTTAAAGCGATGCGCGCTTTTTCCAGCTCGTTTTGCGCTGCCTCGAGCGCATCATTTAATTTTTTGTCGTCCGCCATGGCAATCTTATCGCCTGCGTTTACGTTTTGCCCTGCCTTTACGAAGAGTTCGCCAATGGTGACCGCCTCGCTGAAATTTTGCGATTCGGCTTCGTAATGCAGCACGCCTTGGGCGCTTACGCCGGCGGTGATATCGGCGCGCTTAACAGGATATTCCCGCCGGATGGTTTCGGACACATCGCTGTCGCCCGCCTTTGTGATGCCGAAGTAGCTTGCCGTGGTGATGCCGATGGCGGCTACGACTAAAATGATGATTGTTTTTCTGGATATTTTTTTGAGTTTCATAGTATCCTCCGTTTTGTTGATCTTTGCATATCATACACAAGCGGGGATTAAGAAACGGTTAAGAAAAAAAGGATCTCGCAATATTTGCGAGATCCTTTTGAAAGAAGCGCAGATCATCCGGCGTTCAGGCGGGGAAGGGTGACGGTGAAAACAGTTCCGCCGTATGCAGAAGAGGCTACGCTGATCTTTCCGCCATGACGTTCGATGATGTCTTTGGCGATGGCAAGCCCAAGCCCCGCGCCGCCGATCTTGCGGGAGCGGGAATCGTCCGCGCGATAAAACGGATCAAAGATATGCTCCTGCTTGTCTTGCGGAATACCGATGCCAGTATCTGTGATCGTAAACGTGTAGTGTTTGTCGGTTGCGTGCGTGGCGATGTCGATGCTGCCGCCCGTTGCGTTATATTTCACCGCGTTTTCAACAAGATTGGAGAATGCGCGCATGAGCATGACGCTGTTTGCCGTGGTTGTATAGCCGCTCGGCTCGATGTGTACGGTAAGCTCTTTTTCTGTGATGCGCGGCGTTAGCTGTGCGATGACATCGCGTAACATGGCATCAAAGTCCACAATGTCGCTAAAATCATAGTTGCGTTGCGAAGAAATTGTAAACAGATCATCTACAAGGCGGATCATGCGCCCCGTTTGCTTTTTGATGATTTCAATCGTTTGTTGGTATTCCTCGGGGGTTGGGTCGCTATCCAGTTGCAAAACATCGATATTTGTCCTGATCGCCGCGAGCGGGGTCTTTAGTTCGTGTGCCGCGTCCGAAGAAAAACGTTTTTGGTCGGAAAACGCTTTGTCGAGACGGGAGAGCATCGTATTGAAGGAATGTGAGAGGCTGCTGATTTCGTCGCGCGCATCGCCGCCGGAAACACGCTGCGAAAGCTCGTGTTCGGTGATGGTCTGTATTTCCGCGCTTAGGTCACGCACGGGCTTTAGCGCTTTGCCAAGCAGGAAATAGGTAAGTACACCGCCGCCGCCGATGAGCAGAAGCATGATCCACACGCTGATTTCGTTAAACTGGGACGTAGAGGTGGCCATGACAGAGAACGCCGCTGCCTGGCTTGTCTCGGCGGGCATTTCATAGGCTTCAAAATCCGCAGGCGCGTATTCTAAACCGGAAATGATCTCGGGGTTGTCGTTTTGCGTCAACGCGGCCGGATTTATTGTAAGGGCGCTCATATAGGGTTCGACATAGGCATATTGCGCGTTGAAGATGGTAGAAAGGGTAAACACGACGGATACAACCGACAAAAGAACGACAGTAAACAGCGTAAGCCGCATGCGCAGCGATAATTTTCTCACAGCGTATTCCTCCGTAATTTTGCGTCGATGCTTTGTACTGCGTGGGGGATACAGTAGCCTGCGCCGCGCATGTTTGTGATCAGTTCGCAATCAGTGTAGGATGCAAGTTTTTTTCTAAGTGTGCTCACGTGCACTTTGATCGAGTTGGAAAAGAGGCTGCTGTCGGAAAGCCAGATGTGCTCAATCAGTTCTTCCGCGCTCACCGCCTTTCCGCGGTGCAGCAGCAAATATTCGAGGATGGAAAATTCTTTGGGGGTAAGATCTATTTTTTCTTCTGTATCCGTGTACAGAAGATGCGCGCATGTATCAAGAAAAAAGCGCTCGAATTTGAGGATTACGTTGTTTTGTGTAAAATTGCGGCGCAAGAGGCTGCGCACGCGCGCCTCCAGTTCGCCAAAGTCGAATGGTTTGACAAGATAGTCGTTTGCGCCGAGGTCAAGCCCTTCAATACGTTGGGCATAGTCGCTGCGCGCCGATAAGATGAGCACCTTTTGGCGCAAATCGTTTTCGCGTATTTTTTTCAGGATGTCAAGACCGTCCATGCCCGGCAGGTTGAGGTCTAATAAAATGAGGTCGTAGTCGTTTATAAAGGCGAACTCGCAACCGTCCGTGCCGTCTGCGGCGGTATCGACCGCGTATCCCTTTTTCTCGAAGCCGGTCTTTAGTGCGCGCAGCAAATCTTCCTCGTCTTCTATGATCAATAATTTCATGATGGCAGTCCTTTCCATGTGATTTCTTTATGATAGTTGAGTATAGCGAAGAAACGGTTAAGATTCGGTTAAATTTATGTGAACAAATAAAAACCCGCCACCAAGAAGGGGAGCGGGCGTTTGCTTGGGAAAGATATTACAGCGCGATCGCGGCGATGAGACCCAGAGGGATCAGGATAAACGAAAAGATCACGCCCAGTATCGCAAGCACGATACATACAACGCCAATCGCTTTGCCGGCACGCGCGTTTTTATCTTTGGGGTCGACTTTTATGATCTTACTGCCCGTCGCAACCGCGACGATGGCAAGAACAAAGCCAATAAAAGAGAGAAAGCCGACATTGAGCGACGGAATCCATCCGAGAATATCGCAGATGAGTGCGGCAAGACCGAGTAACAATGAAATCATAACAGGTTTCCTCCGTTTTATTATTTCCTCGTATTTATAAACCGCGGGGGACGGTTGAAACAGGTCGAAGCGCGATATGTTTGCACTCGCCATAGGGGATATGTGCCACGATGGGAACAAGCGCACGGACGAAGCGCGGACAGTATATCAAATACGGCGGAGAAGTCAGTGCTTGGCTTGTGCACACACACTTTCGTAGTCGTACATTTCGTCCATGTCTAAGATTTCGTTGACCATCAGTGCGCGGATGTAGTCGCTGTCGCGCGAGATGGAGTGAATATAATAGCCGTTTTTCAAATAAAACGCAACGGTGGAACGCATTTTGGACGCAGTGTGCAGCGTGATGGCGCGTACGCCGAGCGACAAGCACTCGATGCGCACCTTTTCAAGCAGAAGTCCGCCCAGTCCCAGATTTTGCGCCTCCGGATCTACGGAAAAACGGCTTAAATACGCGATACCGTCCGTCAATATCTCAAAACGCACACTGCCCACCATTTCGCCGTCGATGCGCGCGATATATACGTTTTTGTTTCGGATATCACTTTCTACATCCTCGAGCGTTTCGTATAACGCAGCGACACTTTCGCGCTTGCGTATTTCTTTCGCGTATAGATCAAACGCGCGCTTTGTGATCTCCAGTACCTCCGGCGCGTCGTCTTGCGTTGCCCGTACGAGCAGGATCTGATCCATCATTTGCCGATCCCTCCTTATTTATACTCGTTTAAGGGGATGATGCTCAGCTTGTCGTCTGATACAAGCACTTTGAGCATAGAACCCACCGTATCCATCGACGTGATACACGGTACGTTGAAGCCGACCGCCGTACGCCGCAGCATAAAGCCGCTGCGCGTCTTTTGTTTGCCG
>CAZBSH010000048.1:0-17191 GCA_964494645.1 uncultured Christensenella sp. | reverse complement strand
ATCTTTGATCTCTACAGTAGTGACCTTATTACTCTGCACCTCCGCGCGTGCTTTTTCAAGCTCCTGATTTGCTTCTTGCCTTTGCAGATCATCCATACACGCCTTAATCATCATTGCCTGCGCAGGGCTCGTGATCTCCACAAACTTCCCGTTATACCGAATCCCTACTCTGCCGTCCTCATATTCCACCTTTTGACCGGGGAATATACTCTTAACCGTATTGGTTTTGTATTGCCGCACTGCCGCCTTTTGCTGCTGCACTATCGCATTAAAGGAAGTTTTTGCGCTGGTATAGATTCGTTTGGCCCCGCTCGCTACATTGCTTGCAACCGTGCTCACCGCGCGGTCTGCTTTCTTGCCCGCATTTTTCAGCGCCCTGCTCGCCGTTTTCCCGGCATTGGCGATCTGGTTCCCAAGAGCTCGGCTGCTGTTTTTTATGTAATTTCCCGCGTCCTTGTTGAATACGTCAACAACGCTTCCCGCTACATATCCCGCTCCCTCAACGATCTTTCCGCCAAGCCACGCCGCCCCTTCCGCGATCGCGCCGAAGAAGTCTCCTATCTGCTCAAAAAACATCCCGCTCGGATCGTCAAAGTTTACAGGGTTGTTCGCCGCATAAGCGTACCGGTTCATTGCCGCCGAGCCTGCGCCCTGCATCTGGATGATATCTTTTTGACTGAACCGCATCATTTCCGGCTCGTAATATCTCATGCGCAGGAATTGTGCGCCCGTATCCGCGCTGTAGTATTCACCGTTATACCCATAACCCGTCGTTTTTTCGGTCAGCGGGCTGCCAAACGGAGTATACCTCTTGGATTCCACCCGCGTATCCTGCGTGAACGGGAACCAGTAGTTGTACCATGCGTTATTGTAGCTGACCTCCTGCGCCACGCTTCCACGCCCGTCATATACATAGTCCGTCTTGCGCTCTGAAAGCCCTTCTTTCACGTATTTGGAAAGCCGCTCGAGACCGTATTCGTAATACGTCGCCTTGTCTCCCGTGCGCTCCATCACCACCTGCGCGTTCTCCGCCGTGATGTCGTTCACATACTGCGTCACCGTCCATTCCTCAGGATTCTCCGCTTGCGTCTGCTCTGCCTCAAGCTGCTCGCCCAACTCCGTCAGTTCCTCAAGCGTCAGGCGGTTGGAAGTCCCCTTGCTCTTCTTTTCCGCACGTTTGCCCGCCCCATCGTACGTGTACTTCTCCTCGTAGCCGTCATAGCCGAGGTACGAAGAAAGTTTGCCCATCGCGTTGTACGTGTACGCTGTTTCCTTGCCGCCCATTTCCTTGCGCACAAGGTTTCCGTTTGCGTCGTACTCGTACGAAACCGTGCCGCCCGCGCCGCGCATGCTCGTCATCCGGTTTGCCGCGTTGTACGCCATCTCGCGCTTTGAGCCGTTCGCCGTCTTTTCGATCATGTTGCCCGCTGCATCGTACGTGTAATACTCCGCACGTCCGTTTTCCGTAAACATGGTAAGCTGCCCCGCCGGATCGTATCGGTAAGAGCGAGTATACACCTCCTCGCCTTCCGCGCGCACCTCGCCCGTCACATAGCCGTTGACGTCATACATATATGAAAGTGATAGCTGCGTACGCCCCGTTGTTTTCTGATTCACCACGCGGTTTCTGCTGTCGTAAATATATTCCGTTTTTAAGGTGTCCGACGATGTCTTGATACGGTTACCCCCCGCGTCGTAGGCATATGTGGTCGTATGCCCGTCAAGCCCCGTTACCTCCGTCAGCCTGTCCATTTCGTCATACCCGTACGAAACCGTCTTGCCGTCCGGATAGGTGATCGCGCTCTTGCGCCCGTAATCATCGTATGAATATTGTACCATATCGCCCGATGGATTCGTCACGCTTAGGAGCTGTCCCTTATCGTTGTACCGGTACGCGGTGATCCCGCCGTTTTCGTCTTCCATGCGGGTGATCTGCCCCTGCTCGTTGTACGAATGGGTAACTGAAATCTCGCCGTTGTAGTCTTCCTTCGTCATCCGCCCGGTTTTGTCGTACGCAAACGAGGTGATTGTGTCATCTGCCGCTATGATCTTTGACAGCCATCCTTCGCGCGTATAGGTATATGTTTTGATGTTCCCCAGCGCGTCCGTTTCGGTAGTAACGTTGCCCTGCGAATCATACGTATATTCCGTGACACTCCCAAGAGCGTCCGTTACTTTCGACAGACTTCCAAGAGCGTCGTATTCATACGAAACAGCATTCCCCAGCGCGTCCGTCGCCTTGGTAACATTACCCGCCGCATCGTACTCGTAGGCAGTCACGCCGCCTGCCGCGTCCCGCTTTTGTATCACGTTGCCCACAAGGTCATAGGTATTGGCATATTCCGCGCCGTCCGCGTAAACGAGCTTGTCCATCCAGCCCATCGCGTCGTAGGAAAGCCGGGTGATGTTTCCGTTTGCGTCCGTCTGCGATACCATACTGCCCGCCGCGTCGTAGGCATATGCTGTCCTGCTGCCGTCAGGAAAGACAACAGCGGTGTTGTTGCCCATTGCGTCGTATTCATACATCGTCTTTTTGTTGCCCGTCTGTTTGCTGCGCATGTTTCCGTCCGCGTCGTACGTATACTGCACGGGCATGCCCGAACGAGGCAGCTCTGTGATGATCCGCCCCAGTTCGTCATATTTGTATTGATCCGAAGTCCCGTCCGGATATATGGTATGTGTCAGGCGGTTTACTGTATCATATTGCAGCTTGATAGCGTTGCCCTGCGCGTCTGTCACACTTTTAACGTTTCCGTTCCCGTCATAAGTAAAGTCCGTCGCATTGCCGTTCACCGTCTGTCTGGCAACACGGTTCATCGCGGTATATGTGTACTCTGTCACCAGCCCCTGTTCGTTGGTAATCTTAACCAGCCGTCCAAGCGCATCGTATTCATTTTTTGTATCGCTCCCGTTTGGTCCGGTGGCTTTGACGACATTGCCAAGCGCATCGTATTCCATCACGGCGGAGTTTCCCAGCGCATCCGTTACTCTCTTGATCTGCCCGTTTGCGGTATATTCATATGTGGTTTCATGCCCAAGCGCATCCGTTTGTTTTATGACACGCCCGACTTTGTCGTACTCGCTGTCTGTTTTTCCGCCGTTTTTGAGGATCGCGCCCGTTTGCTGCCCTGCTGCGTCATATTCGAACCGCATGGAGTTTTTACGCACATCTGTCGTCCCGATCAGGTTTGCGGCTGCGTCGTACTCATATTCTTCCGTGTTGCCGAGCGCATCCATCGTCTTTACAATCTGGCCTGTCGCGTCGTATTCATACGTGAATGTGCTGCCGCCCGGCATGGTAACAGACAAAATCTTGCCCGCCGCGTCATATTCGGTGATCGTACTGCCGCCCAGCGCATTCGTTTCTTTCAAGACGTTCCCATTCGCGGCATATTCATACGTTGTTTTCGCGCCCGCCGCGTCTATTGTCGCCGCGATGCTGCTGTCTAAGTTGTACCGGATCCGGGATGCGCCGCCGTTTGCATCTTTCGTTTTGACGGGGCGGTTCATCGTATCATATTCGGTCGTGATCTTTGTACCGTCGGGATTCATCTGCTGTATTTGGTTGCCATTCGCGTCATAGAGGTACTGTGTCTCATTCCCCTCCGCATCAACGATTTTCGCGAGCTTGCCGGAAAACGAATCATAGACAAACAACGTTTTTGCGCCCAGCGCATTTATCTGCGCAGTCATGCGGTTTATGGAATCGTATTCAAATGTCGCAGTATTGCCTTCCGCATCCGTTTGTGCGGTCACATTGCCGTTCGCGTCGTATTCATATGTAACTGCTTCGCCAAGCGCATTGAGCGTCTTTGTTACATGCCCGCTAAGATCATACTCTGTTTTTTGCACACTGCCGTCCGGAAATATCGCCCGAACGAGCCGGTTCATGCCATCATATTCCGTGCGCGTCGTTTCGCCCTTGGGGTTGGTGACCGCGGTCCGATTGCCCGCGCCGTCGTATTCATAAGATATGCATGTGCCGTCCGCGAAAATGATTTTTATCGTATTGCCCTGCGCATCATATTCATAACGGCTTTCCATTCCCGTCTGGTCTGTCATGGAGATAAGCCGTCCGTCCCCGTTGTATTCACTTTTCTTTACGCCGCCCATCGGGTCGACCACTTCCACGAGCTTTGCCCCGTCATATTTGTACTGCGTCCTGTTGCCCAGCGCGTCAATCTCCAACACTTTCTGTCCTTGTTCATTGTATCGGTATTGCACTGTGCCGCCGTCCGGGTTGATCTGTTTGGTCAAATTTCGATTCTCGTCGTACTCATAAGCCGTTACATTTCCGGCCTTGTCTGTGAATTTCACAGGCAAATTATCTTTGTTGTATGCAAACGCAAGGAATCTGCCGTCCGGTGAGATTTCCTTTATCTTGTTGCCGTTTTCATCATATTCGTAGGCTGTGAGCATACCGTCCGGTCGAGTGATCCCCGCGACGTTGCCATTTTCATCATACGAGGTCAGCGTTTCATTGCCCTTTGCGTCTACCTGCTTTATGGTGCGCTTTCGGTCGTCAAACCATATTTCGCTTTTGTTTCCTTCCGCGTCCGTGGTAACCGTATGATCGGAGAAATATTCGAGGTGATATTCGCCGTCCTGCGCGTCAATCTGGAACACCACACGGGCATTTTCGTCGTATTCGTTATATACCTGCTGTACGCCGTTTCCGTCGTACCATTTCGTCATGCGGTGCGCATTGTCGTAAACATACCGTTTTACGTTCCCGTTGGCATCTGTAAAGCGCACAAGATCGTTGTCGGAATACTCATACAACAGAACTGCGCCGCCGGGCGTAGTGATCTTTTGGATGTGCCCGCTTGCATCCATCGTCACGCCCAGCTGCGCGCCGGAAGGTGCGGTGACACCTGTTATAAGACCATCTTCGTTCCGTTCAATCGTCGTTATATTCGTCCCGCCATCCGTTTCGATCCGCTTTAACAGACCCGCCGAAGAAAACGCATATGTCTTACCCTGCGTCTCTCTCACAAGATATTCCGTCTTATCTTCATCCGTCGTCAGCTTAAGAAAATCGTCGTCGTTGCCGGTATAGCCGCCGTCTTCGTTGCGCTTAAAAATAATGGTGGAGCCGTCCGCACGAACATAGCCGAGTGACCCGTCCCCATACAGGATCAGGCGCTGCGCAAATACAGTATCCCATTTCGCGCCAAACGGTCCGTTGTTTGTTTCGGATTGCCCATTGTATGAGCGCACCACGTCGAGGGTTACCATGCCCGGGTCCGCAAACACATAATCCGCCTGCTCCATATAGAAATTGCCTGTATTGAAGTTGATCGGTTCAAACCCAAGTGCGCAGTATTTGCTTTTGCCAAGCAGTTTTAAATTCAACTTTCGTTCGCCGCTTGGCGGGTGTGCCTCGGTGGAAAATACATAATTCCCGCCGTAAAGCTTGTCCAAATATTCACTTTGCTTAAACTCATATAAATCATGGGATACGCCCTCCGCAATTGGTTCTTTATGCATATCTACCGTTTCCGCCGCCGCAAACGTGCTTTGGTGGTTATATATGCTCAGGGTTTCCTGTGCGCTGCCCACTGTACCGTAAATCCGCCGCACAGCCACTTCATACTTTGCGTCCGCAATATATTCCATGTCTGTTGCCCGCATGCCTTTTTCTTTGGGAATCGAAACGAGGAGTGTCCCGTTGCGATAGATATCATAAACGATAGCGTTGGGACAGGTGTCATCCGGCTCATTGGTATCCTCCCACGAAATCTCGTACTTCCATAGCTTTTCGTTTTCGTAATATGTGCCGTAATCTGCCGCCGTAACATTCACCGGCGGCTCCGTAAGCCGCACATTGACTGCTTTGCCTGCTGCGTAAACCCCTTCCAGATGCCAGGAACGCAGCACCGTCCCGACAGGCATCTCCGCCTTCAGGTAAAGTTCTCTCGTAATCTTAGGTAAAAAGGTGTTTTCATTCGGTTTCAATTCTGTCCATTCCGTGTTGTTAAAAGAATAGGAATATGTGCCGCCTACGCCATCTGTGAGCGCGTCGAGGCGGATGGCGTAAATGTCCCGCGAAGAAACAAGCCTTCCGCTTTCCACGGTTCTGCCTTTGCCCGGGTTATCCCGCAGCAGCAGCTCCGTACCGCTTTTGCCACTGGCATGGACATAACCCTTATGATCTTCCGCAAGCAGGGTAAGTGTATGTACCGAGCGTTCCTCCCGTGCATATACGTCGTAATCATAGTCATCCGCGATTTTGACATTATCCTCATACATCGCCTTTGCGCGAATGGTGTCCATCGCCTTATCTAACGTATTTTCAATAGGTGTAATCCCTTTGGTTATATCCGCCTTTTGCATAATTGCAAAGGGCTTTGCATCGCGTACCAAATCTGAAAACAACCGCATCGGGTTCATCTCGATGATTCCTTCAAGCTGCCACGCAAGAAGGGTCGGCGAAACACTGCCGCTGCCGTGCAGTACAGCCTTGAGCACGACTTTCTTTGTCGGTGTTTCAAGCACCGCGTCATGCTCGGTGGTGATCTTCTCCCAGCTCATTCCATTGTCAATGGAATAGGAATACTCGATGGACGTGCCATACGGAAGCTGTTCTGTCGCCGTGAGCCGCAGCGCCATGATATCCTTCGGGCTTATTCCTTCGACCGAAATAATCTCCCCGTCCTGCGCAGGGTCGGTAAGCATCGCCGATGCCGGCGTATAAGTGATATTATTCTTGCTGTCTGTAAATTCTTCGCTGTCAAAAGCGTCCGTCAGCACCACATATGCGGCAAGACCTCCTGAGTAATGCAAATTCCCGTCCATATCTTTGGAGATTATAGAAACCGCGTGAGAAGAATCTTCCGGGTAGGTGATTGCGTCGAACGAAAAGGGATCATCGTCTGCCTGCTTCGTAAGGAACGCACCGTCCACATACATCAGCGCTTCATCCTGCGGTTGCGCGTACTCCGTTTTGTAGGTTACGTCCACGCAGCCCGTCGTAATATGTGTTCCTGTCGCAGGCGAAGTAATGGTCACACTGCCCGTAACGGGTTTGGCGCTTTTATCTACTTTGATGACAACGCCCGTTACCTCGTTTTCGTTCCCCGCTTCATCGCCGGCATGAAGCGTAATGGTAATTTCTTCTTTGTCGTCAAATGCACTTGCATTCAATATCCCCAGAAGTTCACCATCCCTGTTTTCGCTGCTTCGCGCAAGCTCCACTTCCTTCCCGCTCTGTCCGGTTGCGCTCAGCGTCCACTCTTTCAGGCTCAGGTCATGAATGCTTCCCCAAACCTCGACCATACCGTTGACAATATCTCCATCCGCCGGAGCAATCAGGTCAAGTTCCGGGTCAGTGATATCTCGGTAGAAGCCAGTGGTATATTCCTGCTGCTGACCGAGGTTATCCGTAAACCTCAGATGTGCTTCGTGCTGCCCATCTTCAAGCCGCGTAATATCTTCCTTCACATCGCCCGATCCCGGCATCACAAACGCCATAGGATGGTCCGACATCCATGGAAGCAATGCAAGTGGATCCCATGCGCTTTTAAGGGATGTCACAGTAAACGCTTGCAGCGGATTAGACCATGTCAGCCCTGCACTTGCCGGCATCGGGTCTTCCGGCCATACTTTGACGTACGGCTCATTGTTGATTGCATAGTCTATCTGCTTAAGTCCACTGTGCGCGTCCTGAGCATTTTGCCACAGAATATGCCGGAAATCCAGATTTGACCAAGTGTCCGGATCGACCGCAGTATCCGCTGTGGGCGGCGTGGTATCCTTATATATCTTGACGTTTGCTGCGGTGCCAATATTGTTCACGATATCTACACCGCGTACGGATATGGTATGTTCTCCGTCTGCAAGACCCGAAATGCCGATGGCATATCCGCTGTACGACTTCTCTGTACGCCCGGTCGCAGTCCATGCGCCGCCGTCAATAGAATACTGTATATTTTTCATCCCACTTAATTCTTCAAATCCGCTCCAGGTAATGTTCACAGAAGCGTTATTCGTCCAACTGCCCGGTACAGCGGAAACAACCTGATTGCGCGGTCCCGTGCGGTCAATAAATATATTTGCCCCTCTCATTGTGCCAATATTGCCCGCAGAATCCCGCCCGCGAATATATACCGTGTGTTGTCCGTCCGCGAGCCTCGACGTATTGATGACATAACTCCCCGAAGCCGTATTTTTATCTGTATCCATCCACGCATTGTTGTTATCCAGCATATATTGGATACGACCTGTTCCGAGGTTTGTTACTGCGCCGCCTGATGTATTGGTATAGTCTGTCACACCCGCCCATGATATGGTCGCGCTGTCAGCATTCGTCCATGACGACGGGTTCACAGTTACCGCAGATGGCACGCTCGGTGCCAGCGTATCCGGCAAAACGCAATTTGCCGTTGTAAAATTTGCCGGATTGATCGCTTGTCCATACTGATTGTGCGGCACGATCTTAAAGTAATAATTGAGATCATTATCGTATTTTGTTCCGGGTGCATTTCGATAGGAAAGTGCCGGGATCATAGGCAGCTCTGCCCCGCCGCCTTGCAAGTGCAAATTATACTTTCCTGCGCTGATCTCCTCCTGTGTTGGCCACAGTCCTCGTCCACGCGTTGTAAATGACGTTTCGTCTCCGACATCGAGATATTCATATTCCTTACCTGCTTCTTCTGTTCCGTTGCAGATTCCGACATAATATCCGCTGGCTCCATTGACTCTGTTCCAGCTTATATCCACATAGCCCGTACCCGATCCCGCTCCGTTTCCGTACGCTGTTGTTGTGATTCCCGTGTTGTCACCGTCCCACACATAATATGTCATGGTATAGGTCAGGCGGTTGGTTGGTGTATCTGCCGAAGTAAACAAACGGTAATCTCCGCTGTCTGACACTATTGCAAATCCAAAGCTTTCTTGCTGGTCGAATACATTAAAATATTCCGACATCATTTCCGTTATATCTATAGTTTTCCAACCCCTCCCGTCAAAGGATGGGTTTGCATATACCTTATCTGATAAGTCCGGCGAATTATTCCATGCAATGCCGGACGAAGTCCAGCCACTCAGCACCTTATGGATCGAAAAACGCCCGCCGCCGGACGAAGATTGCTGATAGATATTTACCTGTGCGTTCGCAATAAATGAATTTGCTATCTCCTCTTTCTTATCTTCCGGTATCACACACCGGATATATGCTACATTCCCATTACCGACCTTAAGCGTTGTCCCTACATCGTTATATGGTGTGCTTCCCTGCGAAGGATGAACATAATTATCTTCAAGACCGCGGGATGCCGCAACTGCGGAATCATAATCTATCGAAGGGTCGATGATAACGGGAAACGTGCGGTTTTCATTGAGCCATGGACCTGCGGTATACTTCAGCAGATATCTGTTGTTGCCGCTGTTCGTAAATGCAACAGCAATATCTTCGCTGTACCCGCCCGCCGCATCCGTCATAAAGGGCGCTGCAATCATCGCTTTTCGCGTCCCGCTGCTGTCTTTTAATATGATTTCTTTCCCTTTTTGTTCCGGCGTAAGATCCTTTAGATCAATGATATATTCGAAGGTATGGTTCCCTGTATATTCATTGATTATGACATCTTCCTTGATCCCGTTTTCTTTTGCCTTGAGCCGGATATCTGTAGCCGGATCAAACACTCCTTCAAACTTGGCACTTTCGAATGCGCCGTCTGAATATCCTTCCTTTTTCAGCTCAGGGGTCACTGTTTCAGGGACGATCCGTTCCGGTTCTAATTCGTTCTTGTGGATATCCTCCGGTTCTTTGATTTCCTCGACAAATTGCTTCGCTTCCGGTTCTGACATTTCCATTCCGAGGTCTGAATCAGTAGGACCCGGTACCGCTTCTCCCTCTGCGATCGCGGAAGAAACATCCACCTCCTGTATGGCTTCCGCGTGATCCGTCGGAGCATCTGCCGCCGTGTCTGTGTTTGACCGAGCGGGGACTTCCGGGCTTGTCCCAATTATTTCTTCTTTCGAGACTTCCACTGCAAAATCTTCCGTATCAATCACCGGGGAGAATGCGATGGACGTTCCATCCTTGCTGATCTTCGCAAGCATTTCATCGTTTTGAAATCCTGCATTGATCTCCAAATCCACGTTTTCGCTTGTACTCGTGATCTGGTCATCGTTATCCTTTAACTGCGCATCACCATCCCCTGCCTGCATCGCCTCGATCTGCTCATCCGTCACTTCGATGGTCATCGTTTTGCTGCCGTCCCGGTTTTGTTTGACGGTTATACCTTCCGATATCTGTTCAACGATACCTGCACCTGATTCTGCATAGGCTACAGCAAAAGGCTGCATTATGATCACTGACGCAAGCAGGATTGTCAGTATTCCGGCAAAAAATTTAACGCTCTTTCTCTTATTCATAATTCAATCCCCATTTCCTTATGAATGTTTGAGACCCATGCTGTTGATATCTTTTTACAAACAAAAAAGGTATACTGTTTTTATCCAGTATACCTTTGATTTGAAAATACCATATTCCGTTTTATTATTGCACTGCATAGCCCATACGGTATGTTTGTGCCGGGGGAAAAGCACTCGCAAAGAGTATCTCTCCTCATTGGGTTCTCCATATTCATAACTTTCCCTGCAATTCATCCTTCTTTTAATGAAAGTATATCAGCCTATTGCTCTTTTGTACAGTCACAAAATCCGGCGCGACCGCTCGCTAGCCAGACATTGTGTGACCGCCGCGAATCGCCTCCGGCTTCTTCTCAGGGCTCCTCTACTGCGCTGACTGCCGCCAAAAGCTACACGACAGCTAAGAGGGTGCAGTCCATTATTCCGTTGCTTGCTGCGAAGGGCTTGCCGAGCTATCCGGCGTTTCCTCGCTTTGTTTTTCTTTGTCTGCGGCAGGTGCGTAATAGAACTTATATTTAATATCCCCACCTCTGATCTCAGCGATCTGCATCATCTGCGTGATCGTCACAAATTTATATCCCTGATTTTTCAGTTCCTTGATGATCCTGTCGTAAGCATCTACCGTCGTCGCATGAATATCGTGCGAAAGGATCACCCCGCCATCTGCCACATATCCTTCCGGACCTGTCTTTTGCGAACCGTCACCGCCCTCTATTACATTATTATAGACAGTGTCGGGGTCGCGATTTGCCTTCACCCAATCCTTTGGATCTTGCGACCAGATAACCTGCTCTCTGCCAATCGCCTGCGCCTGTTCCTCTGTCATGCTTCCGCCCGGCGGGCGGTCGATCATCGCCCGCAGCCCCGTCGCCGCTTCAATCGCTTCGTTGGCCTTGCTGTATTGCTCCAGCTTATCGCTCGCCGAAAGTGCTTTCCACGCATCATAATCCGGATGGTTCCAACTGTGTGTCCCGATCTCATTGCCTTCTTCATATGTGCGCTTTACGATGTCAGGATATTTTTGCACATTCGTCCCCACCACAAAAAACGTCGCCACTACTTCATTTTCCTTTAAAATATCCAGTAGTTTTGGCGTAAGCGTTTCGTTAGGACCGTCGTCAAACGTCAATGCGATCACTTTGTCGTTTAGCGGATCGATTCCGTCAAGGCTCTTTGGCGGCATAAAATTTCCATTGATCTGCAGCTGCTTTAACCCTGTTTTGTAGTCCGCGTATTCAGAATTACCAACCGAAGGGGACGCCTCCGGCGTTGAAGAGGCTACAGGTCCGACCGCATCCTGTTTTGACGTGATCGTCGTCGGTACAGCCTCAGGCGATGGCACAGGCGACGCTTCGCCTTGTTTGCCCTTCCCGCACCCCGCCGCAAGCATCACACACATAACGCACGCCAGGCTAAAGCATACCCACTTGGTTTTTTTACTCATTTCGTTTCCTTTCAAACAATCCAAACCGATTGTCTTCTCGTTCCCTTATTATATATAGGACATGTTGTTTGCGCAACTCCCTTCACGCCGTCTGGTTCGCCGCCTCCAAAAACCACTTTTGCCCGTCTTCCAGATACAAATAGAACATGCGCGTACCGATGTAGCACGTGTATCGCACACCAAGACCGCCGCTTTTCAGACTCGCCGCCGGAACAACGCGCGTTACCCGCGATATCTCATACTCCGTCCCCCATTCCGAGATCATTGCCACCGGACGGATCGTTCCTTCCTTTGTAAATTTTGCCACAACATCAATATACCGCTTTTTCATAACCTGCTGCGCGGGAAAATGCTCCGTTTCCCCTCCTCCAGTTCTGTCAAATTTTTCTCGCGCAATACGCTTGCGCGTAACAACGCATCCTGTCCAAACCGTTCCCTGATCTTTTCCACCGCGCATTCCGCGCGAATTTTTTTCTCGTCAATGAATAAATCCAACTGCCTCTCGCGCATATCGACCATTCCTGTCGCGCGCACGCCGATGCTGCGTACCGGAACTTCCAGTGAATAATTTTTTCGGAACAGCGTACACGCTGCTTCCGCGATCTCATTGGACAGGTCCGTTGGACAGGAAAGCGTTTGCTGGCGCGTGATTCTCTCCAGCGTATTGGATCGCACCGAAATCTGTACGCATGTGCCCATCACATGATATTTCTTCAGCCGCATCGCCACATTCTCGCTCAGCGCCAAAAGCACCTGCCTCACATCTTCCATACTAACAAGATCCCGCGGCGTAGTCGTGCTATTCCCGATGGACTTGATCTCCCTTTGCTCGTCCGCCCGCGCAACAGGAGCCGCGTCATATCCGTTGGCGTAACTCCATAACATCAATCCCCATTTTCCAAGCAACTTTTTCAAATATTGTTTATCGCTGCGGGCGATATCCCCAATCGTACGTATACTGCACTTCTCCAACTTTTTTTCCGTGCTGCGCCCCACATATAAAAGGTCACGCGCGGGAAGCGTCCACACCTTTTCCCTGAAATTTTTAAATGTAATAACCGTTGTTGTATCCGGCTCTCCCCGGTCGGACCCCAGCTTTGCAAAAATTTTATTGTAACTCACGCCCACGGAGGCGGTAATGCCTAGTTCGCGATGTATTGCTCTCCTGATCTCGTCGCCGATCTCTTTGCCCTGCGCAGCAGTAATGTCCCTGCCGGAAACATCGATCCACGCCTCGTCCAGCCCAAACGGTTCCATCTTTCCGCTGTAGCGCAAAAATATCTGCCGCGCCTTCTGCGAAAATTTTACGTATATACCGTGCCGCGCTTTTACGCATACGAGTCCGGGACATTTTTGCCGCGCCTGCCAGATGGGTTCCGCCGTCTTGACCCCTGCCTTTTTCGCACGCTGGTTCTTTGCCAAAACAATGCCGTGCCGCGCCTCCTCGTCCCCGCAAACGGCGACGGCACACCCGCGCAGCGCAGGGTTCAAAAAGCATTCCACACTGGCATAAAAATTATTCATATCCACATGTAAAATGACCCGTTCCATATTTTGTACCTACAGGTCGATGATCGCCTTTTTTACCTTCCCCAATATTTCGAGTTTGGTATTTTTATCATATATCTGCGGTTGATGCGCGGGATCTGTACTCACAGGCATCAGCAGCACATGCTCTTTTAGATGGGACAGTTTTTTGATCGTCGCCTCTCCTTCCACCAAAAACACGCCAATCTCTCCATCTTGAAGTGTTTTTTGCCTGCGCACAACAACCGTACTGCCATCGGGGATCGCCGCAGCATCCATAGATGTACCGCGCACACGCAACGCAAAATAATCCTCCGGCGAACCGGGTAACCCGTTCATATCCACATGCCCATCAATATCTTCATATGCCGCAATCGGCAGCCCTGCCGCCGCCGTTCCATAAACAGGGATACGCGCCCCCTGCGGTTTCTCCTGCAAATAGCCCGCCGCATAAAAAAGGTCTTGCGCCCTCACACCGTTATGCGCGTATTCCGCAATACGCAACAACACGTCCGCACTCACCTTCTGCCCATGAAGCACACGCGACAAATTCCCCGCGTTGATGCCCGCTTCCGTACAAAATCCGTTAAGCGTCCTCTCGCCAATCGCCCGGCGCAACAGCCCTGTCAATTCTTCGTTCATAGCTTCTCCTTTCCCGTCTTTCTTATCTTTATAGTACACCATCCGTTGCTTCAAAGCAATATTTTTTATATTAAATATTTCTCTCGAGCATTTTTGTTTGAAAAGCCCCGTACAATATGATAGTATAGGCACAGATATATTATTTATGGAAGGGTTTATGGATTATTCGCGCAAAAGCTTATGGGCATTCTTGCCCGGAAAAAGAGACGAGCCAAAGCCGGTGGATGTATTTTTTGTCTATCCGACGATTTACGCGCACCCTTTCCGGAAAAAGCGCCATCACATGGGAATGGTAAATCCTATCTATAAGTGGATCGCTAAGGGCATATGCGCATGGCAGGGACAATTGTTTGCCCGCCACTGTAATTTTTATGCGCCTTACTATCGCCAGCTCGGTCTGGAGAGCTTCAAAATGCCATTAGACGAGGTCATGCGAGCCGAACGCAAGCCATATGGCGACGTATATGACGCATTTTCTTATTACATGAAGCACCACAACAACGGAAGACCCTTTATTTTAGCGGGACACAGCCAGGGCAGTGCCATGCTGCTGCAATTGATGCGCAAAGAATTTACCGATCCGGTGTTGCAGGAAAAATTGGTCGCCGCATACCTGATCGGCTTTTCGCTCACGCAGCGCGATTTCAAGCGGTATCCGCACCTGCGGCTTGCACAGTCAGACAGCGATATCGGCACAATCGTTTCCTACAATACAACCGCCGCAAACGTACCGCTCATGCGCTTTATCCGCCCGGACTCCGTATGCGTCAATCCCCTAAACTGGCGGCATGACAGTGTATACGCAGGCAAAGCGCTCAACAAAGGCGCAGTCCTATTCGACTTCGGCAAGCACTTCCGCTTTGTCTCTGCGCACTATACAGGCGCTTACATTGATGAAGAGCGCGGTGTACTTGTGATCGACGACGACGCTGCCTATCAGCTATACAAAGCGAAATGGTTTTTTAAAAAATTTCTAATGAACCGCGGTTCCCTGCACATGCTGGATATCGCATTGTTCTACAAAAACCTTGAATCCAGCGTAGAAAAACGCATCGAACATTATTTTGAGAACACCAAAAAAGCTTCCCTATGAAGGAAGCTTTTTTTCATACTTTGATAATGTAATTTTCTTTCCGCTTTGCTGCCTTGGGCGGCTCCCCGTCAATATATCCAAGCGAGAGCGCCCCCACGCCCGCAAGCGACTCCTCGATCCCCCATCGCTTCATCATTTCCTTGCCTTCCTGCGTTTCAAACATCTCCCGCTCCCTATTGATCCAGCACGACCCCAGCCCCAGCACGTGTGCTGCCAACATCATATTCTCCAGCACACAGCTCGCATCCTGCACATACGTCGGGCGCGAAGTATCCGCAAACACCAAAACGATCACCGGTGGCGCATAATAAGGATCGATTTCTTTTCCCAGAACCTGCGCGTTCATACGGGCAAGAGCGCTGCGCGTTTGTGCGTCACGCACTGCGACGATCGTCGCCACCTGCTTCCCTTTGCCGCTGGGCGCGTATGTTCCCGCCTCCATTATCGCGTCAAGCTCTTCATCCTTTATCTGCTCCGGGCGATATTTGCGTATGCTGCGCCTTGTCTTAATCCATTCCAGCATATCGTTTTTCATCATTATCCCTCCTCTTCAAACTGCTTCAAAAATCCTATACTATCATTTGCCATTTTCTGCGCGATCCCTCCGTCAAATAACAACTGCAACAATCCGTACCGGTTGCGCAGTTCCTTTGCATAGACAATGCTGTCACTCACCATCTTTTCATCTACCTCGATCTGACACGGCAGGTAAGGAGCTCCGATTCCCCGCAAGAGCGCAATCATTTCCTCCGCCGAAGGCAGACTTTGCGCCAAGCGCATAATGTCGTCCCAATGCTCCGCAACCGCTTTTCTTCGCTGCGCTACCTGCACTGACTCGTTTTTATGGACCTCGTCCTCCAAACGAATCACTTCCGGCGCCGCCGGTCCATAAACACAAGTGATCTCTTTTTCCCAATCTCCCTGCGAAAACGCATTCTCCACGTCAAAAAAAGCTTCTTTATTATCTTTAAGCTGTTCATACAATTTTAAACTGATTACTGTGCCAACCGCCACCTTCAATCCGTGGAGGGCGTCCGGTTTTTTCTGCTGCAACAGCATCATCTCCCAAAAATGCGAAAGATGATGTTCGCTGCCCGATGCCGGGCGCGAATTCCCTACATAACTCATTGTGATACCCGAAAGCACAAGCCCTTCCATCACGGCAGCAATCGCTTCTTTGTCCCTCTTTTTCGCGCCGTCCATCGCTCCTCGAATAACATCTACGGACTCCCGCATCATATTTTCCACAAAACCGCATACATATTCGCCCGTCACGATGCGCGCCAAACGCCAGTCGGCAAGGCACACATATTTTCCAAGCATATCGCCGATTCCCGCGCGTATCATTTCCATCGGCGCTTTTGCAAGAATGTCCACATCTCCCAAAATAACCCGCGGTCGCCCCACCTCATAGGTTGTTTTGGTATCTTTGATAATAAGCGGCGCAACGTTAGAAGCATATCCGTCCATCGAAGGTGCGGTAGCCACCATAAAATAATCGATGCCGAGCTTATAGCCTACAAATTTACACAAATCGCTCAGCGTGCCCGATCCCACACACACAATCAGATCGCACCCTTTGGGGAGCTCAGATAATATCACGCCCAGCGCGTGCTCATCAGGAATCAACTCCTCATCCGGAAAAACAATGCCTTCGCAATGGATGCCCGCCTTATCAAGGATCTCCTTTCCCTGCCTGCCCGCAACCGCATACGTATTTTTGTCCGCAACCATGCAAGGGTTTTGATATCCGCCATCACGTATCAGCGCAGGCAGCTCGAAAAGAACCTCTTCACCGATCATGATATGCCCAATTTCGCAGCGGTGCGTCTTTTGACACTCGCATACAATATCCCTGTTCAAATATCCATTCCATTCCCGCATACATTCTGCCTCCTAAATCTTTTCCCTTTGCATTATAAAAGGATTTTTACATCTTTGCAACGAAAAGCAAAAAACCGGCATGCCTGTTAGACATTGCCGGCTTCCTGCTTGTGGTATTCACGGTAGAAATCGTTTTCCCACTATTCTATCGAGGAAAGTTATTTCAATAATTCTTCTTCGCGCTCTTTAAAATAAAGAGTATCCGCAACCTGTTTATCTTTGGCCTG
>CAZBSH010000047.1:11759-17352 GCA_964494645.1 uncultured Christensenella sp. | reverse complement strand
TAAAATATCGCAACGAGGATAATATTAATGAAACGGATGATCTTGTTGTGCTTTCCGGCTCGTCGCAGGGGATCGACTTTTTTGCCCATGCGATGATCGAAAAGGGTGACGTGATGCTGGTGGAATCTCCGTCATTTTTGGGCGCGCTACAAACGTTTCGTCTGGCAGACGCGGATATCAGGAGCGTTTCGATGGAAAGCGATGGCATCAATACGGTGGAGCTGGAAGAGAAGATCAAGCAGTATAATCCGAAATTCCTTTATACGATCCCGACGTTCCAGAACCCGTCGGGTATTACGATGAGCGCACAAAAACGACAGGCGGTTTATGATATTTGTAAAGCGCATGACGTACTGATCTTGGAAGACGACCCATATGCGGAGCTGCGCTACAGTGGTTTGCCGCTTGCAAGCATCAAGTCTCTTGATGACAGCGGGATCGTTTGCAAGCTGGCGAGCTTTTCCAAGACTGTTTCGCCCGGGCTGCGCGTGGGATATGCGATTGCGAATAAGGATATCATCGCGAAATTCAACTTGCTAAAGCAGGGGGCGGATGTGCATACCTCCAACCTTTCGCAGACGATTGTGATGGAGTTTATCAGGCGTGGTCATTATGACGAGCACGTCAAAATGTTGTGCAGGGAGTACAAGAAGCAGCGCGACGCGATGTGCGGCGCGATCGACAAGTATTTTCCGCAAAGCGCAGTGCGCACAAATCCGGATGGAGGGTTGTTTGTGTGGGTCACGCTGCCCGAGGGAGTGAATGCGCGCGAAGTATTTGATGAGTGCGTCAATGAAAAGGTTGCTTTTGTGGTAGGACCTCCATTCTTTGCGGAAGGCGGACACGAAAACACGCTGCGTATGAATTTTTCCATGCCGACAATCACGGATATCGAAAAAGGCGTAGAAAAGATGGGAAGAATTATAAGGGAATTTGTGTAAAAACGCTCGGGTCCACATCTTTTGAAGGATAAGCACTTTGAAGAAAACATATAAATGCAACTGCAAAATTTAGGAGTTTAGAGGAATGGCAAACGTTTTTGATATATTGCAAGAAAGAGGATTTATCAAGCAAACGACGCACGACGGGCTGAAGGAAATGCTCGGCAGAGATAAGGTAACCTTTTATGTCGGGTTCGACGCTACGGCAGACAGCCTGCACGTGGGGCACTTTGTACAGTTGATGGCAATGGCGCATATGCAGCGAGTGGGGCACGTACCCATCGTACTCATTGGTGGCGGCACCACGATGATTGGCGACCCGAGCGGCAAGTCTGATATGCGTAAAATGATGACGCGAGAAGTGATTGCGCACAACGCCGACCGCTTTCGTGAGCAGATTGGCAAGTTCCTTGATTTTTCAGAAGATAAGGCGCTGATGGTAGACAATGCCGACTGGCTGTTGGATCTCAATTATGTGGAATTTTTGCGAGAGATCGGTACGTGCTTTTCGGTCAACAGTATGCTGGGCGCGCGCTGCTATAAGGAACGCCTTGAAAAAGGCCTGACGTTTTTTGAATTCAATTATATGCTGATGCAGGCATATGATTTTTTGGTGCTCAACCGCAAATATGGCTGTACGCTGGAGATGGGCGGAGACGACCAGTGGTCAAATATTCTGGCGGGCGCAGACCTGATTCGTCGCAAAGAGCAAAAAGAGGCGTATGGCTTGACAATAACGTTACTTTTAAAGAGCGACGGCAAAAAGATGGGAAAGACAGAATCGGGTGCGGTATGGCTCGATCCGGAAAAGACGTCGCCGTATGAGTTTTATCAATATTGGCGCAATGTGGCGGATGCGGACGTCAGGACATGTTTGTCATTGCTCACATTTTTGCCGATGGACGAAGTCGAGCGGCTTTCGGCGCTCAAGGATCAGCAGATCAATGATGCAAAGAAGATACTTGCGTTTGAGATAACAAAACAGGTGCACGGCGAAGCGGCGGCAGCGGAAGCGCAGACCGCGGCAGAAGCGCTTTTCGGAAGCGGCGGATCGGGCGGGAGCATTCCGACAACACAACTGAGCGCGGCAGAGCTTGCGGCGCATCCGCAGTTGCTTGATCGTATGATTGCTGCGGGGTTGACAAAGTCGCGCGGTGAAGGACGCAGATTGATCGCGCAGGGTGGCGTTCTGTTGAACGGTGAAAAAGTGACGGATGAATTTGCGGTGCTGAGCGAGGCGGATTTTGCAGAAGGCAGTGCAATGATCAAAAAAGGGAAAAAAGTCTTTCATAAGATTGTTTTAAAATAATATGGCGTGCAGGGAATATAAGCGTCTCGCACAGGCGGCGGAGCACGAGGTCGTTGTTAAAAAATCCAGGTTTCTTTGTTCGCTGCTCCCGGCAGGAAACGAGCAGCAGGCGGCGGAAGAGATCGTTCGCATCAGGAAAAAGCATTACAATGCGGCGCATCATTGCTCTGCGATGATATTAAAGCCGGATCGGTCTTTTGAAAAAAGCAGTGATGACGGCGAACCACAGGGAACGGCGGGATTGCCTATGCTGGAGGTATTGCGACACAGCGGGCTGACGGATTTGCTCGCGGTGGTGACGCGATATTTCGGCGGGACGCTGCTTGGCGCAGGCGGGCTTGTGCGGGCATATTCCACAAGCGTATCAGAAACGCTCGCGCAGGCGAAAGTAACGACGATGATACCGGCTGTAGAGCTTGGATTCTTGATCGAATACGCGGATTACTCCAAGCTGCAAAGTATTGCAAGCGAATATGGCGCAGCAATCGAGGCAGAGTTTACGGAAAAAGTAGCGGCGCGAATGACTTTGCGGCAGGCGTTTTTTGAGGCAGCAGATAAAAAAGTGCGACAAGCGTTCTTCGGAGTCGATGTAATGCGGGTTTTAGGAGAATGCTACATCGAACACACAGAAAATTTTAATAAATAAATATATAGTAAAGAGGATGATGAAGATGGAAATCAAATTTTGGGAGACGGATGAACTGAAGAAAAAACCGGAGGACGAAAGCAAACTTGGTTTTGGGACGCTTTTTTCGGATTATATGTTCATTATGCGCTACACCGAGGGAGAGGGGTGGCACGACGCACAGATCAAAAAATATGAAGATTTTAAGATCTCGCCTGCGGCGACCGTATTCCATTACAGCCAGGAGGTCTTTGAAGGTCTGAAGGCATATCGGCAGGTGAACGGTAAGATTGCGTTGTTCCGTGCCAAGGATAATTTTAAGAGGATGAACAATTCCGCAAAGCGTCTTGCGATGCCGCATTTTGACGAAGCGTTTGCGCATCAGGCGCTGCGCGAGCTTGTAAAGATCGAGCAGGACTGGATCCCGCATCAGAAGGGAACGTCGCTTTATATCCGCCCGAATTATATCGGTATGGATCCGTTTATCGGTGTGCGCGCGGCAAGAGAATATGCGTTCTACATCATGATGGGACCGGTAGGCGCTTATTATGCAAACGGTATGCAGCCGGTAAAAATTTTGATCGAGAAGGAATATACGCGCTCTGCCAGAGGCGGTATGGGTTTTGCGAAAACAGGCGGGAACTATGCGGCAAGCTTGATTGCCGGTGTGGAAGCGCACGAGCAAGGGTGTGATCAGGTTCTTTGGCTGGATGCGGAAGAGCGCAAGTATGTGGAAGAAGTCGGATCGATGAATATTATGTTTGTGATCGACGGCAAGCTGGTAACGCCGGAGCTTGATGGATGCATCCTTCCGGGGATCACGCGTGACAGCGTGATGACCATCGCCCGTGACATGGGGATTACAGTGGAAGAACGCAAGATATCGGTCGAAGAGATCATTGAAACGGCGAAATCCGGCGCGCTGAGCGAAGCGTTTGGTACGGGTACGGCTGCGGTGGTGAGTCCGGTGGGCGAATTTGTATATGGAAACGAAACAATTACTGTCGCAGGTGGAAACATGGGCAAGCTTGCGCTTGAATTTTATGATATACTGACAGGAATACAGTGCGGCGAAATCGAAGATAAGTTCGGTTGGACCGAAACGATTTAAGGCGTTTTCGTTTTTTAGCGGAGGTAAGCTATTTTGAAGAAAACAATATCAGTAATACTGGTAATCGCGATCATATTGACTCTTTGCATTGCTATTGGAGGGGTTGCTTCGGCTGCGGGCGTGAGCATCAAAGCGACGGTCAGTCCTGCGTCGCTTACCGGCGCGGGCAAGGTGAAACTGAGTATTGAGGTGAGCAATACGTCCGGCGTGACGATATCGAACCTTAAACTTCATTATCCGGGCAATGGGGATACTGTTTCGCTTGATAATATGGCATCTGGGGATACGCAGTCCTATTCCAACGGGGAATGGGCGGTCAGCGACGATATGATCGGCAATGAAATGGTGTTTGAGCTGACATTTAATACGGAAGACGGTTCGGAAAAATCGGTGAGCACTCAGCCATTTACGATCACGCGTAAGGAAAGCGTGGTGGATGTGTCGGGCGACGCGAGCGCAAGTACGAATAAAATCAAGGCGGGCGATAAGGTCAAGTTTACGTTTGTATTGCAAAACGATGGAAACGTAAAAATCACAGATTGCGCGCTGAAGGCGCCGCCTATTAAGGACGGCGCACAGATCGGTGATACGTTTTCTTTGTCTGCCGGGCAAAAACGGACGTTGGAATGGTCCACGGTATTGAATGGCAGTACGGATGTAAAACCTTCTTTTACATATAAAGTAAATGGAGAAACAAAGACGCTTAAGCTGGATACGATCAGTATTACGGCGGAGGGCAGTGATAAAAAAGCAGCGATGACGGTGACTGCCACCGGCGATAACACAACAGTCAAAAGCGGTGACAAGGTTAAGTTCGTGATCGATGTAAAAAATAGCGGAACGACAGATCTCAAAAGCTTAAAGGTCGCAGACCAGAACGGCAACAATGTCGCAATGGATTCTAAGACGCTTCCTGCGGATGGACAATCGGCAGAGGGTGTGCTTGAGGTAACGGTCACGCAAACGGGAAGCTACACCTTTACGGCGACGGCGACGGACAGTGAGGGCAATGAGGTCAAGGCTTCATCACAAGCGATACAGGTCAAAGTCGATGCGGCGGAACCGAGCGCAAGTGCGAGTGTGGATGTGAATAACGTCATACGTTTGGATGCGACGATCAGTACGCAGGAGCTGAGCAAGCCGGGGTCGGTGGAATTTTCATTTGTGCTCCATAACCTTTCGGGGCAGGAGCTTACCAATGTGATGGTTACAGAGGCAACGCTGGGAGAGATCGCAAACATTCCTTCTATGACGGATGCGGAGCAAACCGTGCCTTATACTGCGCAAATCCAAAAAACAGGTAGTTTCGTATTTAAAATGACAGCAACGTTGCCGGATGGAACGACGGTGGAGACTTCTACGCCGGCGGCAACGATCACAGTGAAGCAAACGGCGGCCGGCGGTATGTTCAATCTGTTGGTACTGATGATCATTATCATTGCGGCGATCATCGGCGTTGCGATTGCGCTTGGGGTAATGGTACACAAAAATAAGAAGAATGGCGGTGGCAAAAACGCAAAGCAGCGCCCACAGCAGCAGCGCGGCTATGAAGAACGTCAGCAGCAGCAACGTCAGCAGCGGAGCGCGGGAAGTCAGGGACAGCAACG
>CAZBSH010000047.1:0-11659 GCA_964494645.1 uncultured Christensenella sp. | reverse complement strand
AACGTCAGCAGCAGCAACGTCAGCAGCGGAGCGCGGGAAGTCAGGGACAGCAACGGCAGCAGCAGCGCCAGAGCATGCCGCGTGAATCAATCGAGCCGCGTCCTCAACCCAAACAAAGACAGCAGCGTCCGCCCAAGAAGAACGGCGGGGCAGGGTCGGGATATGGAGATCGGAATAAATTTTAAGGATCAAAAAAACCGGCATAAAAATGCCGGTTTTTTATTGCAGAACAGATGCAGTCAAAAGCAGCGCTTTTGATGCGACTTATCGCATGTTTTTTGTTTGCTGCATTGATAGCATACTTCGTTTAGAAGAGGTTTGTCATCAAAATAAGCTTGTAAATTATCAAGCGTAGTTTGCGCGATGTTTTTAAGCGCCTCGTCTGTGAGAAAGCCTTGGTGTGAGGTGACAATCACATTGGGCATACTGATGAGCCGCGCCAAAATATCGTCTTGTATGATGGTATTGGAAAAATCCTCGAAAAAGAGGTCGCTTTCTTCCTCATATACATCAAGTCCCGCGCCGCCCAGCTTTTCAGATTTGATTCCCTCGAGCAGAACGTCGCTTTTGATGAGAGCGCCGCGCGATGTGTTGATCAAAATCACGCCTTGCTTCATCTGCGCGATCGTCTGTTCGTCAATGATATGGTAGGTATCCTTGGTAAGTGGGCAATGCAGTGAAATAATATCGGAATATCGGCACAATTGCTTTAAGGTAACATATTCCACTTCCGCATTTGGATTGGGATACGGGTCATAAGCGACCACGCGCATACCAAACCCTTTGCAAATATCAATAAAGACTTGACCTATCTTTCCTGTACCGATCACGCCTGCGGTTTTACCATGCAGGTCAAAGCCTGTCAGAGCGTTGATGCTAAAATTGAATTCACGCGTACGGTTATAAGCATGATTGATTTTGCGATTGATCGCGAGCAGCAGCGCCATCGCGTGTTCCGCGACAGCATATGGCGAATAGGCAGGTACGCGCAGGATATGTATTTTTTCCCATGCGGCTTTGAAGTCGATGTTATTATACCCCGCTGCCCGCATCGCAATTACACGGATGCCGTTATCGTAGAGCGTATCGATCACAGCAGCGTCGATGGTGTCGTTGACAAAGGCGACCACTGCATCTGCGCCGCGCGCGAGCACAGCCGTATCCGCATTGAGCTTGTTTTCAAAATACTTGAACGTAAAGTCGTATCGTTTGTTTAGCTTATCGAACCAGACCTTATCGTAAGGTTTTGTGTCGTAAAATGCAATTTTGTGCATGGGATGTACACCTTCTTTGTCGCGATTTATTTATCGATGATCTGCATTTCGAATTTATCGTACGGGAATCTGTCGATAAAATCGTCCTGCTTGAACATGACCTTCCGAAACATGCCGAGCTGCTTGGTGTGGGCTGTATGCCACATAGGAACTTCGATATCGAACTTTTTTGAAAAATATTCAAGCGCATCGAGCAGTGCGTCCGCCATATCTTCTTCTTTGCTGGTATAGGTATCTGACTTCAGTACTTTGCCGTCTGTTAAGATCTTTCCCCATAATGTGAGCATAGTAAACCGTCCTTTTGTTATTAATAACAGATTATGCGGAGACAAAAACATTTTTGTGCGTCCGTTCCTATCATTATAAAGGGATATGTGTCAAAAAGGAACTGCTGCCTCTTGAAAAAAACTTAATTTGCGTATAAAATGTACAACATATTATTTGTTATCAAAAAAACGGAGGTACGCGTTATTATGGGAAAGCCGCTGGGCTATAAAATTTTGGAAGAACATCTTGTATCCGGGGAGATGGTCCCCGGAAGCGAGATATCGATCCGCATTGATTATACACTGACGCAGGATTCTACAGGAACGATGGCATATTTACAGTTCGAGGCAATGGGCATTGATCGCGTTAAAACGAAAAAGTCGGTGGCGTATATCGATCACAATACATTGCAGAGCGGTTTTGAAAACGCGGACGACCACAACTATATCATGAGCGTGGCTAAGAAGCACGGCATTTATGCTTCTCGCCCGGGAAACGGAATTTGTCATCAGGTAAACCTTGAACGCTTTGGCGTACCGGGGGCGACGCTTTTGGGGTCTGATAGCCATACGCCAACGGGCGGTGGTATCGGTATGATTGCGATTGGCGCGGGCGGTCTTGATGTTGCTGTCGCGATGGGTGGCGGCGCGTATTATTTAAGCTGTCCTAAGTTTGTCAATGTGGAGCTAAAGGGCGAGCTGCAAGCGGGGGTTTCCGCAAAGGATGTGATCTTGGAGGTACTGCGCGTTTTGAGCGTGAAAGGCGGCGTAGGAAAGATCATCGAATATACGGGCGAGGGGTTGGCAACCTTATCTGTACCTGAGCGCGCGACGATCACAAATATGGGTGCGGAATTGGGCGCAACCACATCGATCTTTCCGAGTGACGAAACAACGCGCGCATTTTTGAAGGCGCAAGGCAGAGAAGCGGATTTTAAACCGTTGAGCGCGGATGCGGATGCGCAATACGACGAGCATATCGTGATAGATATGTCTTCCTTAAAGCCGATGGCGGCGACGCCGCACAGCCCGGACAACGTAGCGACGATCGAAGAGATTGGTAAGATCAAAGTCGATCAGGTTTGCATTGGGAGTTGTACAAATGCATCGTACCGTGATCTGATGCGTGTGGCGGCGATCCTGAAGGGAAAGACGGTATCTCCGCATACCAGTTTGACGATTTCGCCCGGTTCCAAGCAGGTGATGAACATGCTGGCGAAAAATGGTGCGCTTTCGGATATGATTGATGCGGGCGCGAGGATACTCGAATGCGCATGCGGTCCGTGCATTGGTATGGGGCAATCCCCCGCGACAGATGCGGTTTCTGTGCGCACGTTCAACCGGAACTTTTTTGGGCGCAGCGGGACAAAAAGCGCGAGCGTCTATCTGGTTAGTCCGGAAACAGCGGCGGTGACAGCTATCAACGGGTATCTTTCAGACGCGTGTGAGCTCGACGATCTTTCGATCCTTGACGTGGCGATGCCGGAGAAATTTGAAGTAAATGACAATATGATCGCTCCGCCGGCTGCGTGTGCGAGCGATGTGGAAGTGATCAGGGGACCAAACATCAAGCCTTTCCCCATCAACTCGGAAATGCCGGATGAGATCGAGGCAGAAGTAATGCTGAAGATGGAAGACAACATCACGACAGACCATATCATGCCTTCTAACGCGAAGCTGTTGCCGTACCGCTCGAATATCCCATATCTTTCGGATTTTTGCTTAGCGCCGGTAGACGAAACGTTCCCGGCACGCGCCAAGGCGGCGGGAAAGACGATCCTTGTGGCAGGGCAGAACTATGGACAGGGTTCTTCGAGAGAGCACGCGGCGCTGGCGCCGCTGTATCTCGGCGTAAAGGCGGTTATCGCCAAGAGCTTTGCGCGTATCCACATGGCAAATCTGATGAACAGCGGGATATTGCCGCTGGTATTCGTTGACGAAGCGGATTATGACAGCATTGATCAAGGCGATGTGTTAAATATTGCGGAGGTTCGCACGAGCGTTGACGGAAAAGATGTGTTTACCATCACAAATGTAACAAAGGGGACGAGCTTTGAGGTGCGCCTTGAGGCATCCGAACGTCTGCGCAAAATTCTTCTTGCAGGCGGGCTCCTGAATTATACAAAGAAAAACGCACAGTAAAAACAGCTGTAACAAAGCAGGGAGCGCCAAAACGCTCCTTGCTTTTATTGACATTTACAGCAGATTAGAATATCATTATACTGTCTAAATTTCGTCATTGTTTGAGATGGTGGAAGAGACGGCATATGATTGGAGGAAGTATGAGCATACGCATCTTAGGGACAGGGAGTTACTTGCCTGAGAAGGTAGTGACGAACGAGGACTTTGAAAAGATAATAGATACGTCGGACGAATGGATCACCAAACGCACAGGGATCAAACGCCGCCACTATGTGGAAAACGGTATGTGGAACAAGGATATGTGCGTGATCGCGGCAAATATCGCGATGAACGAAGCGGGCATCACGAAGGACGACCTCGGCGGAATTGTTGTTGCGTCCGTCACCAACGAGATGGGCGTGCCTTCGGTAGCGAGCCAGATTCAGCGGGAGCTGGGGATTCCGGAGGCAATCTGTTTTGACGTTAATTCTGCGTGTACAGGTTTTCTGTTCGCCTTAAAAGCGGTAGAGGGATTGTTGAAGCCGGGCGGCAAACCGTTTTTGGTATGCGGTTCGGAGACATTGTCCCGCTTTATGAATATGGAAGACCGCGCGAGTTGTATTTTGTTTGGAGATGGCGCAGGCGCGGTGATCGTAGAGCATGGCGACAACATGGAATACTTTGAGGTATACTCCAAGCCTGATGTCAATGATACGATCATCATAAACGGTATGAACACTCTTGTAGACGGCGTGGTACAGCCTTCTTACGCGACACTCAAAGGCAAGGAAGTCTATGTGTTTGCGACGAGAGAGGCAGAGCGCGTGATTCGTACGGCTCTGGAGGCGACAGGAAAAGCACCGGAGGATATTGATTGGTTTTTGATGCACCAGTCAAATTATCGTATTACGAAAACGATTGCGGAGCGGCTCAAAATGCCGATGGATAAATTTTATTCCAACATTGACGATACGTCGAATACTTCCGCGGCAAGCATTCCCATTGCGCTTGACCAAATGAACAAAAAAGGGATGCTAACAAAAGGAGATAAGCTTGTGATCGCCGGTTTTGGCGGGGGGCTTTCTTCCGGGTGCGCGGTATATGAATGGTAACAACGCTTCAAGCGTATACAAATAATAAATGATTTTCTGGGAGGAAAATGAACATGGTTTATGAAAAAATTGCGGCAATTATCAGTGACAAAATGGATATCGATGTAGATGAGATCACAATGGATTCAAGCTTTGAGAGCTTAAAGATTGATTCGCTTGACATGGTTGAAATCGTAATGGATATCGAAGAAGAGTTTGACGTTTCCATCGAGGAAGCGGAAAATCTGAAAAGCGTTTCAGATCTTGTGAAGTTTATCGAGGACAACAAATAAGAAGCGAGATTTCTTCTCGTAATATGAAAGAAGTTTTTAGGCTGCGGACGTTCTCGTTTTGGTGAACGTCCGCATGCGCTATCTTTTTGGAGGAAAAAAACCTTTGGGTAAACTTGCAGTGCTATTCGCGGGACAGGGCGCACAGAAAACGGGTATGGGCAAGAGCTTGTACGACAATGTGGCTGCCGCACGCGAGATATTTGAAAAAGCGGAAAAGGTGCGTCCGGGTATCACGGAATTGTGTTTTTCGGGCGAGGGTGAGGAGCTCAACCGGACGATCAATACGCAACCCGCTGTTTTTGTAGTGGATGCCGCGGCATATGCGGCGCTTGACAGCGTGGGGATAGCGGCAAGCGCGGGTGCGGGATTTTCGCTGGGGGAATACGCGGCGCTTTATGCTGCCGGTGTACTATCCTTTGAGGATACGCTTTCGCTTGTTATGAAGCGTGCGCAGTGGATGCAGCAGGCGGGGGACAAGCAAGCGGGCGCGATGTGCGCGGTGCTGGGGCAGGAAATGAGCACGGTAGAGGAGCTGGCGGCGCAGTTTGCGGGAGACGGTGTTTTATTGCCCGTCAATTATAATTGCCCGGGGCAGATCGTTGTAGCAGGAGACAGCGACCGTATTGACGAGATGGTCGCCTATGGAAAAGAAAATAAGATCAAGTGCAGAAAACTTCCGGTTTCCGGCGCTTTCCATACTTCCCACATGCAAGAGGCAGCGGGAAAGATTTTGGATGAGATCAAAGATATGCAGTTTATGGATCCGGCGTTCACGCTTTATGCGAACCGCACGGGCAATCCTTACGAAAAAGAAAATATGAAACAGGTGATGGCAGAGCAAACGTCGCATCCTGTTTTGTTCGAGCAGATCGTTCGTGCTATGGTTGCTGACGGATACGATACATTCGTGGAAGTCGGACCGGGCAAAACGCTCACAGGTTTTGCGGGAAGGATCAGCGAACAGGCGAACACGTTTAACGTGAGTGATTTTGAGTCATTCACGACGGCGTGCGAGGGACTCAAATCAATGGGATTTTAACGGAGGAAAAGCAAATGGCAAAGACAGCGGTTGTAACAGGCGCGTCACGCGGGATCGGGAAAGCGGTTGCGCTGCGCCTTGCAAAAGATGGCAACAACGTCGTGGTAAATTATCTGTTTGATGATGAGGACTACGCCGGAACAGTCAAAGAGATCGAGGCACTGGGGGTAAAGGCGATCGCAATCAAAGCGGACGTGAGCAAATTTGACGAAGTCAAAGACATGATGGAACAAGTGAAAGAAGAATTCGGGTCGATCGATATTCTTGTGAACAACGCGGGTATCACGCGCGACGGGCTTTTGGCGCGTATGAAAGAAGAAGATTTTGACGCAGTCATCAATGTTAACTTAAAAAGCGTGTTCAACTGCTGCCGCCACGCGGTTTCGTATATGATGAAACAAAGAAGCGGGCGTATTATCAACATGGCTTCGGTAGTCGGGCTCTCGGGCCAAGGCGGTCAGACGAATTACGCGGCATCAAAGGCGGGCATCATCGGTTTTACAAAGTCACTTGCCAAAGAGATCGGTTCCAGAAATATTACGGTAAATGCTGTTGCTCCGGGGTTTGTAGAAACGCCTATGACGGACGCGATGCCGCAAAAGGCGCGCGAAGAGATTTTGGGCAGCATTCCGCTCGGGCGTGGCGCTACAGTAGAGGACATTGCGGATGCGGTATCATTTTTGGCAGGAGAAGAATCGGGTTATATTACAGGTCACGTTCTTTCGATCAATGGCGGCATGTACGCATAAACAGTAATCAATAGGAGAAAAACTATCTATGGCAAGACGGGTCGTTGTAACAGGATTGGGGATTCTTTCTCCCAATGGAAATACGGTAAAGGAAGCGTGGGAAAACACAAAAAACGGTGTGAACGGGATCGGACCGCTTACGAAGGCAGGCGCGGAAGGTCTTCCTGTGCATTTTGCCGGACAGCTTAAAAATCTTGACGTACTTGATTTTCTGGATAAAAAGGACGCGCGGCGTATGGACGAATATGCGCAGTATGGCGTGATCGCGGGAGACCAGGCGATGGCTGACGCGGGCTTTAAGGAAGGCAATAATCCGTATGACCCGTTCCGTTTCGGCGTGCTCGTGGGAAGCGGTATCGGCGGGCTGGATACGATGGAAAAGGAAGTTACGAAGCTCAATGAAAAAGGTTTTAAAAAGGTGAACCCGCTGCTCATTCCGATGATGATCAGCAATATGGCTTCCGGGCATCTGGCGATCCGTCATAAGCTGCAAGGATATAACACGACCGTTACAACGGCGTGCGCGTCGGGATCGCATTCGATCGGTGACGCGTTTCGCATGATCAAGGATGGCTATATGGACGCAATGCTTGCGGGCGGCGCGGAATCGCCCATTAAAATGCTGGCGATCTCGGGCTTCATCGGTTTACACGCAGTGACAACGGCAGATAAGCTGGAACGCGCATCGATTCCCTTTGATTTGGAGCGCAGTGGTTTTGTGATCGGCGAGGGCGCGGGTGTTCTGGTATTGGAAGAATACGAAATGGCAAAGGCGCGCGGCGCAAAGATATACGCAGAGATCGCAGGGTATGGCGCGACGTGCGACGCTTATCATATGACGGCTCCGGAGCCGGAAGGCGCGGCGCTTGCGCAGGCGATGCGCGTAGCGATACAAGAAGCACAAATCAAACCGTCGGAGGTTTCATATATCAATGCGCACGGTACGTCAACCGACTTAAACGATAAGACAGAAACGCTGTGTTTTAAAGAAGTGTTTGGTGAGGATGCCTATAAGGTGGCGATCTCGTCCACAAAATCTATGACAGGGCATTCGCTGGGAGCGGCGGGTGGTATTGAGGCGATTTATTCTATTATGGCGATCAACGATGGCTTTATTCCGCCGACGATCAACTATCAGGTGAGCGATCCGGAATGCGATCTCGATTATACTCCCAATACGGGACGTAAGGCGGATGTGCAGGTCGCGATGTCTGATAATCTTGGCTTTGGCGGTCATAATGCGGCGTTGCTTTTTAAGAAAATGGATTAATTTTGTAATAGATAGGAGAATAAAACAGTGGATTTAAAATCGATACTGGAACTTCTGAAAGCCGCGGATAAATCCGGCTTTGACATCTTCGAACTGAATGATAAGGATTTCAGCCTACGCTTAGAGCGCAATGCTGAGATACCGGCACAGCAGGTCGTCGTAGCAGCACCAACGCAGGCGGCACCGATGGTTGCAGCGGCGCCTGTTGCGCCCGCAATGGCGGCGTCTGTTCCTGAGGCGGCGGTCGCGGCAAGTGAAGCGCCCGCTATTGTAGAAGACAGGGGCAAAGAGATCGCCTCGCCGTTGGTGGGTGTTTTCCATAAGCTTGCGGACGGCAAGGCAGTCAAGATCGGCGACAAGCTCAAAAAGGGTGATGTTGTTTGCATGGTAGAGGCAATGAAGCTGATGAACGAGATCACGATGCCGGAAGCGGGCGAGATCACTTGGGTCGCGTGCGAGGAAGGCGACAGCGTGGAATACGGTCAGTTGCTGTATAACTACAAATAAGAGGAAAGTATATGACACTGAATCAGGAAGAAATCAAAAAGATCATTCCGCACCGCGATCCATTCTTGTTTCTGGATGAGGTGATGGAGTGTGAGGTTGCCAAGCGCACAAAAGCGCTTTGGCGTATTCGCGAAGATTTGTTTTGCTTTAAGGGACACTTTCCGGGCAACCCGATTTTGCCGGGGGTGCTGATCACAGAGGCGCTTGCGCAGGCGGGAGCTGTTGCTATTTTGCAGGACGAGCGCTTTGCCGGTCGTTTGGCGGTGTTTGGCGGCATTGACGGCGTACGCTATCGCGGGATGGTCGTTCCGGGCGATGATCTGATTTTGGAAACGGAAATCTTGCGGCTTTCCGCAATGGGCGGAAAAGGCAAGGTAAAGGCAATGGTGAATGACAAGGTCGTTTGCGAGGGCGAGATATTGTTTGTCCTTGTTAAGCAGGACTAAAATTTTGTTGCAGCAATAATTCTGCGCGGGAAGAATTGACCGCGTATTTGAAGGAGAACAGGAATGATTAACAAGGTTTTGATTGCTAATCGCGGCGAGATTGCTGTGCGTGTCATCCGCGCGTGCCGTGAGATGGGGATAGAAACCGTTGCGGTATATTCTACGGCGGACGCAAACGCACTGCATACACAGCTTGCGGACGAAGCATTTTGTATTGGTCCGCCTGCGCCCAAGGACAGCTATTTGAGCGCATATAATATCCTTTCGGCGGCAAGCATATCCGGCGCGGACGCGATCCATCCGGGGTATGGCTTTTTGTCGGAAAACTCGAAGTTTGTGCGTATGTGCAATAAGAGCAATGTAACGTTTATCGGACCGGACGCGGAAGCGATGGAGAAGATGGGCGACAAGCTGATGGCGCGGCGCATTATGACAGAAGCGGACGTGCCGATCATTCCGGGTTCGCTTGAAGCGTTGAAAGATGCCAAAGACGCGAAACGGATCGCCAAGAAGGTCGGGTATCCGGTCATGATCAAGGCGGCGAACGGCGGCGGAGGCCGCGGTATTCGTAAGGTAGACAAAGAAGCGGATATCGAAAAGGCGTTTGATGCGGCGTATAAAGAGGCGCTGGGCGCGTTTGGCGACGGCACGCTCTATATGGAAAAGTGTATCATGGATGCGCGGCACATCGAAGTACAGATCATGTGTGATAATTACGGAAATGCTGTATATCTTTATGAGCGTGAGTGCTCTTTGCAGAGGCGGAACCAGAAGTTGATGGAAGAAGCGCCGAGTATTGCTTTTGACAGCAAAAAGCGTGCAGAGATCGGCGAGGCCGCTGTACGGGCGGCGCAGGCTTCCGGTTATAAAAATGCCGGAACGATCGAGTTTTTGTATGATGAACCTTCCGGTCAGTATTATTTTATGGAACTCAATGCGCGCGTGCAGGTAGAGCATCCGGTGACAGAAATGATTACGGGAGTGGACATCGTGCGTGAACAGATTTTGGTGGCAAGCGGTGCAAAACTTTCTTTTGCGCAAAAGGACATTCCGCTGATGGGGCATGCGATTGAGTGCCGGATCAACGCGGAAGATCCGACCAAGAATTTTATGCCGTCTATTGGCACGATCGACGCGCTGCACCTGCCGGGAGGACCCGGTGTGCGTTTTGATACGGCAATGTATACAGATTATAAGATTCCGCCGACATATGACAGTATGATCGGTAAGTTGATCGTCCACGCCCCTACGAGAGAAAGGGCGATGGCAAAAATGCGTGCGGCATTAACAGAACTTGTTGTGGATGGTGTGGAGACCAATGCGGACTTCCAGCTGGATCTTTTAAACAATGAGGATGTCATGGCAGGACGGCTGGATACCGGTCTTGTAGCGCGTATTATGGAGGAAAAATAACAGATGGGTTTATTTTCTAAGAAACGCAAAGACATCACCATGCGTGTTTATCGCACCAATCAGCAGGCGCAACCGCTGGTTGAAAATGCGGAAGAGATTGCCGCGCAGCTGCCGGTGGCGCATGACGAGGAACAGGTTGAGGGAATGTGGGACAAGTGTCCGGAATGTGGCACAGTCATTTATACGGACGATTTGATCGCAAACCTCAATGTGTGTACCAATTGTAGTCATCATTTTCGTCTTTCCGCGCGTCAGCGTATTATGTATACGGCAGATGATAATACCTTTGAGGAGTTAGACGCGGATTTGATTGGCACGAATCCTCTTGGTTTTCCGGGATACGAGCAAAAAGTGCAGAAAATTCGCGGATATACCAACGAAAAAGAATCGATTATTACAGGTGCTTGTAAGATCGGCGGGGTTTCGTGCGTGATTGCCGTGATGGACGGATTTTTTATGATGGGTTCTATGGGAGCGGCTGTGGGCGAAAAGTTTACGCTTGCGGCAGAATATGCGTGCAAAAAGAAGCTGCCGCTTATCGCGTTCACCGTTTCCGGCGGGGCGCGTATGCAGGAGGGATTGATTTCTCTGATGCAGATGAGCAAAACAGCGGCGGTTCTTGCGAAGCTTGACGAGGCAGGACTTCCGTTTTTCGTTGTGATCACAGACCCGACGACGGGCGGTGTGACAGCGAGTTTTGCAATGCTTGGGGATGTGACGATAGCGGAACCAAACGCGACCATTGGCTTTGCGGGACGCAGGGTTATCGAACAGACGATCAAGCAGGCACTTCCGCCGACGTTCCAAACATCGGAGTTTCAACTTGAAAAGGGCTTTGTGGATATGATCGTTGCCCGCTCACAGATGAAGGATACGCTTACGAAACTGTTGAAGATGCATATGGGAGGGAGCGCGAAATGAGTACAAAACGTTCGGCATGGGAGATCGTGCAGATCGCGCGCGACCCGAAGAGGATTACGTCACAATATATTATTGAGCACGTATTTACGGATTTCATGGAAATGCACGGCGATAAGCTTTTTGCGGATGATGCGGCAGTGATTGGTGGAATCGGTTATCTTGGCGATATTCCTGTCACGGTGGTCGGACAGGAAAAGGGTGCTGACCTGCGCGATAAAGTGGCGCGCAACTTTGGTTGTGCAAACCCGGAGGGTTACAGAAAATCACTG
>CAZBSH010000046.1:0-17649 GCA_964494645.1 uncultured Christensenella sp. | reverse complement strand
GAGGCAAAGCAAGGATTGACGCAAGAGGAACGCGAAAATCATCCGCTGCGCTTTGCGCTTTGCGAGATCATAAACCAGCGCTACCGCGCGGTCTAATTTATGCCCATACATCGTGTGTTGTTTGGTGTAAACGCGTCCGGTTGCGCGCAGTTTGTGGCAGAACGTTTGCGTGAAAAGGGAAGAAAGGCAAAGCTCGTGTTCGGGCGATGGCGTCCGGAGATAGAGCATGACGGAACTTATCAGATCCCGTTTTTGTATCACGACGGCGCGGGGCGTATTGTGATCGAAGACCCGCAGCATCCGCTTGCTGTGGGCGAAGTGCAGGAAATCTTCGAGGAATATATTGCCCAAAACCCGCAAAGCAGTATTGATTATATCCATGGCGATGAAGCGTTTTTGTCGCTTTCAAAAGAATATGATAACATTGGCTTTTATTTTGAGCCTATGGATAAAAGCGCGTTTTTCGATCTTGTTGTTGCTTGCGGCGTACTTCCCAAAAAAACGTTCTCGCTGGGCGAGGCAGAGGAAAAGCGTTACTATCTGGAAGGTCGTATGCTGACGGATCATTTTGAAGAAATAGAAAATACTGAAGAATAGGTTGGAGAGATTGAACATGGCTGTTAAGGTTGCGAAATTCGGTGGGAGCTCGCTTGCGTCCGCAGAACAAATTTTGAAGATGAAGCAAATCATTGAAGCGGACGAAGCAAGGAAGTTTGTTGTGCCGTCCGCGCCCGGAAAGCGTTTTTCAGACGATATCAAGGTAACGGATTTGCTGTACGCGCTGCATGATGCTGCGCTGCGCTTAGACGATACAAAAGTGGTCTATGAAAAGATCGTGAAGCGTTATACGGATATCCGTGACGATCTTGGGCTTTCTATATGCATCGAAGATCACCTTGAGAAGATGTACCAGGACATCAAAACAGGTGCGAGCGAAGATTATGCAGCATCACGCGGTGAATATATGAACGGTCTGTTGATCGCTGATTTGCTGGGTTACGATTTTATCGACGCGGCAGACGTGATCTTCTTCAATGAGGATGGCGTATACGACGCTAAAAAAACATTGTCTGTGCTGCCCGGGGCACTTAAGTTGCACGAACGTGCGGTTGTTCCCGGGTTTTACGGCAGTTTGCCAAATGGTAAGATCAAAACATTCTCGCGGGGTGGCAGCGACATCACAGGTTCTATCGTATCCCGCGCGGCAAACGCCGACTTATATGAAAACTGGACGGATGTTTCCGGATTTTTGATGGCGGATCCACGTATCGTGGACGACCCCAAAAAGATCGACGTAGTTACTTACCGCGAATTGCGCGAGCTTGCCTATATGGGCGCGACGGTGCTGCATGAGGACAGCATTTTTCCTGTGCTGGAAGCGGCGATCCCCATCAATGTCAAAAATACAAACGATCCGCAAAACAGCGGAACGATGATCATTCCGGCGATTGAAGGACGTGACGGCGCAAAAGAGGGGATCACGGGTATTGCGGGCAAAAAGAACTTCACGGTCATCACCATTGAAAAAGACGGCATGAACGCAGAAGTTGGTTTTGGACGAAAGGTGCTAGGGTGCCTTGAAAAGTTCGGGCTTTCCTACGAGCACATGCCTTCTTCTATAGATACGGTATCCATTGTAATTGCTGACGTGCGTGTGCGTGGCGTGATCGAGCAGCTGATTGATGAGATACATGCACAATGCAATCCGGACAGTGTGGAAGTTTCTTCTAACATGGCGATTATCGCGACGGTTGGTCGCGGTATGATCCGCCAGATCGGCGTTTCTGCAAAACTGTTCACGGCGCTTGCGAAAAATAATGTAAACGTACGCATGATCGATCAGGGTTCCAGCGAGATCAATATCATCGTCGGCGTGGAAAACGATGATTTCGAAAAAGCGGTACAGGCGATTTATACGGCCTTGGTATAATATGCAAATGATCCGGTAGGAGCAGCGTCGGTTTTTGCAAGAGGGGGTTTTGCAAACGACCACAGCGATTGCCGGTAAACTCGGCAATTTGAACCGGATAGCAGGAAGAAAAAATGATTTTTGATGCGTTGCAGGCGGTATTGATGGTTGTCATCATCATTGCTGTCGGATATTTCATTTCGTATAAGGGCTGGGCAAACAAGAGCGTTACCGGCTTTATCAGCAAGCTGATCGTCAATATTACGCTGCCGTGTACGGCGGTTATGGCCTTCCTTACCGGTTTCACACCGGAAACGATCGCAACGTCATGGATCTATATCGTGGCATCTTTTGCGGCGATCGGTGTGATGTATGCCCTAAGCAAGCTGGTCATCAAAATTGCAAAAATCAAACAAACACAGCGCGGTGTTTTTACGGCGCTGTTTTCTTTTTCAAATTCTGTTTATATCGGGCTGCCTGTCACGACGGCGATTTTTGGACAAGGTTCGCTGGTATTCGCGCTATTTTATTATATGGCAAATACCACGTTCATGAATAGCGTAGGATTTGTGGAGATCGCGCGCGACGGGATGCGCATCGCTTGCGAGGCAAATGGCGCGGCTGCATTTCCAAAAAAATGTTTCACAGGCAGGCAGATCGTAAAGAAAATATTTCAGCCGCCCATGATCGCTGTGGCGCTTGGATTTGTGCTGGTGTTGCTGCGGGTGCAGCTGCCCGTTTTTTTGGCGTCGGCGCTTACCTATATCGGAGACATCACATCGCCGCTTGCGCTTCTTTTTGTGGGCATGATCTTGCATCGCGCGGGCATTTCCTGTCTGAAAAAAATGGATAAGGGCATATCGCTCAGTATTGTGGGGCGCTTTGTAGCTGCGCCGCTTATTATGTTGGCAATTGCAGCGTTGCTTGGACTGCCGCACATTTCGACAGAAGTGTTGGTTATACAGATGAGCCTTCCCGCGATGGTCGCGACGGCGATCTTTGCAGAGATAGCAGGCGCGGATACGGAATTTGCCACTCGTTCGATCGCGGTCACGACGTTGTTATCGTTTTTGACGATCCCTGTCTATATATTATTGTTTACTTATTTATAACCGCGGGCGGTATATGGTATAATAGGAATGGACGAAACAAACCAACTTTGAGCGGGGGACGTTGCAATGAGTACAGGCGTAAAAAGATTGTTCGTGGAAAAGAAAAAGGGCTTTGATGTGGAGGCGCAGTCGCGCGCCGCAGATTTCAAGCAAAACCTTGGCGTGCCCGTCAAGGAAGTGCGGATTCTAAACCGCTACGATGTGCAGGGCATAGATGACGAGGACTTTGAAGCGGCGATCGTGAATGTATTCAGCGAGCCGGCGGTCGACACCGTAACGCACGGAGATATGCCGGATAAAAAGGGATATTCCGTATTTGCGGTTGAATATTTGCCCGGTCAGTACGACCAGCGCGCAGACAGCGCGGCACAGTGTGTGCAGCTGTTAACACGCAAGGAACGCCCTAATGTGCGATTTGCGAAAATTTATTTTATCAAGGGGGCGGATAAGGAGCAGCTTCAGGCGATCAAAAATTATGTGATCAATCCGGTGGACTCCTGCGAAGCAACGCTCGATCCATACGAAACGCTCGAAATGAATCTGGAAATCCCCACCGAAGTGGCAGTGATGGACGGGTTCATCAAGATGAACAAAAAGCAAATTGAAGAATTTACCGTGCAAAACGGTTTTGCTATGACAAAAGAAGACATGCTGTGCGCACAGGACTATTTCAAGGGTGAAAAGCGCGATCCTACGATCACAGAGCTGAAAGTGCTCGATACGTACTGGTCAGATCATTGCCGCCATACGACATTTTCCACTGCGCTCGACAAGGTTGAGTTTGCGGGCGATCCGATCTCTAAGGAAGCGGAGCGCGTGTATGAAGAGTATCTCGACGCGCGCACAAAAATGGGCAGGGAAAAGGACGTTTGCCTGATGGATCTTGCGACAGCGTATGTGCGTGAGGCAAAGCGCGCCGGACTGCTTAAAAATTTTGACGATTCAGAAGAAATCAACGCCTGCTCTATCAAACAGAAAATCGAGACGGATAAGGGCGAAAAAGAGTATTTGATTATGTTTAAGAATGAAACGCACAACCACCCGACGGAGATCGAACCGTTCGGTGGTGCGGCGACGTGTTTGGGCGGTGCGATTCGTGATCCGCTTTCGGGACGGTCATACGTCTATCAGGCGATGCGCGTCACAGGAAGCGCAGATCCGCGCGAAAGTTTGAAGGATACGATGGAATTCAAATTGCCGCAGCGCAAGATCACCAAAGAAGCGGCGCATGGATATTCCTCCTATGGCAACCAGATCGGTCTTGCGACCGGACTTGTGGAGGAGGTCTATCACGAGGGTTACAAGGCAAAGCGTTTGGAGATCGGCGGCGTAATCGCGGCAGCTCCGGCGGAACAGGTCATCCGCGAGTGTCCGGTAGAAGGAGATTTGATCGTATTGATCGGTGGGCGTACAGGTCGTGACGGCTGTGGCGGAGCAACGGGTTCTTCCAAGGCACACGACGAAGAATCCATTGAAAAATGCGGTGCGGAGGTACAAAAGGGTAATCCGCTTACCGAGCGCAAATTGCAGCGGCTATTCCGCAATCAAAAATTTTCTAAAATGGTCAAACGTTGTAATGATTTCGGCGCGGGCGGCGTGTGCGTGGCAATCGGAGAGCTGGCGGAAGGGCTGGATATTGATCTTGATGCGGTACCCAAAAAATATGAGGGACTGGATGGTACGGAGCTTGCGATTTCCGAATCTCAGGAACGCATGGCAATTGTGATCCGCCCGCAGAACTTGGATTGTGTGCTTGCGCTCGCGGCAAGCGAAAACCTGGAGGCGACGCTCGTTGCGCGCGTGACAGATACCGGACGTATGCGTCTTTTTTGGAACAATAAAAATATTGTGGACATCTCTCGTGAATTTTTGGATACAAACGGTGCAACACAGCACGCGCATGCAAAGGTCGTGCAGTTCGATACCAAGGATATGTTTGGTGAAAAGACAGAAAAAACAGTGAAAGAAACGCTGTTTTCGTTGCTTAGCGATCTTAATGTTTGCTCACAAAAGGGTTTGACGGAGATGTTCGACTCCACGATTGGCGCGGGCAGTGTAACAATGCCGCTTGGCGGTGCGCGCCAACTGTCGCCCATACAGGCAATGTGCGCTAAAATACCGTGTGACGGAGCAAACAGCAAAACAGCGACGCTCATGAGCTATGGGCTGGATCCGTATTTGATGGAAAAAAGCCCATTCGCAGGTTCTGTATACGCGGTGTTGTTGAGTTTGGCAAAGCTTGTGGCGGCAGGCGGGGACCGGAAGGAAGCGTGGCTTACGCTGCAGGAATATTTTGAACGCCTGCACGACGATCCGCAGCGTTGGGGAAAACCCCTTGGCGCTTTGCTGGGTGCGTATCTTGCGCAGCGTGAGCTGGGTATTGCAGCGATAGGCGGTAAAGATTCGATGAGCGGAAGCTTTAAGGATATTGATGTTCCTCCTACGCTTTGTTCGTTCTGCGTGGCTCCCGTGGCAGCCAAAGATGTGATTACACCGGAATTTAAGCAGGCGGGCAATAAGCTTTACCTGATGGACATCAAGCGCGATAAAAACGGTTTGCCGGACTTCAAAGACGTGAAGCGCAAATACGATAAGCTGCATAAGATGATACAGGATAAAGTTGTTGTTTCGGCGTACGCTGTGACGCGTGGCGGTGTGCTTGCGGGTGCGGCAAAATGCGCGTTTGGAAACAACCTTGGCGTAAAGCTGTTCTCGCAGCATTTGGATAAAATAACGGCCAAAAATTATGGCGCGGTCCTTGTAGAATCTCCTTGTATCCACGATGCAGATTTCCCGATCAAAGGAGAAATCCGCGAAGAGCCGTTTATTGAACTAATGGACGAGAGCATCCCGCTCAGCGAAGCGCTTGCTGCATATACGCAGCCGCTTGAAAATGTGTTTGCCACAAAGACACAGGATAGTGGCGCGGTGCAAACGCCTCTGTACAAGAAAAAGAATATTGTGGTCAGCCGCTATAAGACAGCGATTCCGCGTGTGGTGATCCCGGTGTTTCCGGGTACGAATTGTGAATATGATACAGCGAAAGCGTTTGAAGCGGCAGGGGCGATCCCGCGCGTTGTGATTATGCGTAACATGGGCGCGCAGGATGTAGACGAGAGTATCCGCGCGCTGGAAGCGGAGATTGCCCATGCGCAGATGATCATGTTACCCGGGGGATTTTCGGGCGGCGACGAGCCGGACGGAAGCGGCAAGTTCATTGCGACGATGTTCCGCAATCCGCGGATTAAGGACGCAACACATCAGCTGCTGAAAAATCGCGACGGATTGATCCTCGGTATTTGCAACGGCTTTCAGGCGCTCATCAAGCTGGGGCTCGTGCCGTACGGGGAAATCAGGGATATGCGCGATGATTCACCCACGCTTACCTATAACAACATTGGCAGGCATGTATCCTGTATGGTAAGGACGCGCATTACAAGCGCAAACTCTCCGTGGCTTTCGCTGTGTGAACCGGGCGAAGTACATACTGTAGCGGTATCCCATGGCGAAGGGCGTTTTGTGGCGACGGAACAAGAAATCAAGGCACTTATAAAGAACGGACAGGTCGCGACGCAGTATGTTGACTTTGCAGGCGTACCGGCGATGGATATCGAATATAACCCTAACGGATCGATGTATGCGATTGAAGGGATCATGAGCCCGGATGGGCGTGTGCTGGGGAAGATGGGGCATACGGAGCGTGCGGGAAAACATATCGCAAAGAATGTGCCCGGTGAATATGATCAAAAGATATTCGAAAGCGGCGTAAAGTATTTTAGATAGCAGTGTAATAAAAAGATAGCACTTAAAAAGCCGGTCTCTGGGAAGGGTACCGGCTTTTTAAGTCTTAGCAGTGTATTTTTGTGCAATCAGCGTATCCATACAGTGCTCGTGTGGTACGCCGCTGCTTTCGCAGTCGTAAATCGTCTCGCGGCATTCGCAAAACCGCCAGTCCGCATAGCCGGAAAAAAGTTCACCGGACTTCCAAAGATATTCTGTTTCCTCCACATCCGGCGCAACTGCGATAAACGGTTTTCTTACAAATACATTAATCGCGTGGATGCCGTCTTGCGCAGTATGTTCTTGATAGTGAAAGAGCAATTCCCTGCGAAGTTCCGGCATGATGTAGTTGAACACCCCATTTGTGGAATAAATCACATCGAACTCTTGTTCCGGTCTGAAATCTTTAAGATCAGCCACAAAGAAATCAACATAGACCTGATGCATATCTGAGAGACGGTGCGCTTTTTCAATGCCGGCAGCAGCGATGTCAAAGCCTGTCACATGATAGCCGTTTTTCGCAAAGAACACCGCATCGCGGCCTTCGCCGCAGCCAACGTCTAACAGACGCAATGGCTTTAAGGGCGGTCGCAGCCGGAGGACATCGTAACACATCGGGTCGGGCTCAATGCCCCAGTAATATTCATCCGACTGATAGTATTCCTCATACATCGTAAACTGCTTTTTGTGATAACCAAGCAGAAAATCAATGTTTGTGTCGAGCGCGTCCGCCAGTGCGGGCAACAGTGTAAGATCGGGGCGTGCCAGCGCATTTTCCCATTTGGAAATAGACTGAAACGAAATATTCAACTTCTTTGCGAGCGCGTCCTGTGTGAGCCCCTTTTGTTTGCGGAGCCTCGCAATATTTGCCGCTATGTCGGATTCCATTTGTACTCCTTTATCTTACAATATTGTTATACCATGTTCTACAGTGTCGCTCAATAACCGGATTAGTGAAAAAAGATGAAAAATTCAACCATTGGTTGAATTGGATGCTGTAAAAAAACCGGAAAGACATGAGCGCCTTACCGGTTTTGAGAAGCGAATCAAATATTTTTTTTCGCGGTTGCGACAACAATCCATTCTACGATGCTCACGATACCGTAGATAAGCAAGCATACGCCGAGCAGGATACCTACAACGTTTGTCGTTGCAATCCCGATCAAAATGATGATACCAAGCACAAGCGCTGCGATACCGGTGATGGTTGGAACGCGCCATGAAGAAGATCCTGCATGCTTTAAAGTAGAAGCATCCGTAAGACTCATAATTCCGGTAACGACCGCCCAAATTCCGATGATAATGGGAAGCAGCACGTTCGCAACGCCGTCACGGAAAATGAGCAGCAAGATTCCTACGATCAGCACAATGATAGGAACAACGAAACTGACGTCCTCTCCCTTGTTGCGTTTACTAAGATTCATAAAGATTGAAATAACGCTGTACGCGAGCATAACAACACCGATCAGGATGACAATCCCAACCATTGCAGCCTGCGGCGCAGCCAATAAAATGATACCGATAACAAGCAACACGATACTGAGTACGAGCCTGATGGTTTCTTTGGACTTCCATGTATCCGACATAATCGTTTCCTCCGTTAAGATTTTCATTTGAAACATTTATTAAAATTATAATACCCCTATTGACGGCGATAAAACAAGAGGAAATTAATTTTTTTACATTTCGCCGTATTTTCGCGGGATGAAAATACCGGACAGGAAAGCGGCCAAAAGCGTGATGCCCCCGATGACCCAGTAAGCGGTATCAAAAGATGCCGCCTCGATCACGCCACCGGCAATGACCGGACCGACAAAAATACCGATCGCATAAACGGACTGGAAGATTCCTGTGGCGGTAGAACGCTGGTGCGGGAGCACCGCCTTGATCACAAAGCCCGCCAGCGCGGAGGTAAGGATTCCATAACCAATACCCGCAATCATTTGCATAATATAAATTACAGGCAGACTCATATGATAGAAGAACGGAACACACGAAAACGCGCATAACAGGAATGCCGCAACAACGACCTTGATCCCGCCGATCTTTTGGTAAAGACGTCCCCCAACAAAAAGAGAAATAAGCCCGACCGTCAGAAAATAAACAAGTGTCAAGCTGCCGAGCTGCCCGGGATCTGCGCCAATGTTTTGCGCAGCGACAGAGGTAAAGTATGTAGGAACGGCAAAACATTGAAGCTGGGCAAAAACACACAGGATAGAAATAATCATCAAATCCTTGTTTTTCAAAAGGGAGAGTAATTCTTTGGCGGTGGGCGGCTCATGGGTTTCAAGCGTTGCCGGTTTCTTTAAGAAAAGCATGATGATAAGACCGATAACGGCTGCCAAAAGCGCCACGTAAAAGGGTGCGCGCAATCCGAAAAACTGGGCGGCGATCCCGCCGAGAAGCGCTGCCAGCACCTTGCCAAGGCTGGAAGAAGCGCTCAATATCCCTTGGGCCTTCACCTGCTTAGATTCATCATTGTATTTAGCGTAAGAAGCAGAAATGATCACCCACCATGCGGCGGCGGCGCCCGCTACGCCGCGCGCGAAAATCACGGTTTCGACCGTATCGGCGAATAGGAACAAAACAACGGACAGTGTCAGCACGACAAATCCGATGATGAGAAGCAATTTATCTTTGCCTGTCTTATCAGACAGCATACCAAGCGGGATGCGCAGCAAAATTTGCATCGCGCCGTATGCGCCGCCAATCACACCAAGCATGACAGCTGTCGCGCCCAGCGTAGTTGCAAAGGAAGGCAGAGTAGGGACATAAGAATACATACCCAGCCACAAAAAAGCGGCGGCACAATTGATAAGTAAAACGTTCCGCTTCATCTCAAACTCCCTAAAATCATGATACCAATATTATTTATCATACACCAGCCGCAACCATGCCGCAATAAAAAAGCAGGGAAACCCCCTGCTTTTTGTGGATATAAAAAAATAATTGCTAAATTGTACTTGCATGCGCGACCACAGAACCTGTTCGTTCCGCGAGGTAGACAAGCACATCCTGTACCGTGTCAAACAGGCGAAGATCCCTGTCGGGGATCTCAATCCCAAATTCCCTTTCAAAAGACAGGACAGCGTCCATCATCGCAAAAGAGTCGATATCCAAATCCCTTACCAGATGTTTTTCAGGCGTGATTTCTTCCGGATCCATAGGCGATGCCATTGCCAAAAGCTGCTGTACAGAAGCCAGACTTACCGTAGACATGATATTACCTCCTTTCGTGTTGCGACAAGACGATCGGTTACTGTACCATAAACCGTTTGATCGATTTTTTTGTCGTTTTTTCGAATTCTTTATCCCGCACGTGAAAATCCTTTATGTGTTTATAAGTCGGCAATGTTTTATTGACCTCGACAATATCCTTTTCCAGAGTGTGCAAGATTTCTTGCGGCGTGTGTTCTGCCGTATACTCTTCGTTGACAAAAATTTCAGCGTACAGCGCCATTTCGCTTTGCCCGTCCACAAGAGGAGCGAATACAACAACCTCTTTGATGTAAGGGATGCGCATCAAATATCCTTCGATTTCTTCCGGATAAATATTTTTACCGTTGGAAAGAACGATCAGGTTTTTCTTGCGCCCGGTAATGAACAAGAAACCGCGTTCGTCGATGTGTCCGATATCACCGGTGTTAAACCAGCCATCCCGCATGACTTCGCGCGTTCCCGCCTCGTTTTTATAGTATCCGAGCATCACATTTTCGCCTTTGACCCAAATCTCGCCGTCACCGTCCTCATCCATATCGCGTACGTCAACTTCGCAGCAGGCGATCGGGAGACCGACAGAACCATCCTCGTAATACCGATTGCGATTGACGGAAACAAGGGGGGAGCATTCTGTGATGCCATAGCCTTGCAAAAGCAAAATACCCAGTTCGCGGAACGCGCGCGCAAGATGTTTTGGCAAGGGCGCGCCACCGCAAAGCATAACTTTTAAATTTCCGCCGAATGCGTCGTGGATGTTTTTGAAATACACGTCACGGTTATCAATACCCTGCGCAAGCTCGGCATTGCTCTTTTCGATCAAAGCGCGCAGTGCGTCTTCCTGTTTTTGCGCATGGGCGTTTGCCCAAATTTTACGATACATCATTTCCACGAACAGGGGCACGAGAAAAATTGTGTCAGGCTTAAAAAGCTGCAGGTTTTCAAGGAAATGCCGCAAGCTGTCGTTGATGCAGATCGTCGTACCGTTTTCTATCATCATTGTAATGCCGTGCGTGCTCTCAAAGGAATGGTGCACGGGCAATACGGACATACAAATCGAGCCGATATCAAGCAAGCTGAGACCGCCTTCGGAGGCGCGCAGAATGTTGCTTTGCGTAAGCATGACGCCCTTGCTTTTCCCTGTTGTACCGGAGGTGTATAACAGCGCGGACATCGCGTGCGGATCGATGGGCAGCGAACAATATCCATTGTCTTGCGCATTCTTGAGCAATTCTTGCAAATCATGCGTTCCCGTTGTGCCGTTCATGTCGACATAATACGCAACATCATTCAATCCGCCGCGTATATTTTGCACGATATCCGCGTATTCATGTGCATAAATCAAACATGCGGCGCCACTGTCCGAAAGAATATTTGCGATTTCATCGTCGGGCAGTTCTTTGTCAATGGGAACGACCACCCCAAGTCCGCATAAAACGGTATAATAGGAAAGCAACCATTCATAGCTCGTCGGTCCGATTACAGCGATATGTTTTCCTGTAAGACCAAGACCGACAAGTGCGTTGCCAAGTGCGTTTAAGTCGTGCATCAATCGGTCATGACCGATCCCGACGATGCCGCCGTCCGGTGTGCGGAGGCGGAAAATATCCCGGTCGCCGTAAGCGTCCTTCGCGTTGCACAACAATTCTCGAAAATCACGTTGATGCTTGATTTGGTTCAGAGGATAATTTTCCATACAACCGCTCCTGTTTGTTTTTATTGCACGCGCGCAGCAACACTGCGCAGCGCTTTTTCATATGCGTCTTTGCCCTTTAAAAGATCAAAGGATTCTTCCATATCATTACGCGCGAGTTGCCCCATATGCTCACGCGCCTCCTTGTTGCGCAACTCGAGCATACATTCGCAGCAGCGATCGGTGTTGTTTACCTTAACAAGATAACCCGTCACACCATTCAAGATATATTCGCTCGCGCCTACTGTGTCAGAGGCTATAACGGGAACGCAGCATGCCATGGATTCAATCCCCGTCACGCCAAACGCCTCCGCTGCGCTCATTTGAATGGTCGCGTCCATACTGTTTATCATGTCAGGCATCTGCGCGTTGGGCACATAGCCCACAAACTCAATTTTATCAGCGATTCCCGCGCTTTGCGCCTGCTGCTTCAAGCTGCTCTCCATCGTACCTGTCCCTACGATTTTCAGGGTCGCTTCCCCCGCGGCGTTTTGCAGGAACTTGGCAAACGCTTCAATAACCATGTCAACGCCATTTCCATACTCGAGTGCCTTTAGGGAACCAAAGCAAATTGCCTCTTCCTTTTTATCCACAGCTTTTTTCTGGAATGCGCCGAGGTCTACCCCGAACGGAACAACAAAATAATTTTTTTCCTTCTTAAACAATTGTTTCAACCTTGTAACCATATTGGGCGCAGCGGCAATGACAGCCTCTGCATGCTTGAAGCTTTTCGCGACAAGACCTTTTTTCCCAAGATCTACGCTCGCGTAAATATCCGGTCCTAAAACGGTAAGGATCGTATGCGGTAGTTTTGCCTTGGATGCCAAAACGCCATATGTCGTAGCGCCAATGGCGTTTACAACACCAAAACCGCCCGAAGTGACAAGGGATTTCACTTGTCCGGCATTTTTCTTAAGACCGCCCTGCGAGGCAGGGGTATTAAGATAGGTCACAGTGACCTTTTCGTGCAGCTCACCAAAGCTGTCCTTGTCCTCAGGAAGCGAAAGAACGCTCACCTCATTGTTTTGCGAAAGGACGTTGGCCCACTTGATCGTATGCGGCGAATTCGCCGCCGCTAAAAATGCAATTTTCATGATTTTACCTCATCTAAAAAATTATTTTAAGTTCGCAAGCCGTTCAATGGCTTTTTCCGTGTTTTCCTTTGTATTAAAAGCGGTCAGGCGGAAATAACCTTCGCCTGCGCTGCCAAAACCGCTGCCCGGTGTGCCGACGACGTTTGCTTCCTTAAGAAGCTTATCAAAAAACTCCCAGCTTGTCAGATGATCGGGTGTTTTGAGCCATACATACGGCGAATTTACGCCGCCGTAGGATGTAATGCCGATCTCAGCCAGCCCGCTTTTGATGATCGCCGCGTTTGCAAGATACCCGTTGATGGTATCCTCCACCTGCTTTTTGCCGTCCGCCGTATAGATCGCTGCTGCGCCGCGCTGCACGATGTAGGAAACGCCGTTGAATTTTGTCGTGTGCCTGCGCAGCCACATTGCGTTCAAATTCACCTGATCGCCGGTTTCGTTTTCTCCAAAAAGCTCCTTTGGAACAACAGTGTAAGCGCAGCGCGTACCGGTAAAGCCCGCTGTCTTGGAGAAGCTGCGGAATTCGACCGCGCACGTTTTTGCGCCCTCGATCTCGTAAATGCTGTGCGGCACGTCCGGATCGGTGATAAACCGCTCATATGCGCCGTCAAATAAAATGAGCGCGCCCGTTTCGTTTGCCCAGTCGACCCACACCTTAAGCTGCTGCTTTGTGAGCGCTGTGCCCGTTGGGTTATTGGGGGAACAAAGATACATCACATCGACTCTGCCTTGCGGCAACGCGGGTACAAAATTGTTTTGCGCCGTAGTAGGAATATATGTGATGTTACTGAACTTAGACGCAGAAGTGTCGAATTCACCCGAACGCCCTGCCATTACGTTGGTATCCACGTAAACAGGGTAGACCGGATCGGTCACGCCCACACGTACATCAGGGGACAGCAACTCCTGAAAGTTGCCTGTGTCGCACTTGCTGCCGTCCGAAACAAAGATTTCGTCAAGTCCAATGTCCACACCGCGATCCAAATAATCGCCTTGACGGATCGCCGCACGCAAAAATTCATAGCCCTGTTCGGGTCCATATCCCATAAATGTTCCGGCGTCAGCCATTTCGCGGGTCGCGGCATCAATCGCCTGCAAAACAGCGGGCGACAGAGGGCGGGTCACATCTCCGATGCCGAGGCGAATCAGCTCGCGATCGGGATTTTCTTTGGTATATTCTGCTACACGGTGCGCAATTTCTGAAAACAGGTAACTGCCTTGCAACCGTGCAAAATTTTGATTCACTTTAAACATATGATATCTCCTAAAAATAAATTTCTATATATCTTTAATAATAACGATAAAAAGCGCAAAACTCAACCTTTATTTGTGCGCAGGCGCATTTATCTACAAGGGAATTTCGTTGAAGTTTTCGCCGCTCAAAACAAGCACATCGTCTGTTTTTAGTACCGTTGCTCCATTAGGAATAACGTTTTTGCGCCTGCGCTTGATCATAACCACAAGGATGCCTTTGGGAAGATCTGCTGCATTAAGTGTTTTTCCGTTCCACGGATGCCGTTCGTCGATCTTGATTTCCATAAGGTGCATTTCAGCTTCGTCCTGATAATCTGTGAAAGTTTTAAAGACGGAACTTTCTTTTTCCACTAGGCTGAGCTTTTTGGCGAGAAGAGGCGTGAGCGTTCCTTGCAGGGCGACGGAGAACAGCGCGACGAAAAAGACAATATGGAAAATATCGTTATTGATGCCTACGCCGAACATGATCGCGAAAATGGCGAACACGATAGAAGCTGCGCCGCGCATCCCTACCCATGAAACAAACAGCTTTTCTCTGGTTGGGAATTTAAACCAGCTCAATATGCCAAACACAGCGACAGGTCGCGCTACAAAGATCAGGAAAAGGGAAATAAGAATCGCAGGGATGAGAATCGCGGGGATTTGCGACGGAAAGGAAAGCAGCCCCAGCATGAAGAATAAAGCCATTTGCATGATCCACGAAACACCGTCAAAAAAATGTACGAGTGTTCGTTTGTGTTTTAGCTTGGTATTACCGAGGACGATACCCATGATATAGACGCATAAATATCCGTTGCCGCCGATAAGCTGACACAACGCGTATCCCAATATTACGACAGCAACAACATAGATCGTGTACAGTCCTTCAATCTCAAAGTTGATCCTTTTGAGAACCACGGTGGATACAAAAGCAAGCGCAAACCCAATGCCAAGACCAAAGACAAGCTGCATCACGACCATTGGAATGATCGATGCTCCCCCTCCCGCAGACATCATCGTGAGCACAGCAATCGTGAGCATATATGCAATCGGATCGTTCGACCCGCTTTCCACCTCAAGCATGGAAGCGAGCCCCCCCTTTAAGTTCAGCTTGCGCGAACGAAGGATAGAAAATACAGAGGCTGCGTCTGTAGAAGCGACGACCGCGCCGATGAGCATTCCTTCCAAAAAAGTGGTATTGAGTACGATCCGGCTAAACCATCCGACGAGCGCGGCAGTGATGACAACGCCCGCTGTGGCAAGCCAGATGGAAGGCGCGATGACGGGTCTGGCAGTTTTCCAATTGGTGCCGAACCCACCGTAAAACATGATAAAGATCAGGCAAAACGAACTGATGGTCTCTACCAGTGAATAGTTGTCAAAATGAATGCCGGCAATTCCGTCCGAACCGAAAAGCATGCCGAGCACCAAGAAAATGAGCAACGCAGGAATACCGAAACGGTATAATAGTTTGCTTGAAAAAACACACAAAAGAAGCACAACGGCGGCAAATATGAGCAATGTAACCATACGCGGCTCCTTTCTGAATAAAAATAATCTGCTATATAATATATAATAACAACAAGCACACATTAAAACATACATTTTCTGGAAAAACGTTTGATAGGCTTCAAAAAATGGTATTATAATAATCACAGAACAATCGTCCCGCATCACAATAAGGATACTGGGACAATGGAGAAAAATATGAAAAAAAAGCGTGTAAAAATTATCGTTTTGATCGTGGTTGCGGCGATGATCGTCGCAATGCTGCTTTATTTATGTACAGGTAACTATGCAGCGGCGGGCGACGCGAAGCAAGCAATGCAGACAGGCGACGGCGTTACGGTTACAGAAGATGCGAAAACGATCACCTTTGCTCCGGATACGCAAGCGCAGGAGGGATTTATATTTTATCCGGGGGGCAAGGTGGATGCGGATGCCTACGCAATGTTTGCCCGTGATCTTGCACAACAGGGTGTGCTGTGTGTGATCGTTAAAATGCCGTTTGATCTCGCGGTATTCAATATCGGTGGCGCAAGCAGTGTGATCGACAATTATCCTAACATGAAAAAATGGGTTGTCGGCGGACATTCTCTGGGCGGCGTGATGGCGGCGGAGTATGCAAAAGGAGATGATCGCGTCGATGGGATGGTGTTTCTGGCGTCCTACCCCAATTCAGACTTTTCCACAAGCGGTAAACAAGCGCTCAGTATCACGGCTCAAAACGATAATGTTCTTGACCGGGACAAATACGCGGCGGCGCAGCCCAATTTTCCGCAGGCTGTTGCTTTTTATGAGATCGACGGAGGAAATCATTCGGGGTTTGGTAGTTATGGACATCAAAGCGGTGACGGACAGGCAACAATAAGCCCTGCGCATCAGCAAAAGGCGGCGGCGGATGCAATCATAGCATGGATAAAAGGTTTTTAGAAAAGAGCAGGAGATTTTAGTGCGTTACGATTTTACAACATGCGTTTTGCGGGATAATGGACATTCTGTGAAATGGGAAGAAATGAAAAAGAAAAATCCGGATGTAAAGAAGGGTGTCGTTCCACTTTCGGTGGCAGATATGGAGTTTGTGACGGCACCGGAGATCGTGACCGGTTTACAGGAGTATGTCGTAAAAGAGGCGCTTGGTTATACAGCGGCTGCAGATACGTATTTTGATGCGGTCAGGCATTGGATGCAAAAGCGTCACGACTGGACGGCAGAGCGTGAGTGGATCGTGCCCGCGCCGGGCGTGGTCGCATCTTTAGGGATCGCAATCAACGCATTCACACAGCCGGGTGACGGCGTAATCATCATGACGCCGGTTTATTATCCGTTTTATCTTGTTGTGCAACACACAGGGCGCACATTGCGCGAAAATGCGCTTGTCGAAACGGATCGTGGTTACGAAATCAATTTTGACGATTTGGAAGAGAAGCTTCGCGATCCGCGTAATAAAATGCTTTTGCTGTGCAGTCCGCATAATCCTGTCGGGCGGGTGTGGAAAAAAGAGGAATTGTTGCGGATCGGCGAGTTGTGCGAGGCATATGGCGTGGTCGTTGTCGCGGATGAAATTCACCATGATCTGATCATGCCGGGATACCGGCATACTGTTTTTTCGCAGGTGAAAGATTCATTTGCGGATTTTTCGGTGGTGTGCACAGCGCCGAGCAAGACGTTTAATCTGGCGGGACTGCAAACGAGCAATATTATCATCAAAAACAAAGAGATGCGTGAAAGGTTTGAACAGGCAAAGCACGCCGCGGGGATGTTTGAGCTCAACGCTCTTGGTTACGAAGCATGCCGTATCGCGTATACCCAATGCGGGGCGTGGCTTGATGAACTGATTGGCGTGATCGACGAAAACCGCCGGTTGGTCGAAGGATTTTTGCAAAAGAATCTTCCTATGGTCAAAGCGACACGGCTGGAAGGTACTTATTTGCAGTGGCTCGATTTGCGGCAATATGATATCGCGCACATGGAATTGGAACGCCTTATGACGCAGGAGGCGCAACTGTTTTTTGACGAGGGATATATTTTTGGCAAAGCAGGCGAGGGATTTGAACGCTTAAACCTTGCGTGCCCCAAAAGCGTGTTAGAGGATGCGCTCCGTAGGTTGCT